>CAIWAX010000115.1 GCA_903910795.1 uncultured Anaerolineae bacterium
ACGTTTTCGCCCAGACATAATCACTTTCGCAAGAGGTCTAATAATTGGTAGAAGCGACCCTGAGATGTATCACGACTGGATGTGTATTTACAAAAATCGAAATTTCAAAAAGGAATCTGCATGACAACGCAATTACAATTTTCGAGACGGACACTCGGCAAAACAAATATCATGGTTACCCCGATTGGTTTGGGTATGATGGAGTTCTCAGGGGGTGGCAGCGGCATGATCGGATCCGCTTTTCCTGCCATCGACCAGGCAGAGAAAAATGCCACGGTAAAAGCAGCCCTGGATGGCGGCATCAACTGGTTTGATACCGCGGAACTGTATGGGGGCGGTACTTCAGAAGCCAGCCTGTCAAAAGCCTTGAAAGCTGCTGGAAAAACAGACCAGGATGTAATTGTGGCGACAAAATGGTGGCCATTGTTACGAACAGCCCGCAACATACCTATCACTATCCATGATCGCATCCGGTACCTGGATGGGTTCAGCATCAGCCTGTACATGGTTCACCAGCCCTTCAGCTTTTCTACACCGGAAGCTGAGATGAACGCAATGGCTGATCTGGTTGAAGCAGGAAAAATTCGTTCAGTAGGTATCAGCAATTTCAACGCAGAACAGATGCGCCGGGCTCATAAAGCCCTGCAAAAGCGCGGCCTGCCACTGGCGGTCAACCAGGTACGCTACAGCCTGGTGGATCGCTCCATCGAAAAGAACGGCATCCTCGACACCGCCAGGGAGCTGGGCGTTACAATTATCGCTTACACCCCATTGGGCTCTGGCCTGCTGACCGGTAAATATCATAAAAACCCGGAACTGCTCAAACAGAAGCATTTTTTCTGGCGATCCAGAATGCAAGGCAACATAGAACGCAGCCGGAAATTGGTTGAAACAATGGAAGCCATTGGCTCCAACTATGGCGCCACACCTGCCCAGGTGGCTTTGAATTGGCTGATCAGTTTTAATGGAGACAGCGTTGTAACTATCCCGGGCGCGACAAAAGTTAAGCAGGCAGATGAAAGCGCAGGCGCCATGCACTTCAAGCTGTCTGATGCAGAACTTTCCCAGTTGGACGAACTTTCAAAGGTCTTTTAATCACCCCGCTTTTTCGATACTGAACTTACATTTGCCCTGTGGGTGGGTACCTTCCATATTGAACACCCAAACCGGCTCCGCTAGGAACGGAGCCGGTTTGGGTTATTCTGAACACATGGGTACTTTCCATTTTTTTTTCTGCCAATTCTTAACAGTTACCTGATCATTACCAGTGTCACAACCCCCATCACCAGACCAATCAGCAGCCCATAAGGGATGGTTATTCTTAATACATCGCCATCCTGGCCCTGAATACCAACAGTGCTGCAGCCCACAATGATTTTGGCTGGCGCAATCATACTTCCAAGTGATCCACCGGTGGTTTGAGCGGCAATGATGATCGCAGGTGTAATATTTAGCAAGATAGCGATACTTTCCTGCAACGGCCCAAAAAGTACGTTGGAATTGTTATTACTCCCGGTGGCAAATGCCCCCAGCATGCCAATATATGTTGATACGAGCGGAAATGTGGATTTAAAAATGCTGCTAAATAACTCGGCCAGTTGAAAGGTCATACCCGCGTGATCCATCAAGGCTGAAAGGCCAACCATGCTCAATATTCCAAGCATGGCAGGCCAGGATGACTTCCAGGTAATGGAAATTATTTTTAAAAAATTGACTCGCTCGTACAGATGGGAACGCTGATTATACAAATAACTGATAACCGTCACCAATAATATGGATGTTCCTGGGTGAAGCAGTGGGCGATAGGTTTGTTTTAGCACCGCCGCAGTTACAAAACCACCCAGGGTTTTGACTTCCGGGAAGGCAACGCTCCAAATCATATTCCCTAATTGCTGGTTGAGCGGTTTGATAACCGTGATTAATATCATTAATAGTGTCAGCCCACCGTAACTCAACAACGCTGATTTGAGCGGCATGGTCAGGGAAGGCCATGCTGGTTTGTTTTGAACATCTTTTGTATAGAACCAGCTCAGGGCGATGCCCCCCAGTACACCGGATAAACCAGCGATGAGCCCAGCCAGAGCCGGAATTTGATTTACCGCAAAAATATACTGGACGAATGCCATAACCAGTGAAAGTATCACCACTGCGGGCCAACGATCCAGGCGTTTATATAAATGAGCCACAACCATACCGCATAACAGGCAGGCAATTCCAAGTAAAACTGCGGCATAAAACGCCAGATCATGTGGGTTGGCTTTAACCACAGAAATAAGGGTTTGAAAAATTACTCCCATATCACCAAAAGTCACCGACCAGGCATGGCCGATGGCAACTGAAGCGACAGCCAAAACAGGCGGGACGCCCAGACCGACCAATATGGGCGAAATGATCGCGACCGGTACGCCAAAACCCGCCAGACCCTCAAGCATGGAACTGAAGGCCCAGGCGACAATAATCAAAAGGATACCTCGATCGGTGATCAAACCTTCCAACGCCAGGACAATCGATTGAATACCGTTAGCCTGATTGACGGTGTTGTATAACAACAATGCTGGACAGAAAACAGCCAGAACATACAGGCTCAGCAAAAAACCCTTGCCCTGAGAAACCCAGAACACTTCTGATGTCAGGCCAAAAGCCTGATAAGCCACCAATATGCCAGCCAGCAATCCAATTGGGCCGGCGTACTGTCCTCCGATACGAAACACTATCATACAGGTTAAAACAATCAGGATAGGTGCCGCTGCCAATAAATATTGAAGTACAACCAGGTGGTTGTGGGTATAGCTATTCATCAAGAGAATGATAGCCAGTGGAAGGCTAATAAAAAAGAGCATTCGCCTTACGATTAAAGCCATAAAAATTCCTCCAAAAGAAAAGCGCCAACTGATATACTGAATTTATGGGTACTTTCGATCAGGAATTTTACCTTACCCGCTCAATCCAAAATCGAATTAGTCTTTGCAACTGCTCACCCAGTTGTGGCATCGGCGAAAATACCCCGCAAGTGGTGTTTCGCGAGGATAGGTCATCACCTAAAGTGAAGCAACCCGTGAGCAGTTACTGGTCTTTTTATATTCTTAGCCCTCAGGAAAACCTTAATTCGCCATTGGTTGCTATAATGAAAGAGAGGTGAGCCATGCCTGATTTCAATTTTGAGGAGCATTACCAAATTTTGTTTGATTGCGCGCCAATCTCATTGTGGGAAGAAGATTATAGCGGGATCAAACATCTGTTTGATACTCTGCGCATGCAAGGCATTAAGTCCATGGAAGGCTACCTGGGAGAAAATCCTGGCTTTATTGATGATTGCATGAACCAGATCAAAGTCATTGATGTTAACCAGCAAACATTAAAAATGTTTGAAGCAGTTTCAAAACATGCTATTTTGGATAATCTTCCCAGGATATTCCGCGATGGAATGCGCCATCACCTTGAGAGTGAAATCTATGCTTTGTGGAAAGGCGATTTGGAGTGGGCCGGTGAAGGCATCAACTACACCTTGTCTGGGAAAGCCATCGACATCCTGCTGCATTGGCGCATTTTGCCAGGCGCCGAACAAAGTTGGGAGCATGTGCTGGTTACCATAGAAAATATAAGTGAACGGAAAGCGACTGAAAGGCGTTTATCAGACCTGTTTGAAGCCTCACCCATTTCGTTATGGGAAGAAGATTACAGCGCGATCAAGGCCTATTTTGATGGACTGCGAGCCGAAGGAGTAACAGATCTATGGGATTATCTAGACAGCCACCCACTAGCAGTTACTCACTGCATGAGCCTGATTAAAGTCTTAAATATTAACAAAAAAACCATAAGTCTTTTCGGGGCGAAATCGAAAGAACATCTGATTTCAAACCTTGATAAGGTTTTCCGCGATGACATGGGCACCCATTTCTCAAAAGAATTAGTCGATCTGTGGAATGGAAAACTGGCTTACGAGCGTGAAGGTCTAAATTATTCCCTGAATGGCGACGCAATCAATATTCACCTCGATTTTCGCATTATGCCCGGCTTTGAAGACAGTTTTGGATGGGCACTGGTGGCAATCCAGGACATTTCAGCCCGCAAAAAAGCTGAAGAATACTTACGTTACCTCGGCACCCATGACGTTATGACCGGTTTGTTCAATCGCGCTTACTTTGAGGAAACACTGCTGCATCTCGAGAAGAAGCGCATTGAACCAATTAGCATCATCCTTCTCGATTTGGATAGGTTAAAAAGCACCAACGATACACTGGGGCACCTGGCGGGCGACGCCTTGATTCGCCGCGCAGCGGAGGTTCTCAAAGCCTTTGTTGGCAAGAATCAAACAGCAGCGCGTATTGGAGGTGACGAATTCGTTATCATTCTGCCCGGTACGGATGGGCAGGGCACGGCTGACAAATTAATTCACTTCCAAGAACTGGTTGACTTCAATAACAAATTTTATCGTGAGCCTGAATTAAGTATTTCATTTGGCGCAGCCACCAGCCTGCCAGGAATTTCGCTTGAGAAAGTTATCAGCATGGCAGATCAGGCCATGTATAAAAATAAAATACAACATCATCAACGGCGCGTTACCGACAAATAATTCGGGGAAAATATGTCGAATTTATTTGTATTTGTGAAATAATTCACAAACCCTTGACTGTTACACAAGAAAAATGTATAATATAAGTGAAACTGATTAGTAAAAGCAAAGCGTTTTTACTGATTGGTATGCGATCCGGCAGATCAGGAGTATTCAACCTGATGGATACGGAATTTATGGGTACTTTCCATTGGGCAGGGGTGTGGACAGCCAATACGGATTGATCGTCTGCAGATGGTTTACCTGGTGGACAGGGTAAACCATTAAATAATTCACTACAGCGACCACAAAATAGCAGGCCTGGGTCCAGAAGAATGGCCGTTTATATACACGAAGCGCAGCAGGCAATCCCGCGGCGGGTTTATTTATGTTGCCGGAAATTGCAAAAAGCTGCCTGATTATTTTCTAAATCCTGGATTCGTTTAAAAGGAGTATAAGAATATGATTAACAACAGACACATCACCAGCAGCAAAGTACTTGAAAGTATCACTGGAGTTATTCTATTTGCCATCGCCGCCGCAATGCTTGTGGGGCCATTGGGAGTAAGAGCTGATAGCGGCGAAGCCTATATCATGATTGCCTTCCTGCTTATCCTGGGAAGCTGGTCGTTATTTGAAAGTTTATTCAAATAATTGAGTGTTGTACCTGCATGGATCAAAAACCGACGTGCCAAATGAGCAAACAATGCACCCGGCAAATTATGTTGCGCCACAAGCGAATTCAGATATATCAGTAGTCCAAAAGGCTTCGTTAAAATTATTATACCCAACCAGGCTCAAAAGATAAAAGTTATGCCTCTTATCCATTTTGCTACCAACACAGACAGCTCGTAATTATTGATCAGATCGCCAAACCAGGGTGCGGTTCCTACCCGCCGATTTGGCGGCATACAAAGCATCATCCGCACTCTTCACCAGCATATCCAAATTTAGATGCTCAGCCTTCAGAGTAGCCACCCCCAGGCTGATGGTAATCCAGACTTGTTGACCTCCGGGCAATTCAATTGGCACCTCAGCCACTACCTTTCTGACGCGTTCAGCCACCTGACACGCCTCAGATTGTTTTGTTTTTACCATTAACAAAACAAATTCTTCACCGCCAAAGCGCGCCGCAATGTCCACCACTCTGAGACAGCTTCGCACCCGCCGCGCAAGTTCACGAAGCACATCGTCGCCTACCAGATGACCAAAAGTATCATTCACCCGCTTAAAATAATCAACATCAATCATCACAATCGAAAGATCGCTGTTATAACGTAGGGAACGCTCGAATTCCAGGTTCGCCAATTCAAAAAAATAACGACTTGTATGGAGCCCAGTCAAACCATCTGTAATCGATAAAATATGATCCTGCTCGTAAAGCCGCGCGTTCTCGATCGCCACTGCTACCTGACTGGCAAAAGCCTGTAAACGGCTGGCAAGTTCCATGGAGAAGAATTTAGTTGTGGAACTATTTAAATTCAAGAATCCAATTACTTGCTCACGCTTGCAGATTGGCACACCCGCATAAGAACGTATCCAGGCTGAATTGGTATACTTAATCCACTTTGGGGAATGCAAGACATCCGGGATAATGCACGGCTGGCGAGTATTCAGCATTAAATTCAGCAAAGGAAAATCTGCAATATTAAAATCAGCATTTTCAATATAAGTTTTCATGCCACGTTCAGCATAACCCCGGTGGCGCACCACTTTGAGCTTTTGACCTTCAAGCAACATAATGGTAATCGAATCGTAAGCAATCACTTGCCCGGCATTCTCCAGGATCAAGTCGAGCACATCATTCAGTTTTAGCGTGCTGCTGAGTGCCTCGGCGGTTTTCCATAAGGCTTCCGCCATGCGGCGGTTTTCCCTTTCGGCCGCCTCAGCCTGCTTCCGGGCGGTGATATCCACAAGCGAACTCATCATGCAGAGTGGTTTGCCAGTGTCATCTCTGACCAGATGTGCCGAAATAGAAACATCGATCAATTTGCCATCGCTTCTTCTTACAGATAATTCACCTTGCCAACTGCCTTTTTCAAGCAAGCTATGAAGCCCTTGCCCATTCGACATATTTTCCTGCAAGAAACTCGTGAGTGGTTTCCCGATGACGTCCTCGGCATGCTGAAAACCGCCAAGATGTAGAAATGCCTGGTTTACATACGTTAATCTACCATCCAACTCGGCCATCATAATGGCGTTGATCGAAGACTCAATCGCGCTGTCCTTTATGCGCAATGCCTGTTCAAGCTGTTTGCGTTCTGTGATTTCCTTGTTGATAGCCACGAAATTACATATCTGCCCTGTTTCGTCAAAAACTGGCGCAATGCTAACTTCTTCCCAAAACAATGTCCCATCTTTTCGTTTATTGAGCAGTTCGCCTCGCCAGATTTGGCCAGATTTTATGGTTTTCCATAATTTACGGTAAAACTCCCGTCTGTGTTCTCCGGATTTTAAAAGCCTGGGGGTCTGACCAACAGCTTCGGCTAAGGTATAGCCTGTTCTTTGCTCAAACTGAGGGTTTACATACTCAATAGAACCATCTATATCTGTAATAATGACGCTATCGCCGCTATGCACAACTGCCTGCGAAAGTTTACGGAGTTCAGCTTTCCCCCATTTGCTATCGGTAATATCACGACTAATCAACAAAAAACCACAGGGCTTTTGAAATGTATCTACCAATAACGCCAGGTTTGTTTCAACCGGAAAAGTTGAGCCATCCCGCCGCAAAAATGTAAACTCCACTCGACGGGGTGAAACTTCCAACAAACTTTTTAAAAGCCGGCTCTTATTCTGCAGCCAGGATGGCTCTGCAGCAAATTCGAATATCGTCAAACCACTGGTTTTCAATTCTTCAAGGCTGTGAAAGCCCTGCATTTCCAAAGCCTGCCGGTTGGCTGTTTGGAAATGACCATCCAGATCGGTTGTTAAAATCGCATCCGGTGATGTTTCGCTAAGATTATCAAAACGCTGCTCACTGGCACGAAATAACAACTCATATTTCCTGATTTCAGAAATATCTTCGAAGGTTGTCCAAACCACACCTGTCCGATTAATTTCATCCACACACTCCAGTTTGGAATGGGTGCGTAACCAAACTGGGACATCTTTATCTGGCTGGCAAATTCCCATGATGACATTTTCTACTGCCTGCCCGGTTCGGAGCGTTATATTTCCGGAAAAATCTTCAGCAGAAAATTCAGAACCGTCTTCATGGATAACTTTGAGGGGCAAATCTCGAAACAAGCAGCCCTGCAATTGCGATAAACTGAAACCAAGGATGCGCTCGGCAGCCGGGTTCACAGAGAGAATCCGGCCAGCAGTATCCTGACAAATAACTCCTTCAGATAGGATACCTAAAAGCGTACCACCCGGGCCCTTTTCAGCCAGGTTTTCCGTACTTGCAACGGCACTTTTAAGTTTTGGCATAGGTACCTTTTCCCGGATCAAAAAAACGCATCTGGTTTCGTTAAAAATTCACCCATGACAATTATACTTCCTGCCTTAAAAACAAAATCACCCAATCTGGATGATTTACAGACACACCAAAAAATAGGCGCCTACTCACGGGTTGCTCGTTTTTGGGTAACCTATTCCCCCGGCCCCAGGCGCTTCCGACGGACGTCCCCGGTAGATGCATCCGGGGTGAAACAAGGCACGATATTGCGTTCCGGTGCGATTTGCCAGGCAAATCGTGTGATCTTACCGGGTTCTTTCACCTCGCACGTTTTTAGCAAGGATAGGTCATCGCCTAAAATGAAGCAACCCGTGAGCAGTTACAGTTTAACTTAAAACGGCTGGCAGGCTGATCATAAACCTGGTACCCATCCCCGGCTGGCTTTCAACAGATAAGTTGCCACCATGCAGTTCAACCAGTGCTCTGGATATTGCCAACCCAAGACCTGATCCATCCTGGATACGACCCGGAGATTGTTTGCCACGATAAAAACGCTCAAAAACAAAGGGCAGCTCTTCCGGCTGGATACCTGCGCCGGTATCCTGAACGGAAATGATCACATTCTTATCATCCAAATTCGCTGTCAATTGAATCGTGCCACCGCTGGGGGTATGTTTCAAGCTGTTATCCACCAGATTGGCCAAAATCTGAAGAATACGCTCGACATCCACATCGATATCAGGCAAATCCCGGGCAGCCGAGGTCTGGATGGTAAGTCCTTTTTCGCTGGCGCGTATGCCAAAAGCCGAGGCGCTCCGTTCAATAATATCCTGCGGCGAGGCCAGTCCTCGCTGCAAATGCAATTCGCCCGATTCTGAGAGTGACAGGGTGCGCAAATCATCCACGAGGCGTGAAAGGTGTTTGGCCTCATCGTAAATGATTTCTAACGTTTCAGGGGTGGCCGGCAGCACTCCCTCGCTGAGGGCTTCAGCATTGCCCAGGATAATGCTGAGTGGGTTACGAAGCTCATGGGCAATATCGGCTGTCATCTGGCGGCGCAAATCGCGAGAGCGCTTCAGGCTGACAATCATTTGATTAAAGGATGTTGCCAGGGTTCCAATTTCATCATGCGATGTAATAATAACCTGCCTATCAAGATCGCCCTGAGCGATTGATTGAGTTACTTCGTTTAGATGACGCAAAGGACGTATCATATTACGGGCCATGATCCAACCAAAAAGCAGCGCCAGAAAGGTGGCAAAAATCACTCCAAGAAACAGGTTTAGATTGATGCGTTGCAGAATATCGCTAAGATTATCAGCCTGGCCCTTGGGCGGTCGCAGAGGGATCAAGTAAGCAACGACATGACTGTCAGATGTGATCGGGAAACCAAAGCGGGTAAACTCCGGCGAAGGTAGACCCGGTGGGATGTGTTGGGCTTGCGCCAGCAAAACGTTGCCATTCAGATCGACAACCAGATATTCCTTGGTTGGCAACCCCAACTGCGATTGGGCCCCTTCCAACAAATACGCCGCATTGGTAAAGTTGCCATTATTGGCGTAATACGTTGAAAGATCATCAACCAGACTCTGGTAACGACTTTCATTCACAAAACGACTGAATTCAAGTTGACTGACCCGGCCTGCCAGAAATGCCACGGTCACGATGCCCAATATGCTCACGATCCAAAACGCCAGGATCAGCTTAAGCAGAAGGGAACTCTTCAACCTGCGCATCTATTCGGCCTTCCGGTTGGGATTCAAACGATAGCCAACACCGTAAATTGTTTCAATATAAATGGGATTGCGGGGATCGGGCTCAATTTTGGCACGTAAATTTTTAATATGCCCATCAATCGAGCGCTCAATGCCTTCAAATGCTACGCCCTGAACAAAATCAAGCAGTTGCAGCCGTGACAGGGTGCGTCCCCGCGATGTAACCAGAGCAGCCAGTAAATCAAATTCCGAGCGGGTTAACGAAACAGGCTTATCATGAACTGTGACCAGATAGGCATCCCGATCCATGACAACATCGCCAGCCTCCAGCAGGTTTGTGGCTGGCAGACTCTTGCCAACACGCCTCAGAACTGTTCGAATACGCGCTGTCAACTCACGCAAACTGAATGGCTTGGTAATGTAATCATCAGCGCCAAGTTCAAGCCCTACCAGTTTATCGCTTTCTTCCAGTTTGGCCGTCAACAAGATAACCGGTTCATTGTGCGTTTTTGAGTACAAACGCAGGAATTCATATCCATCCATCTCAGGCATCATAATGTCTAAAAGGATAATATCGGGATGTTCCTGGTCAACCAACGGCAAAGCCAGTTCGCCATTGGCCGCTTGAACAACCCTGAATCCTTCCTGGGTCAGATAAGCCTGAAGCAAGGCTCTGATGCGTTCTTCATCATCAACAACCAGGATGGTTTTGGGCATGGCAGGGTCCTTCTTGGAAAAAATACTTCCCCAAACAAATTTATAGTTCAACTGGGAAAGTGCTGCGGTATGAAAATTTCTAAAAGCGTACAGCGAGGTCTGACTCGCTGTACGCCAATCCACAGAGCTTACTTTTTCTTTGGTTTAGGTTCTGGCTTGGGGAAATAATCCCGCACTGAGGGTAAAAAGCTGAGCCCAAGGATGGGAAGGGTCGCCAGCAAACTAACCGCATTCTCACCGATACGGAACCAGTTGATGTTACGGCCGATGGGGGATAACAAAGCTGATACGGCGCCGATCAGGAAAACCACTGCCATGAGAGTAGCCAGATTAAGGCCCCACATCTTCATTTTCCAGACACCCCATGCGCAGAACAACACCAGAAGAATGCCAATGATCGGCAGCGCAATATTGAGAATACCGATTACCTGGAAAGGCAATCCCAGCGCCCGCACGATGGTAACCATGCTGAAACCACCGCTGTTGCGGCCCTGAAAGTTACCAGCATTACCGCCCTGGCCGCCGGTAAAATTGCCGCCGGTACCGCCATTACCCGTACCGGGGAAATTACCACCGCTGCCCTGTCCATTTCCGTTGCCCTGGGAATTGCCGCCTGTACCGGTATCGCCCGGTGCGGGTGTGCCATTGCCTAAGCCCCTGGCCTGGGGAGTGCCATTAAATTGACGGCCGCTGCCACCGGTAAAGTTCCTGGCAAGCACCAAACTGGTGCCAACCGAAATTGCGCTGACCACTGCCAGTAGAATAAGCATGGCTATGATGATCGTAACCGAAGTTGGACGTGCAGTAGGATTGTTCATTTTTTGGTTCCTTTTATGAATAAAGTTTTATTCGGAGCGCAGCGCTTCCATTGGTTCGAGGTTGGCTGCGCGATAAGCCGGGTAAATGCCGAAGAACAGGCCAATGGCCACGGCAAATGAGAAGGACAACATAACTGAGGAAAATGTCACCTGGGCTGTTATCAATTTCAACAAGGTTACCACCTCGGCGATGCCCGCCCCCAGCAGGATGCCGATCACACCTCCAGTAATACTGAGCGTCATGGTTTCCACCAGGAACTGGAACAGAATATGATCTTTGCGCGCGCCGACCGCCTTACGCAAACCGATCTCACGGGTACGTTCGCTGACCGAGACCAGGGTGATGTTCATGATGCCGATGCCGCCCACCAGCAGAGAAAGCGCAGCGATGGCCCCCAGGAAAGTCGTCAAGGTGCTGGTAACACCACTCAGTGTGGAAAGTAACTGCGCCTGGTTTGAAATACGGAAGTCATCGGCGTCGGCAAGTTTAAGATGGTGCTGGTGGCGCAGAATAAAGGTGATCTGGGAAGAAACACTATCGACTGTATCTGCCGAACTGGCGGAAACGGCGATCACATTGAGCACTTTTTGACCGTTTTGGGAGGCATTTGCGCAATACAAACGACTGTAGCCTGTTTCCAACGGGATCAAAACCAAATCATCCTGGTTGGTAAAACCTGTGGAACCTTTGGATTTTAGCACGCCGATCACAGTAAAATTTATATTGTTGATCCTAATTTCCATACCAACCGGATCCGGTGTGTTTGGGAAAAGATCTGTAGCAGTGGTAGCACCAATCAAAGCCACATCGTTTTGCTTGGTACGGTCATTGGCGTTAATAGCCCGTCCATTAGCAATCTCATAATTATTAACCTTGAGGTAATCCTCGGTGACACCTGTAACGGATGTTGATGAACTGTTAATTCCCTGGGTAACAGTAAAACGACCCTGGTAGGCAGGCGCGATCCCGGCGATGTCAGTCAAGGTTCGGGCAAGGGATTCGTAATCAGCATAATACAGGTAAGCCGGAGTGTACGGAGCGCCGGCAACCGGTCGTTGAGAGCGTCCGGCCTGGATGTTCAACATATTGGAGCCATTGCTGGCGATGCGGCTGGTAATGCTGCTCGTGGCGCCGTTACCAATAGCCATAAGCGCCACCACGGCTGCCACACCGATCACAATGCCCAGAATGGTGAGAGCAGAGCGTAGTTTATTGGCCATCAGGCCGCGCAGAGCTGTAAGGATATTTTGAGAGATTAACATACCAGCTCCAGTTGTTTACATCTCGGCATCGGAGCGGCGAGCCTCTCCGGCTTTGAGTGGGTTCAGGTTGACGGCATCCGTGATGATGTGCCCATCCGCCAGACGCAGGATGCGATCCGTATGACGGGCAATGAATGAATCATGGGTAACCATGATCACCGTTTGACCGATGTCTTTATGCAAGGATTGAAAGAGACCCATGATCTCCTCGCCGGTTTTGCTATCCAGCGCGCCAGTGGGCTCATCCGCAATCAAGATGGCTGGATCATTCACCAGGGCACGGGCAATGGCCACACGCTGCTGCTGTCCACCTGAAAGCTCATTCGGATGATGTTTGACACGATCTTTCAGACCGACGAGTTCAAGCGCTTGCATGGCCTTGTCCCGGGCCGCCCGCCTGTTCTTATTGGTATAACTGAGCGGCAGAAGTACGTTTTCCAGGGCGCTGGTACGGGCCAACAGGTTAAATTGCTGGAAGACAAAACCTATTTTTTTGCTGCGCACATCGGCCAGTTGAGTGTCGTTCATTTTTTCAACCGGGAGACCGTCCAGGATATAACTACCGGAAGTTGGAACATCCAGACAACCAATAATCGACATGAGTGTGCTTTTGCCGGAACCCGATGGGCCCATGATGGCCAGCATTTCACCTTTTTGAACAATGAAATTGACCCTATCCAGAGCATGCACTTCGTTTTCGCCCATGTAAAAGATCTTGGTCAGATCTACCACCTGGATCAAGGCATGCGGAGCATCCGATTGGTTATCCACCGAATCCTCCCGGGCCGCCAAAGCCGCCACGGTTGGTAGTGCTGCTGGAAGACGATGAGGAAGAAGCGCCCAACTGAATCGTGTCACCATCTTTTAGAGCACCCGCAGTGGTAGGCGTGATCGTGACCAGGCTACCGGAAAGATCGCCGCTCGTCACAGGGACACGCTGAGTGGTGCCGTCGCCCAGAACACCCAATACATACTCTCCCTTGCTATCGCTGAAGACAGCGCCAACCGGGACAGCCAACATGCTGTGAGGTGCGCCTGTCAGAATGGTTACGTTCGTGGTTGCGCCAAACATCAAAGCCTTGTCCGTGGGGTCCACGGAAACTGTGACAGTATATTTGACCAGGCCGCTGACCGTGGCGCCAATTGGGTTGATTAAGGATACTTTGCCGGTCAGAGTGACACCCGGCAGGGAATCCATCGTGATTTGGGCCACATTACCAAGCTTGACGTTGCCGATGGCACTCTCGTCCACCTGGGTGTCAATTTTGAGGGTGTTACGATCCACCATCGCAATCGCATTATCACCCTGCTTAACCGCACTCCCGGAAGCAACCTGGACAGCGATGATTTCGCCGTCGAAAGGCGCGATGGCATAAATGCCATTCACAATCGCCTGCTGAGCCCCCACCTTGGCTTGCGCTGCCGCAAGGGCAAGTGGATCGACGCCATTCGCGACAATGTTACGCTGGCGCTTGGCATCATCCCATTGAGCGCGGGTCACAGCCAGGGTAGCCTTGGCGGCATCATAATCTTCCTGCGTGGCCTTACCGGTGTACCAGTTGTAAGTAGAAATCAACGTATTCAAACTAAGCTGGGCATTGGTCAAAGCCAGCAAGGCATTGGTTTTTGAAGGATCGCCATTTGGGTTGCTTTGAACTTGTTTATAAGCCTTATTCGCCAGGGTCAGTGTTTTCTCGGAATCCCAAATCTTGGCCTGGGTGTTAAGGATAAGCGTATCAGATGCGCGCGGATATGCAAGCGCGTCAAAGTTGGTTTGAGCTGTCTCAACCGCCTTTTTGGCAGTGATAACCGCCTGATCAGCCTGAGCCAGCGTCAGATTTGTGCTGGTCAAATTTTGCAGATCACGCTGGGCTGTAGCTAGATCTGACTCGGCCTGGATCATAATGGTTGAAACGCTATCGGCCTTCAGGCTTGCCAAAATATCGTTTTCTTTTACTTTCTGACCCACCGTCACATTGACTTTATCAACCGAACCAGATGTGGCCCATGTAAGCTGCTGGAGCTGACTGGCGCTTAGATTACCGGTGGTCTGAATCTGATCTGTAATGGTAACAGTGGAAACCACCCCGGTGGTAGGCGTAGTGCTGCTCGAGGCTTGGCTGGCACAACTTGCCAACAAGAGCGCAGCTATAATACTGACAAAAATGATAATTCGGAACGTGGATCGTTCTTTTTTCATGGCACATCCTCTCAATGCATGTATAAGTTGCACCACCATTATAGAGAGGCTGGAAAGCCAATGGTGTGCATCTTATGTGTAAACTATGCGTAAATTATGTGCGTTTTACGAGGGATTTGGGGAGTAGAGCAAATCAGTCCCAATTGTGTCATAAAAATTTAGACACAACTGGGGCTGATTATTGAAAATTATTTATGCTGCCTTTGAAAGGCGCAATAATAATGTGCTGCCATGACCTGGTTCGCTCTGCATGCTGATATCGCCGCCCATGGCTGTGATAAGAGATTTGGCAATCGGAAG
This sequence comes from uncultured Anaerolineae bacterium, assembly GCA_903910795.1. Taxonomy (GTDB): domain Bacteria; phylum Chloroflexota; class Anaerolineae; order Anaerolineales; family Villigracilaceae; genus UBA5195. The sequence continues at coordinate 14,966 of CAIWAX010000115.1, forward strand.
GCCTAAACCAAAACCGGGGATGGTAGCAGAATCCTCACCGCGATAGAAACGATCAAAGATATGCTGTAGTTTTTCAGGGGCAATTCCGAGCCCATGATCCTGAATACGTACCTCAACCTGGGCACCTGCCTGGACAGCACTGACCGCAACCGGCCCATTTGAATGCTTTAACGCGTTATCCAAACCAATCAACAAGACCTGTTTTAATGCATCCCGATCTCCGACAATGGATAGATCCGCCGCTTCGAGCCTGATAGCGCGCAGGGGATCAAGCTGGCGGGCCTGACGGCAGGTTTCATCCAGGATAGGCAAAATGGGGAATTCTTCCCGCGCCAGGCTGCGCCCGGCATCTGCACGCGCCAGAACCAGCAGGTCGTTGACAAGGCGGATCATGCGATCGCTTTCATCAGTCATATCTGCCAGAATATCAGCCTGCTCATCTTTCGGAATAGCGGGAGTACGGCGTAACAGCCCGAGATTGCCGCGCAGAGTCGTAAGTGGTGTGCGCAGCTCATGAGAAACATCAGCCACAAAATCGCGCTGCATTTCCAATGAATGGGCCACCTGTTGGTAAGCGTCTTCCAAACGGGTAAGCATCGAATTAAATGTCTTGGCAAGCTGGCCGACTTCATCCTGCGGGCCGTTATAAGTCACACGGTGAGTGAAATCACGTTCATCCCCAATCGCCCTTGCGGTCTGGGTAATGCGTTGAATAGGGGTCAGAATAATTTTGGAAAAGACCCAGCCAATTCCAAAAGCGATCAGGATCGTCAGGAGGCTGGCGGCCAGCATGGTGACAGCCAGAGATTGCAAAGAACGGTTTCGCTCGGTAAGAGGGCGGGCAACCTGGATAATGTAGGTAACCTGTCGACTGGACAGGATCGGGTGACTGTAGATCAATACGCTTTGATCCTGGAAACTCCCGGTTTCCCACCAATCCTGACCATTTTTCAATGAAGCCAGCCCGGCATCGGTGAGAGGCAGGTTATCTCCGTTGCTGCCAAATGGACTGGCGACCAGGTTTCCAGAACCATCCAGAATACGCACAATCTCACGCTCGGGAAGCCTTTGGAAAGCCTGATCCCGGGAAAATGTTTGAAAAGGCTCGGGCGGTGGTGGAGTAACAGATTTCGTGGTTGCGCCAGGGTTTGTAATCGATCTCAAAATCGATTCGCCCAATGTGCCACTGGTGTGAAGCATATCATTTTTCAGAGCATCATAGGTGGTTTGGGCCTGGATGGAATAAAGGGCTATCCCAAAGACAGCCAGGGTCAGCGCAAGGATGGCATTATATAGAAGTGTAAAGCGCAAACGAATAGACATAATTTATTCCTCGCGTAAAACATATCCCACACCACGCACAGTATGAATAAGACGCGAACCGCCATTTTGTTCCAGTTTTTTTCGTAAATAGCCAATGTAGATTTCAAGCACATTGTCATCGCCGCCAAAATCATAGCCCCAAACATCACTCAGTATCTGGGCTCGTTCAAGCACCTGGCGAGGGTGCCGCAGCAACAGATGCAGCAGGTTGAACTCGGTCAGGGTCAGGGCCAGGTTTAACTCACCGCGCCGCGCTTCGCGGGTTACGGGATCGAGGTTTACATCCTGATAAGAGACCGACTGACTCTCTGGTTTGGGTTCCACCCGCCGAAGTAAGGCGTGAACTCGCGCTACCAGCTCGGATGGAGCAAAAGGTTTGACCAGATAATCATCTGCGCCACTCTCCAACCCATCCACGCGATTTTCAATTGCATCCCTGGCCGTCAACATTAATACCATCGTTTTGTCGTCATCCGCACGCAAGTGACGAACAAGCGTGACGCCATCCATTTTGGGCATCATCCAATCCACAATTAAGAGGTCTGGTTTTTGCTCATCCACAATCGGCAGAGCTTCCTCACCATTGGTGGCAGTCAACACTTTTAAATTTTCATAAACCAGCGTACGCTGAAGCATTTTTAATAATTTTTGATCATCATCAACTACCAGGACTGTATGCATTTGTTTCTCGCTTTTTAGGTTTTCTGGAACAATCCAACTATACAAAAGTTTCCTGTGAAGGCGCTGTGAAAATAATTTTCCAAAAATGCTTCCACAGCATTCTCACAGTTATTTCATCGCTATTTCACAGCAAGCATCCTTAGAATAAGCTTATAAGTGAAATTTATCACAACTTATCTCAAAAACATAATAGGCTTACTGTAGAAATAAATTTTACACCAACACTCCAGCACGCCTTTATGAAACACCCAGATAACTAGATCAAAAACGGATAAATGGGCTAAATTTCAAAAACCGCAACCATGAACCCTGGAGGCCGGCGCAAGCTGCTCCGAGTTCCAAAAATCAGGAGGAAGTCATGTTATTCTCACAGAATTTTCTAACCGCACTGCGTGGTCTGATGGCAAATAAGCTGCGCTCCGCTCTCACTATCCTTGGAATTGTAATCGGTGTGGCCGCCGTGGTAGCGCTGATGGCGATCGGAAACGGCGCAACGAGCAGCATCACAAGCAGCATTTCTGCAAATGGCTCAAACCTGCTTAACATCCAGGCAGGGCGTTCCCAGCGGCCATCCTCCGGACAAATGTCGCCTCAAACCTTCCTGACCTATAAAGATTATCTGGCGCTTTCAAAAACCCTGACAGATGTAGCTGGTATTGCGCCAGCATACGAATCCAATTTCACCATCACAGCGGGAACCAACACAGAATCCACATCTGTCATCGGGGTAACTGAAGACTATGTCAACGTGCACACATTTACGGTGAGCACAGGCAGGAATCTGACAGCCAACGATCGCACGAAATACAACATGGTAGCAATTATCGGCGCAACCACGGCTGAAACCTTATTCCCAAATGAAGACCCGCTGGGTCAGATCATTAAGATTAATAACACAAATTTCACCGTGGTTGGTCTGCTTAAATCCAAGGGCTCAACAGGTTTTGACAACCAGGATGATGTGGTCTTTGTGCCGCTTGAAACAGGTTATATGAAATTGTTTGGTGCAAACGCCATCCAAAATGGCGAGAGAGTAGTCAGCGCCATCGCAGTCTCAGCCAGTTCAGCCGGCAAGGTGGATACTGTCTCATCAGAAATTACCTTTGTTCTGCGCCACCAACATAAACTGGCAACCGCCACTGAAGATGATTTCCGCATTATGAATCAGGCAGAACTGCTTTCCACCCTGACAAGCGTTTCAGCCACCCTGACAACCTTCCTGGGCGCCATTGCCGCGCTCTCCCTTTTAGTCGGCGGCATCGGTATTATGAACATCACGCTGGTTTCAGTCAGCGAACGTACACGAGAGATTGGTTTGCGCAAGGCTGTTGGGGCGCGCAAAATACAAATCCTGCTGCAATTTTTGGTGGAAACCATGACCCTGAGTATCAGCGGAGGTTTGATCGGCATTGCCCTGGGCGCAACGATTGCCTGGGTGGTGACTCTTATGAAGCTGATCACTGCCACCGTTACGTTATCCTCAGTTTTGATGTCCTTCCTCTTTGCCATGGGCATTGGTTTGTTCTTCGGGATTTACCCGGCCTTCCGCGCAGCAAATCTGCACCCAATGGAAGCCTTGCGCTCTGAATAAAAAAACCATTCCTATGCAAACAGACACAGCTTTGCTGTGTCTGTTTGCATTTAAGGCTTTCAAAGCAATTTCACAGCTTTTCCTTGGCTGCTTCACAGCCTCAAAAACTAGAATGACCGTGCAAATTGAAATACCCAAATAAACAATCACCCCACACCGGGGGAAGAAAAGAGGAAAACCATGAACAAGCCTGCTTCATCCAAGACCAACCTTATCCTTGACCTGATCATTTTCACCACCTTTCTGGTGGTTGCCAACCCTCGCCTGACCGGCAATTCGATCCATGAATGGCTGGGAATATCTTTCGCAGCCGGGATTATCACTCACCTGTTATTTCACTGGCAATGGCTGGTAAAGATCACGATTGAGTTCTTCAAAAAACTTATTCATGAATCTCGGCTCAATTATGTGATCGATGCTTTATTTTTCATCACAATGACCGGCGCCATTTTCAGCGGTATCCTGATCTCCCGCGATGTTCTACAAGTTTTCGGGCTGCAATTCAACGCAGGTTCAAGCTGGAGAATGGTTCATAACCTGACCGCCAATCTGTCCTTGATCACGCTCGGGATCCATGTTGCCATGCACTGGAAGTGGATTACCGCAAACGTAAGCCGTTATATCGTATACCCGGTGGCCGGCCTGTTCGCAAATCAACCCTTATCCAACCAGGGAACGCAAATCGCCCAGACAGTTCGGATTGAAAAAAACAAATAACAGCCCATGAACACCATCAGAAAAGCAATAAACCATCGGACACACTACACACAAAAGTGGAAAATAACATGAAAATCATCCTTCGAATTATCATCATCCTGACCATAGCAGCACTGGTCGCATGGGCCTTTACCCTGGCTTTTGGCAGCCCCACAAACAGCGGGCAGTTCTCCCAAAGGTTTGATGGCGGGGAACGCCGCTCAGGATCACCGACAGCTGGCCTACTTGGAATATTCAGCTCGCTCCTGGAAATATCAGCTATTGTCGGGCTGGTCACCTTCATCCAAAACGGGATCAAATATCTGCAAAATAAGGGGATTGAAACAAGCAGGGAAGGCTGAAAATAATCTTTCAGGTATAAAAAGAGTGCGGGCAATTTCATCGTCCGCACTCTTTTTATACCTGAATAACGATTGCAAATCCAACAAACTGATAGAATATTCACGCCGAACAACCCCAAAACACAAGTGTTGAACCATCCTGCCAAGGAAATAGTATGCGCCTCTTTGAAATCATATTACCCATCATCCTGACAATCCATATAATCTGGCCATTCACAGGCCGCAAACGCCCGGAAGTTATAAACTTGTTACCCGCCCTGGCGTTGATTATTGTAATTTTGCATGGGTTTCTTGAAGGCACGCGCTGGCAAATGTTTCCCTTATATGCCATAACTGTATGGGTATTCCTGGCAAGCCTCATAACCTGGGGGAAAAACCGTAGACCGAATAACATCTCCTTTCCCAGGGGTTGGCGATTGGCCGGGCTACTCTCAACTCTCCTCGTTTTAGCAATTTCCACGAGCCTGCCGGCCCTGTTGCCTGTCCCCACTCCGCTGTCGCCAAGTGGGCCCTTTGCCATCGGAACCCGAACAATGGAACTCACCGACCCGAGCCGCAAAGAGATTTACTCCGGTAAGGATGAAGCCCGCAAATTCCTGATCGAAATCTGGTATCCGGCCATGCCCCCTGCGTCTGGCATCAAACCCGCGCCCTGGATGCCTGAGGCAAAAATCGTGGCGCCGGCCATCGCTGATTACATCAACCTGCCACATTTCTTTCTGGATCACCTGACGCTTGCGAAATCATCAGCCTATGCAGACATACCCGCCAATCGCAGCGCAGGAATGTTTCCAGTTTTAATTTTCTCGCACGGATGGAATGGTTTCCGTCAGCAAAGCACCTTTTTAATGCAAGAACTCGCCAGCCACGGCTACATCGTTGTCGCCATGGAACACCCGTATGGTGCACGGTTGACGGTTTTCCCGGATGGAAGCCTGGCAGCCAACAACCCGGCAGCCTTGCCCAAAGGCAAACCCGATGACGAATACGAAGCTGCCGGGCGCATCCTTGTTAACCAATGGGCGGGGGATATCAGCTACGCGCTCGACACGCTCGCCAAAATAAACCAAAACGACCCCGCGGGCCAGTTATCGGGCTTGCTCAACCTCAACAAAGTAGGTGTCTTTGGGCATTCGACCGGCGGTGGCGCAACCATCCAGTTCTGTGGAATCGATCCACGCTGTAAAGCCGGTCTGACGCTGGATGCTTTCATGCGTCCGGTTGGCCTGGAAGTACTAGACCAGGGTACCAGGCAGCCATTCTTTTATATGTTCAGCGAATTGTGGCCCTTTCCACGCAATACCGAGCTATTCAACCGGTATTACAGCCACGTGTCTCCGAGTAACCATGTAGTGACCATCCTCGGCGCGGATCATTATGATTTCAGCGATCTGCCAGCCCTCAGTCCCCTGGCTCCGCAACTGGGTTTAAAAGGCCCGATCAACGGCGCGCGTGTTCAAAAGATTATTGATACCTATGTGCTGGCTTTTTTCGACCTGCAGTTCAAAGACACCACAACGATATTATTTGATGGTCCGCAAGCAGCCTTTCCTGAAGTCAGATACGATCATTAACCACAGGTTCCCCACGAACAGTGGGGAACCTGTGGAAATAGAAACTTGGGGCACAAGCAGTATGATCTGCGCACAGTTTCTACTTTAATAACTGGTGCCTCAGGCCGGTCTATAAGCCACATTCTGTCCAGCGCGTGAGCGCCTGGACGGCCATCTCTCTAGGCGGTCTACCCGGGACTCACTGAGACGAGCAGTCTCTCATCCCTGCTTGACCTTGCTCCCGACGGGGGTTACCAGGCCGCCCGCATTACTGCGGACGCCGGTGGTCTCTTACACCACCTTTTCACCATCACCCACAAGGGGCTGTTTGTTTTCTGTGGCCCTATCCGGCAGATTGCTCCACCCCGGGATTTCCCCGGCATCGCGCTCTTTGGAGTGTGGACTTTCCTCGACCCTATTAAACAGAGCCGCGACCGTCCAACCGACCTGAGGCGGGTTTCATCATACCTTTTCCCATCCATCCGGTCAATACGCTTTGACAAATCAAGAAAATTCCTGGCAGGGCTGAACGTTTATTGATCGCTACAAGATTCACAGATAAGCGAGAACCTTTGACATTCTCGGGGCGTGCGACTAAAATGAAAGCAGCAATCCATCCACTCTACAGGAGCACGAGTTGAAGAGCAAATGGCCAGAGAAGTACGTCATCGGTTTGACCGGTAACATCGCTACCGGGAAAAGCGTGGTGCGCAAAATGCTTGAGCATCTTGGCGCTTACGGCATCGATGCCGACGCACTTTCTCACCGGGCCATTGCCAGAGGCGCTCCGGGTTACCAGGCCGTCATAGATACGTTTGGAAAATGGCTGGTCAAACCTGATGGCGAGATTGATCGGGGTAAGCTTGGAAAACAGGTTTTCAACGACCCCGAAGCCATGAAACAACTGGAAATGATCATCCACCCACTTATCGAACAGGCCGTGGATTTGATGATCAGGCGTGCCAGCCAGAAAGTGATTGTGATCGAAGCTATCAAGTTATTGGAAAGTGATTTGCGCGGGGCGTGCAGTTCGGTTTGGGTGGTCAATGTTCCGCTGGAACAGCAGCTTCGCCGGTTGATGGAAAAACGCGGTATGAGCCGAGGTGACGCCCTTCAAAGAATCGAATTTCAGAACGATCAGCACAGCAAACTCAGCGCTGCGCAGGTTGTTATTCAGAATAACGGCTCTTTCGAAGAAACATGGAAACGGGTTGTGTCTGAATGGAAAAAAATCAACCCAGCTACGGACACAGGACGATTGGTTGTTTCACCCAGCCAGGGTGAATTCATGGTGGCCCGAGGACGTCCACGCGATTCAGTTGTGATCGCAGAACTTGTCACTCGACTAAGCCTGGGCGCTCATAAAATGTCATCCGAAGATGTCATGGCCGCTTTTGGAGAAAAAGCCTTCATGCTGCTACAATTCAACCGTAAAAATGTCGGCATCGCGGGCTGGCAGGTGGAAAACCTGGTGGCGCGCACTACAGAATTTTACATTGATACGGGCGTGGAATTGGAAAAAGGCTTGAAGATATTGCTTAACGAAGTTGAACGCGCCTCGCTTGATCTGCAGTGCGAAGCTTCCATCATCTTCCTGCCAGAAAATCTGGCAGTCCTGCAATCCATCTGGAAAAATTTAGGCTACGAAGCACGCACCGCACAGACTCTGGGTGTTCAGGCTTGGACAGATGCAGCGATGGAGTCCGCCCGGCCCAATACCCGCTTATTTTTCAAGCAGTTACGTACAGACCGCGTTTTACGCCCCATTTAAGGCGGCAGGGAACTGGTAATCAGGATGTCAAGGGCTGATTACCCATTCTGATTGCCGATTCTCTGAAATGACCGAACTGTTCAACGATCTTTTCTTCATTTTTCAACGCGTAAATTTACTCAGCGTCATCGATATCCTTCTCGTGACGTTGGTATTCTTCAGCCTGTTGTATCTCCTGCGAGATACCCAGGCCATGGTGCTTTTACGCGGCGCCATCTCGTTGATGGTATTACTGGCACTTCTGACCGCGTTGGTAGATTTACCCGCCTTTTCATGGCTGGTGCGTACCACTCTACCGGCGCTTTTGTTTGCCATCCCCGTTATTTTCGCTCCCGAAATCCGGCGCGCACTCGAACGGATTGGGCGCGCCGGCACTTTTGTTCGTGGAAACAGCCACAGGGAAGATCTGGAAATCCAGGCCAGCATACGAGCCATCGTTAGCGCCTCTGCGCGGCTTTCTTCGCGCCAACATGGAGCCCTGATCATCATTCAACGCATGGATAACCTGAATGAATTTGTCAGTACAGGTGTAGTATTGGATGCCCGGCTGACTCCTGAACTTCTTCTGCAAGTCTTTTATCCCAACACCCCGCTGCACGATGGGGCTGTGATCGTGGACAAAATGCGCGTAAGGGCCGGTGCCTGCGTGATGCCCCTCTCGGCCAGCGGTATCCTTGTACGCTCGCCCGAACGCCAGATGGGATTGCGACACCGCGCCGCTCTGGGTATTTCAGAAGCTTCGGATTCCATCGCAGTGGTTGTCTCTGAAGAAACCGGGTCTATTTCCATTGCGCATGCCGGGCGGATGATCCGCCGCCTGGATCCGGAGAGGTTGGAAAATATCCTGAGCGCCTTTTATCGCCCAGAACAAATGCACAAAGGTTTCTTCCAGCGTCATTTTCCGTATCTATTCAAATTGGAAGAATAAGCTCTTAAAATGGAATGGTTTTTCCGTAATTTACGCACTTTTTTTCTGGCACTGATCCTGGCGCTGGCTGTTTGGGTGTCGGCCGTTACATCGGCTGACCCGGATGAAGTCCGTGAATACCCGCGTCCGGTAGCAGTTCAAATCATCGGCCAGGATCCGGGTCTTGTGATCGTTGGCAGCGTACCCGCCCTGGTAACTGTGACTTTACGCGCGCCTCATTCAGTTTGGAACCAGTTGAACGCCAATGACAACCAGGTGCGAGCCATTCTTGACCTTTCAGGGCTGCAGGCCGGGTCACACGAGGTAAAGATTCAAACCCAGGTCACCGCCAAGCCGGTACGGGTGGTATCAATTTCGATGCAGAGCCTGCAAATCAGCCTTGAGCCGCTCGCCACGGTTTCACTTCCCATTCAGCTATCCCTGCTCGGCGAACCAGCAGTTGGTTACGCCTCTGGTGCTCCAGGGTTGGAGCCGGCAGATGTACTCTTATCGGGACCAGAATCACAAATAAAACAGGCTGCCAGCGTTCAGGTGGATCTCAGTATCGCGGGGCTGCGCAAGGATGTTCAAAACAGCCTGCCAGTCAAGGTAATGGATGTTACAGGGAAGATCGTAACAGGGCTGACCGTCAGCCCGGAGAATATCCAGGTCAGCCTGCCGATAACCCAACAGGGCGGTTATCGCGACATCGCGGTCAAGGTCAGCGTACGAGGGCAGCAAGCGGGCGGCTATCGGATCACGAATATTTCTGTATTTCCGCCGGTGATCACGGTATACTCACAGAACCCGGCCATCGTAAATGACCTGCCGGGTTACGTAGAAACAGAACCGCTGAATCTGAACGGTGAATCTCAGAACATCGATGCACATCTCAAGCTCAACCTTCCGCAAGGAGTTAGCATCGTTGGGAACCAGACTGTGCAGGTTCAGGTGGAAATTTCTGCCATTGAAGGCAGCCTGAGCCTGACCGGCATCCCAGTTGAAGTGACCGGACTGGGGCCCGGTCTGACTTCCCACATTTCGCCTGGTCTGGTGGATGTGATTTTGACCGGGCCACTGCCTCTTTTGGACAAATTGACGCCAAATGACATCAAGTTTATTGTTGACCTGACCGGTTTAGACAGCGGAACGCATCAAGCCACACCTCAGGCCCAAATCCTGATTTCTGATATAAAGGTACAATCCCTGAACCCTGCCTCGATTGAAGTGACTATCAGTACCGGTAATTCACTGACCCCTTCACCTTCGCCAACCATATCGGCAACGCCGACACCCACACGGAAACCAACTCCGTAATTTTGTCTCTTGCACGCTTACAGGAAATATATTAATGCCAAAGCCAGTTGTTGCACTTGTTGGACGCCCAAACGTGGGCAAAAGCACCCTTTTTAACCGGCTTGCCGGAGAACGTCTCGCCATTGTAGACGATACCCCGGGGACCACCCGTGACCGTATCTTCGCTGATTCTGAATGGAATGGAATTCCGTTTACCATCGTGGATACCGGCGGTATTGATCCATCCCATGGCGGAAAAACACCGCTTTCCACCGGATCAGCCGACTTTATTACCGAAATTCGAAATCAGGCCGGGGTTGCCATTCAAGAAGCAGATGTAGTTCTGCTGCTGACTGATGGGCAGACAGGCCCAACACCTGCTGATCACGAGGTTGCCGAGATTTTGCGCCGCAACCAGAAAATTATCAATGGAGAACCCTTTCCACCCGTTTTGATGGTTGTCAACAAATGCGAATCGCTGCCAGAACGTGAAGCCGCCTCTCAGTTCTATGAGCTCGGGCTGGGTGATCCTTATCCCATTTCGGCTGTACATGGGACAGATACCGGCGAATTATTGGATGTGCTGGTAAAGATTTTCCCAAAGGAAATCGACAACACCGAGGATGACTCGGTTAAAATTGCCATCGTGGGAAAACCCAATGCTGGGAAATCCAGCCTGTTGAACCGGCTTGTCGGGCACGAACGCTCTATTGTCAGCGCCATTGCCGGGACCACCCGCGACGCGGTGGATACACTGATCAAGGTCAATGATCTGAACGTAACACTGATCGATACGGCTGGAATTCGGAGACGCGGCAGGATCGATCCAGGCGTGGAAAAATACAGCGTGCTGCGCGCCTTTAAGGCAATCGAACGCGCAGATGTGGCACTATTAATGATCGATGCCGTGGAAGGGATCACTTCACAGGATGCTCATATCGCCGGATACATCCTGGATGAATGGAAAAGCTGCGTTGTGCTTGTGAATAAATGGGACGCGCTCGAAAAAGATAATTACACAATGGACAATTTCACCAAAACGGTGCGCCGCGACTTGAATTTTATGGATTACGTACCGATCCTGTTTATTTCTGCGAAAACCGGTCAACGGGTAGATCAGGTTTTACCAATGGCTTTGCAAGTTCAAGAGGAACGGTTGGCGCGCCTGACAACCTCCAAGATCAATGACATCATTCAAAAAGCCATAGACTACCAGCCCCCGCCTGCGCACGCCGGTATCCAGCTCAAGATATATTACGGCACCCAGGTGCGGTCTGACCCGCCGACTTTTGTATTATTTGTGAACAATCCGAAGCTCTTGCATTTCTCTTACATGCGTTACCTGGAAAACTGCATCCGCAAAGAATATGGTTTCCTGGGTACGCCAATCAAACTGGCAGCCAAAGGACACAACGATAAAAACTGAGTCCGACGTGTTTACTTTCCCACTCTATCAGTCAATGCAAATTTACAGGAAAGTGGGCGAATAAACCGGGATTAACTTCAAGGCAAGAACAAAAAAATCATAAAAATGGGCCGGCGTATGCCGGCCCATTTTTATGATTTTGATTTTTACTGATTGCCAATCCCAAACTGTTTAATGCTCTATGCGCGGGTAGACCCAGGGCGCCTGATCACCAGTGGGAGATCCGTTGGTGCCAATGGCAAGGATAAAGTTACCGGTCTGTCCAACCAGTGATGTAAGGGGGATATCAATAGCGCGAGTCAGCCCAACGGGAGTATCAAATTTTTCGCCATAATCTGCGATCGTATAAAGCGTGCCGCCACTGGCTCTGAAATACAGCCAGAATTTCACATTACAATCGGGATATCCAGACCTGCAGCCAATGCGGGCTTTGAAACGATCTCCGCTCTGGACTGTGTAGGATGGATAGGTTCCCTGAATTAACCCATCGGTAATATTTTGTGGAACCATCATCAAAGATGGGTTACTGTTATAAGTAACGCCGTCTTCAAGCTGTACACTTGCCAGCTTGTAAGCATAGCCCGCATCACCCGAAGTGCTGCCAAAGGTTAATAAAGCGCCTGAACCATTTTTCCACTCAGCCAATTCAGGGTGAGCGGTAAAGTCAAAACCACCGGTGATGGGTGTAGCAGTGCTGGAAGGCGTGCTGGTTGGGGTTGGCGAGGGTACAGGAGTGCCCGGGGTAACTGGGGTGGAAGTTGGTGCGCTGGCGCTCACTGCAATATCAACCCACCAGGCTTTATCAGCATGATAGCCGATGCCAAAGAGATTACCGCTCGCATTTTTCAATTGCCAGTAACCGCGATAGGATCCGGATGTGGCAGGTGAAGTCAGGGGGACTGATATATTAAAAGAAGTATTCGGACCAACGGTCGATGTCAGGTTGGTGGGGCTGGAACCGCCCATCTGATTACCGCTGACAAAAACCAGTTGATAGCTGGTGGTCCAAGTGCAGGTGCCAATGTTCTTGATACGCCAGGTTTTGGTAAAGGCTGTGTTAGGCGCAAAGACAGTACCGTCCGGCACGTTTATATCCGAAATAAAAGTAGCATGATCACAATCGACACTGGGAGGCGGGGGCGGAGTAACGGGGGGAGGCGGAGGCGGTACAACCAGGCCACCGTTTGTAATACGCGGGGCACCCCACAGCGCGCGGTCGCCATCTGCATAACCAGCCGAACCAATATACAGGATAAATTTGACATCCTGACCTGCCAGCGCTGACAGGTCAAAATTGGCGCGATAAAACAGGCCATCATAGCGCTCAGAATAACTCCAGAAGGTCTGAACCGGGCCGCTGCCAATTTGGTAATTCAACCGGAAATTGACAAAACAAGATGTGGCGTTGTACTCGCAATTAACAATTGATTGGAAGTGATCACCGTTTTGAACATGATAAACAGGGTATTGACCCTGGATATATCCGTTATATACTCTTTGTGGAACCGTTAACAAACCCGGGGCGGAATCTGTTGTACCGTTCTCGAGATGAGGGGCCGCGATGGTGTAAGCAAAACCATTGTCGTTGCCTTCGGCTCCTGGGAACAGCAAACTGCCAGCGCCGCTTGTCCAGGTGGCAGAGCCAGCATTGGCGACAAAATCGTAGCCGGTTGAACTGCCAGGCGTGCCAGATACAACAATCTCAACCCAAAAAGATTTATCTGCAGTTGAGCCGATGCCAAACATCACACCGCCTGCATCCTTTAGCTGGAAATTCCCCCGGTAAGTACCTGCGGAGCCTGGGGCTGTCAGGGCAACTGTCAAGTCAACTGTATTGCCTGGAGCTACACTGGCAGGCAGGCTGGTTGTGGCCGGCGCGCCCATCTGGGTGCCATCCACGTAAACAAGCGTATAACTTGTCGACCAGGTACAGGTGCCCACATTCATAATGCGCCAGGTCTTACTAAAAGTAGCTCCAGCTGCATATATTGTGTCATCTGGAACGGTAACATCAGCCACAAATTGGGCCGCGTTACAGGTTGAAAGAGCAGCAGCAGGCTGGGGTACTGAAATGAAACTGACCATCATAACCACCAGCAAACAAACTGCAAACAGTCTGTTCTTATTCCAATTCGGTTTCATTCTGATTCTCCTTTGAAAATTCACAACTTCACTCGATGTGCCCATAGCTACCAGCGAATAGTACAAAAGCTTAAAACATAAATTGCAACTTCGCTATTTAGAAACATTAATATCATTATATACTGTTTTTGCGTTACACGAATACCTTAAATGAGTAAAATCATCAGAAAATCAAACAAATTAAATCAAATCCGGCTTTTTTTCAAATCATTGCCCTGCAATTTAAAAGCTCAAACCGAGGATTACTTCACCTCTAGCGTGCCATTGAAGAATGAAACATTGATCGCAGTTCCTCTAGAATTGGAGAAAATTGCGCCATCCGGGGCAGCTTGCGTTTTATGGAAATTAATCAGAGCCTGGCCCTTTTCTTTAGCGCGAAATACAATCTCCAGCAATGTACCGCTTCCACTGGCTGGGGAGCCTGCAATTTGCGCCACCGCATAATCAAGCGTACCGTTAGTATTGTCAAAAGTGTTTTGGACAACATAATCGGCCTTAACGAAACCACCATTTTTCAATTGCACCACTTCCAGTCTGGCCGGATCAAAAGATAGATGGATTTCCATTGCAATCAGGTCGGAGATATTCTCAACTTTTACGGGGATTGTGATGGTATCGTTGACGGTAACAGGAGCAGCCTGCGTATCAATCTTGAGAGCAGTGCTCGAACCAGCACAGGAAGTTAGTACAAAGATACCTGAAATAGCCAAAAAAACCAGCTTATTCCAAAACAAAGAAACTTTGAGCACGCGCTACCTTCAAATCAGCGCGCCAGAAAAGTGGGTTTTCCACCGCCTGGCGCGCTGAAATTATTAATTTAGCACTTTCATTTGCAGATTTCACTCTAAAACTACAGACGCTATTTGAGGCCTATGGTATGCACAATCGCTGCCCAACATAGATCAATCGCGGATTGGAAAGATGATTGGCGCTGGCAACCTGCGCATAACTCGTACCATACCTTACTGCAATATTATAGAGTGTATCGCCTCTTTGAACAGTGTAGTAATACCGGCAGCCTGTTTGGGCGCTCGTAGGAGCGGGAGTCACAGAAATTGGAGTTGCCGTAACGCCAGGAACAGCCGTAGGAGTCGGCGTGAGAATTGGTGAGCTGGTTGAAAATTGGGCAGGACAGATATTACCAGCAGGGATAGGCGACCAGGGTATATTGGGGATCAGGAGGGCCTGGTTGGGGAAAATAATATACGGCCACCAGATACCATTCGTGCTGGCAATCGCCCAGGGTGAAACCCCATAAGCTCTACCAATGCAATAGAGCGATTCCCATAAACGTACAACATGCGTACCCAGAATGGCTCCATTAGGCGACGGCGAAGGGACGGGTGTCGAAGTGGGCAGGCCTGGAACTGGGGTAGCGGTAGGCGGCGCCGGTGTGACTGGCGTTGAGGTGGGGGTGCCCGGCCCTGGAGTAACCGGGGTCGCTGTCGGCTGCGATGGCGTGGCAGTAGAAGGCACCTGAGTTCCAACGGTAACGCTGCCATTCGACCAGGAGGTCAGTATGGCGACCCCGTTCGCGTCTGACAATATCAAGCCGCTTGGAGATGCCTGCGTAGCGCGCAAGGTCAGGTTTGAACTTCCATTGGCCTTGGCATGAAATGTGATATTCAACAGAGCGCCGCTTCCCTGAGCAGTGGGGCGATTCATTTGGGCAATTGCGTAATCAATTGTGCCAGCGGCATTATTAAAGATGTTCTGCGCAACAAAATCAGCCACAACAAAACCACCGTTTGTTATCTGGGTCACTTCCAGTATTGAAGGGTTATAGGCCAGGTGCAATTCAACTGCAGAGAGATTCGATACATTATCAACTTTTACGGATAAAGTAAAAGTGTTATTTATTTGTACTGCTGTCACAGCCGGATCAACCCTTACAACGGTGCCCCCCTGGGCAAAAGCCGATGTGCCCACCATTGAGCCAGTTATGACCATCATCGCAAGAAATATTCTCAAAATTGTCCAGTTACGCTTCATCTGTAACTCCTTATCAAGATTTAATGATTACCATCCTCTTCAAGAAAAACGCTGCTCATCCACTGTTCTTCAACGAATGAGCAACGTTTTCAATCAGTTTTACGGGGTTGTACTCCAGATGGTTGGGCCAACCTTGCCCCAGTTTCCTGCAGCAATCGCCAGATCACTGATGTTGATCACTCCGTCATCATTCACATCGATGGGATTGTCAGCAATACTTGGATTCGCACAATTTGCTACAGTAGAACCCACAGCAGCGCCTGTTTGGCCAAACTTGCTGATAATGGTGCCAATATCCAGGATATTGATGGCATTATCATTATTGACATCGCCACCGCGCAGGCTGGTAGTTCCAATATCGAAAACCTGCGCATTACTCGCAACCACAACACCTGATTTCTCAGATGGCAAGTAGCCCGGATATGTTGCCCGGAAGGTGTATGTGCCAGCAATGATATTGAATATACTAAAAGCGCCGGTTGTGTCAGTGAACGAAGGGCCATAATTCGATGGGCCCGATGCCGTGACACTGGCACACTTCAAAGTACCGCCACCCGGGTTCGGGTTTCCAGGTGTTCCTTGACGTAGAACAGTACCGGTGCCCCTGGCACTGACCACTATATTCACACAGACTGGCTGAACCGTTCCAACATCAACTCTGAAACCATCTGCATCCACCAGGGTGGGTTGATTAATATAAAAGCACTGCTGTCCCTGGTTCAGGCCAATGAAGTGGAATCGCACCGCCACACCAATCTGATTAACTTGCGGAGGACCGGCCAATACGAGGTGAATACAGGGCAGGCTGCCACCAGCCGGCAAACATTGAGCAGCCGGCAACACTTCATTAATACTCACGGTCGAAACACCAAAGAAATCCGGCCGGATTTCTGCGGCAGTAGTACCCGGCGTTGTGGGTGGCGTTACATTTTTATCATTGAAAGATAAATAAATCTCGGCGCCGCCAACACCCGGGTTGATATTAGCAACAGAAAAAACCAGATTAAAAGTAACTTCCTGGCCGATGCCAATTGTAGGTGGATTAGGAGTATCAAAATACATTGTGGCAGAGCGAGCTACTTGAAGAGGCGCCGCTCCCACAGACACCGCTGGCAAAGCCAGCGATAGAACAAGCACGATCGTGAATAACCATTTATAAATTTTCATAAACTACCCTCCGTTTCTGAATGTGAATTGAGTTTAATATAACATTCAGGATTTTATTATCCGTTGCAAAGACGTGATAACAAAATTACGAAACCATTGCCAAAAAACATCTGTAGAGAACACCCACTTTCAAGTTACAATAAAAAATGTACCCAGCAAGCCCGACTCAGAAGCGGCGACGCCATACGCCTGGGGAGAGTTTTGCTGGTTTTCAAGTTGGTTTAGTCTTCTGGGAGATGTTTGTTAATGACGCGCACTATTCTGCATCTTGATCTGGATGCCTTTTTCTGTGCAGTGGAAGAACTACGCCAGCCCGATTTGAGGGGCAAGGCGTTTGCGGTGGGTGGACAACCCGATCAACGCGGTGTGGTGGCATCATGTTCGTATGCGGCACGGGCTGTGGGGATCCACTCGGCCATGCCAATGAGCCGGGCATTACAAATGTGCTCTGATCTGATTGTTATTCCTCCCGGCCGCAAAGAATATGAAAAATTTTCACGACAGGTGATGGATCGGCTGAAGAACCTGGCCCCACTGGTTGAACAAATCTCCATCGACGAAGCCTTTGTTGACATCAGCGATCTGCGCGAGCCGGCCGTTGATACGGCGCGCAAACTGCAAACACAAATCATGGAAGAGCTCGGACTGCCTTGTTCGATTGGGATCGCATCCAATAAACTGGTAGCCAAGATCGCAACGGAAACCGGCAAAAAATCCAAACGCGGACCGGATTACCCCTATGCACTAACGATCGTCCCCGCGGGAACGGAAACTAAATTTCTGGCCGGGCTGCCAGTCTCAATGTTATGGGGAGTGGGCCCAAAAACAGAGAAACGCCTGGCTGAAATGGGTGTGCATCGCATTGGGGAACTGGCTACGCTTGGAGAAACAGCCTTGCGAGGCATGTTTGGGGAAAACGGCCGCGAACTGGCCCACCATGCGCTAGGGCAGGATGACCGCCCGGTGGTCAATGAACATGTCACCAAATCAATCAGCCAGGAAAACACCTTTGCCCGTGATGTCAGTGAGGATGCAATTCTCGAAAGCATGCTGAAGAGGCTATCAGCAGAGGTGGGGAGAAACCTGCGGCAGGAACATCTGGCAGCCGCAACCGTCAAGCTCAAAATCCGTTGGCCGGATTTCACCACACTTACCCGACAAGCCACTCTCCCCGTACCTACCAGTCTGGATGAAGAAGTCTATCAGGCCGCAATCAACCTGTTCAGGCAGGTACGCAGCCAGCATCAGGCAGTCCGGCTGATTGGTGTGGGTGTCAGCAACCTTGGGCCGCCAATTCGCCAAATGGAACTATGGGGACAGGGGAACGAAAAAGCGTACAAACTGCAAGAAGCCCTGGATGATCTGCAAGCAAAATATGGGAAGAAAATTATCGACCGGGGTCGTTAGAGAGAAAAACGGACGTTCCAAAACAGGGAACGTCCATTTTTCTCTACGCCAGGCTCTGGTTTACATCCAATCAAAAGTACGCGTGACGGCCTTCTTCCAGCCTGAATACAATTCTTCGCGCTTTCCAGCCTCCAATTTTGGCTGCCATTCCTTTCCAACACCCCAGTTAGCGCGCAATTCATCAAAGTTTTTCCAAAAACCAACCGCCAGACCGGCAGCATAGGCCGCGCCCAAAGCCGTGGTTTCGGCCACCAATGGGCGAATTACCGGAACATTAACCATATCGGCCTGAAATTGCATTAACAAGTTATTGAAAACCATACCGCCATCCACCTTTAACGCCTTAAGATTCACGCCAGAATCTTTTTCCATCGCATCCAGCACCTCACGTGTCTGGTAGGCAGTGGCCTCCAGAGTGGCGCGGGCAATATGACCCTTATTGACATAACGGGTCATGCCGACGATGGCGCCGCGCGCATCCGAGCGCCAGTAGGGGGCAAACAGTCCGCTGAACGCCGGCACAAAATAAATACCGCCGTTATCTTCGACCGTGTTCGCCAGTGTTTCAACATCCGCCGATTTTTCGATCATGCCAAGGTTATCCCGCAGCCACTGTACCAGCGCCCCTGCAATGGCTATCGAGCCTTCCAGGGCGTAAACAGCCGGCTGTTGGCCGATTTTATAACCCAGGGTGGTTAACAATCCATTTTGAGATGGAACCGGTCTTTCGCCCGTATTCATTAACATAAAGCAGCCAGTCCCATAAGTATTTTTAGCTTCTCCAGGCTGAAAACAAGTCTGCCCAAAAAGAGCAGCGTGTTGATCACCCAGATCCCCAGAAACAGGGATGCCGCCCAGAATACCTCGGGCATGCCCGTAGACTTCGGAGGATGATGCAATGCGCGGAAGCATCACACGCGGCACCCCCAGTAGATTTAATAACTCTTCATCCCAATCGAGGGTTTGCAGGTTCATCATCAGCGTCCGGCTGGCATTGGTCACATCCGTGACATGTGCGCCGGTCAGGTTCCAGATAACCCAGGTATCAATATTGCCAAAGAGCAATTCCCCATTTTCAGCTTTTTCGCGCGCACCCGGAACGTTATCCAGAATCCATTTAATTTTGGGGCCGGAAAAGTATGTAGCCAGTGGCAGGCCGGTTTTAGCACGCAAACGATCCTGTCCGCCAGATTTTGCCAATTCATTGCAAATCTCATCGGTACGCGTATCCTGCCAGACAATCGCATTGTACACAGGCTTCCCGGTGGCTTTTTCCCAAACTACCGTGGTCTCGCGTTGATTGGTGATGCCAACCGCAGCCAACTCTGAAGAATCAATTCCCGCGCTGGTTAGCGCAGCGCGCATCACTTCCTGGGTACGCTCCCAAATTTCCAGCGGGTCATGCTCCACCCAACCGGGTTTGGGATAAATCTGTGTGTGCTCCTTTTGATCAACGGCGGCGATGCTTCCGGAGTGGTCAAAGATAATGAAACGAGTGCTGGTGGTACCCTGATCAATTGCTGCAACGTATTTT
Source organism: uncultured Anaerolineae bacterium (assembly GCA_903910795.1). GTDB lineage: Bacteria > Chloroflexota > Anaerolineae > Anaerolineales > Villigracilaceae > UBA5195. The sequence goes on from CAIWAX010000115.1 coordinate 34,814, forward strand.
GGCATGCGAGTCTCCTGAATAAGAATCATGGTTATTTTTTGAGCCGGTCAAATGCTTTCCCAATCCCTGGCACCAGACATGAAAGCTTTGCCTGACATTGGCTTTTTCCCGGCTGGTTGAAGTTCATCAAAGACAAGTAAACCATTGGATGCGGCAATGGCAGGCAGCATTTCAATCACCAGGTGCTTACCGGCCGCTTCTTTTCCATCCATCACATGTGCCCGTAGAATCTTCAACGGCCCGCCCTGCCACTGAAGATAGGTTCCGGGCCAGGGAGAAAAAGCGCGGATTTTGCGTTCCAGATCAGCCGCGGGCAGCGTGAAATCAAGCAGGCCATCTTCTTTCTTAATCATTCCAAAATAGGATGCGCCTTCTTCCGGCTGCGGATGAGGCAAGATTTCGCCGGAGAGATATCCGGGCAGGGTTTGCAAAAGCAGCTCCGCGCCAAGCTCGGAAAGTTTTTCAAACAGGCTTCCACCAGTATCCTCAGGTTCAATCGGGATGGCCTGCTGTCTAAGCATTGGGCCGGTATCCAGACCCGCTTCCATTTTCATAATGGTAATGCCGGTTTGCCTATCGCCGGCCAGAATAGCCGCTTGAATGGGTGCCGCGCCGCGATGACGCGGTAAAAGCGAAGCATGGATGTTGATACAACCATATTTCGGGAGATCCAGCACATTCTGGCGCAAAATCTGTCCAAAAGCGGCCACCACGATCAAATCTGGCTGCCAATCCACAAGTTGTTGGAATGCCTCGGGGGAACGCAGCTTTTCGGGCTGGATCACAGGCAATCCCATATTTTGAGCGGCTATTTTTACGGGTGGAGGGCTGAGTGTCATGCCCCTACCAGATGGGCGATCAGGTTGAGTAATAACCCCACAGATGCTGTAATGCGCTGTGAGTGCCTGCAATGCAGGCACGGCAAAATCGGGAGAACCCATGAAAATAATTCGAATGGCCATTTTTCTATTTTAACACGAGATAAATCGGTTGATTTTTGTCCAGTTCCGTTGTAGAATTATTGCAACATATTCCAAAGGAGAAATAAACTATGACTGATTTTAATTCCGAAGTAACCAGCGATGATAAGTTATGGGCGGCACTGGCGTACGCAATACCAGTAGTCATCCCCGTAATAATCCTATTAATGGCGGATAAAAAAGATCGCCCATTCATCAAGGCCCACAATGTTCAGGCACTTGTGCTTGGAGTGGGTAACGGTGTTATATCTGGCGCCCTTTCCGCAGTTTTCATCGGTCTCTGCACTGGCCCAGTAATCTGGTTTTACATGCTTTACTTGGCCTATCAGGCTTACCAGGGAAAGCTTGTCGAAATTCCGGTTATTACAAAGTTATGCAAAGATCAGGGTTGGGCTTAATCGACCCTTCAAGATATCAAAAAGACCTGCGCAGAATAACTGCGCAGGTCTTTTTGATATGGCAGCAACTTTACCATGGAAAGCGCGTAAGTATGATTGTAATAAAAACCCAACCGATAAATCAACACCGCTTTTCGAGGTAAAAATATGACAACCGACGCTATGCCAACACCTTTTTCAACTACTCCAACATCGCTATCCCAAACCGATGAGCGCACCTGGGCCATGCTGGCCCATCTCAGCGTGCTCGTCAATCTCTTTACCGGGGTTTTGGGCCCAGTGGTCGCTTTAACGATATACCTGATATTTGCCAAACGCTCCCGGTTTATAGCCTACCATGCCATGCAATCCTTCCTTTTCCAACTGGTGGTCTGGTATGGGATCGGCCTCATGTGGGGCATTGTTGGCCTTTTATGCGCGGTACTGATCGGCATTGTTTTGATCCCATTCGCATGCTTGCTGACGCCCTTCCTGCTGCTCGGTATGGCCATCGCGCCCATTTATGGCATTATCGGTGCTGTGCAAACATCCCAGGGCCAGGATTTTAAATACTGGCTGATTGGCGACTGGGTTCGCGCCACTCTGGAAAGCTAAAATTCACATGGAAGTTACTGTATTTCAATAAATATCCAGACAAATGGGGGATATTGTTATTAGAAAATCTAATAGTATATGGCGGGAAACTTTCGATCTCATTATGTGTTATAGTATCAAAGTTCTTTGCGTACCGTTTTACAGACTTAAAAATCCCGTGATCTTTATATCATAGAGGTAGGCTGTATGTACAAAAAGATTGTGGTTCCACTGGATGGTTCACCGCTCGCAGAAGCGGTATTGCCTCATGTGGAATCGCTTGCAAGTTTGGAAGGGGCGGAAGTGTTTTTGATGATGGTGGTTGTGAAACCGGTCGCCGAATTTTCTCTCGCAGTGCCAACTATGGTTCCAGATGTAATTGACACTCTGGAATCCGAAACCCTCACTTATATACAATCGATTCGCGCCAGACTGCAAAAAGCTGGCATACGCACCTCCATTCTGGCCCGTGAAGGCCCCGTCGCTGAAACGATTCTGGAGGTTTGTTCAGAGCTTCATGCTGACTTAATTGCCATGTCAACGCATGGGCGCTCAGGCGTAAGCCGATGGCTGATGGGAAGTGTAGCGGAACAGATATCCAAACAGTCCTCTGTTCCTGTGCTATTAATCCACCCGAAACCGGATTAATTTTGCATCCGCGCCTTGCCTGCCGGCAGATTTTTCGACTCTGCCTGTATAGGTCAGGCAAAGTCTGTATCCGGTAAAAGACCGGATTTCCTTTGTCGCTTAGAGGGATGGGAGGCCGTTGCGCAGCAGCGGACATCCTTCTTTAAAAAAATGTCCAAGGAGAGAAAGCCATGTCAGCACAAGCAGCAGCAAAACAACCTGAAGAGAAGGCTCAGGGTCTGCCACGCATCATTTTGGCGTCCGCGGCAGGGACGATGATCGAATGGTACGACTTCTATATTTTTGGCAGCCTTGCATCAGTCATTGCTGGTAAGTTCTATCACACAGGCACTCCGCTGGGAGATATTATCGCATGGTTGGCAGCCTTTGCCGTTGGATTTATCGTACGCCCCTTTGGCGCCATTGTTTTTGGCCGCGTTGGTGATATCGTTGGCCGCAAATATACCTTCCTTGTGACCATGACCCTGATGGGTTTGTGCACTTTCTGCGTTGGCCTGCTGCCCACACAGGATGCGATTGGGCCGGCGGCTGGCATTATTTTGATCCTGCTGCGCATCATTCAAGGCCTGGCCCTGGGTGGTGAATACGGCGGCGCGGCGACCTATGTGGCCGAACATTCCCCGGATGGCAGACGCGGTTTCTTTACCAGTTGGATCCAGATCACGGCTACCCTCGGCCTGTTCCTTTCTCTGGGTGTCATCCTGATCACCCGCAGCCTGGGCGGTGAGGATTGGTTCGCTGGCAAAGGCGTTTATGCCAATGATTGGTGGCAAGGCTGGCGCGTTCCCTTCTTGATTTCCATCCTGCTTGTGGCTGTTTCTTTGTGGATCCGCTTCTCGCTGCGAGAATCACCCATGTATGCCAAACTCAAACAGAAGGGTGCCACCTCCAAGAACCCACTGCGCGAAAGCTTTGGCAACAAACTCAACCTCTCCTATGTCATCCTGGCACTGTTTGGCGCCACAATGGGACAGGGTGTAGTCTGGTACACCGGACAGTTCTATGCTCTGTATTATCTACAAAACATTTTCAAAGTCAGCCTGATCGATTCAAACCTGATCATTGGCGGCGCTCTGCTGGTTGGCACGCCCCTGTTCGTGTATTTCGGCAACCTGTCGGACAAGATCGGACGCAAACCCATCATGCTGACTGGTATGGTGCTGGCGGTTTTGCTGTACTACCCGATCTACGGCGCCATGGCGTCCTTCGCCCCCAAAACCGGCCAGCTTCTCTGGTTCCCATATATCGGATATAACCCATTCATGCTCGGCGTCCTGGTGTTCCTGCAGGTTGTCTTTGTGACGCTGGTGTACGGCCCAATCGCTGCTTTCCTGGTGGAGCTCTTCCCAACCAAGATCCGCTACACGTCCATGTCCCTGCCGTATCACATTGGCAACGGCGTCTTTGGCGGCATGGTGCCGATCATCGGTCTCTCGTTGATCTCTGCAACGGGCAATAACTTCGCTGGGCTATGGTACCCCATGGGTGTGGCGGCCATTTGCGCAGTGGTTTGCTATCTAAAAATCCCGGAAACCAACCAGGTGGACATTTCCTCGGAAGCTTCAGTTGCGAATCTACAAGCTGGCGGTACTGGCAATATGAGCGGTAAGTAATTTATTTTTTGAACCACTATAACACCTTGCGTTGAGGGTTAAAAAAACTTCAACGCAAGGAATATATTAAGGAGGAAGTTTTATGGCCGGTAATAAGCCTGAAATGGAAGGGGAAGTCTATTATCCATCCGCCGAAGTGATCGCCCAGACCAACTTGAAAGACTGGGATGAACTCGCTGATTTTGCCCGCAAGAGTCCGACTGACTTTTGGGAAAAGGAAGCCGAAGAACTGGAATGGTTTAAGAAATGGGATCAGGTGTTGGATGATTCAAACAAACCATTTTTCAAATGGTTTGTGGGCGCCAAAACAAATATCGTGCACAATGCCATTGACCGGCACTTGAAGACTTACCGCAAAAACAAGCTGGCGTTGATTTGGGAAAGCGAAGACGGCAAAGTAGACCGCACGTTTTCTTATTACTCCCTCAACCGCGAAGTTTGCCGCATGGCCAACATCATCAAGGCCATGGGCATCACCAAGGGCGAACGTGTCACCATTTACATGGGCCGCATCCCTGAAATCGTTTTCGCCATGCTGGCCTGCGCCAAGATCGGTGCCATCCATTCGGTGGTATTTGGCGGTTTTTCGGTGGACGCGCTGGCTGGCCGCATCGCCGACAGCGAATCCAAACTGGTCATCACCTGCGACGGTTCCTTCCAAAACGGCAAGCTGGTTGAATTGAAGCGCATCGTGGATGATTCGATCAAGCACTGCCCAACCGTAGAAAATGTGATCGTGGTCAAACGCACCGGGCATGATGTCCCGATGGAAGCTGGACGCGATCACTGGTATCACGATCTGTGCGCCCTGCCGGTGGCAAATGGCAAGTGCGCCACCGAAGTGATGGATGCAGAAGACCCCCTCTTCATCCTGTATACCTCAGGTTCCACCGGCAAGCCCAAGGCCATCCTGCATACCCACGGCGGATACATGGTGGGAACCTACTCCACTCTGAAATATGCCTTTGATGTCACAGACGAAGACCGCTTCTGGTGTACCGCTGACCCGGGCTGGATCACTGGACACTCCTACATTGTTTATGGCCCGATGATCAATGGCGCCACCACCTTCATGTTTGAAGGCGGGCCAAACTTCCCTTACCCCAACCGCTGGTGGCAGTTGATCGAACGCTATGGCATCACCATTTTCTACACCGCCCCGACTGCCATCCGCGGCTTGATGCGTTTTGGCGAGGCCTGGCCGGCCAAGCACGATCTGTCTTCGCTGCGCCTGCTGGGTTCCGTTGGTGAGCCGATCAACCCCGAGGCCTGGAAATGGTTCCATCATGTGATTGGCAAGGATAAATGTCCGATCATCGACACCTGGTGGCAGACTGAGACCGGCGCTTTCATGATCACTCCCACCCCGGTGGTACCGCTCAAACCTGGTTCGGGCACCCGGCCGTTCTTTGGACAGGAAGCCGAAATTGTAGATGAGGAAGGCAATCCAGTCGCAGATGGCGCTGAGGGGTTCTTGTTGCTCAAGAACCCGTGGCCTTCCATGCTGCGCACCATTTACGGCGACCCGGATCGCTATGTGAAATCCTATTGGAGCAAGTTCCCCGGCAAATACATGACCGGAGATTCCGCCCGCCGCGACAAGGATGGATATTACTGGATCATTGGCCGCGTAGACGATGTCATCAAGGTTTCCGGCCACCGCTTGGGAACGGCTGAAATCGAGTCCGCATTGATCACACACCCGGCAGTAGCCGAATCAGCCGCCATTGGGTTGCCGCACGAGCTCAAAGGCCAGGCCATTTACTGCTTCGTACAACTCAAACCGGGCTTTGCCGCCACTGATGATCTTTCTGAGGAACTGCGCCAGCATGTGGCCAAACATCTTGGCCCGATCGCGCGCCCCGAAGAAGTCAAGTGGATTGACAAGCTGCCCAAGACCCGCTCCGGCAAGATCATGCGGCGCGTCCTGAAGGCCCGCGCCCAGGGCCTGCCAGAAGGTGATCTTTCAACCCTCGAAGAATAGCCGCTGCATCAATACATTCAAAAGTCCCTGTGGATAATTTTTATCCACAGGGACTTTTACTGAAAATTAATAAAAACAATGGCAGTCAACCGAAAATTACCTGACATTGTTCACTTGACTTCCCCTATCCATCACCATAGAATAAAAGTACAATCAAATAGTTATAGGGAAGAGACTCAGGTTCAATTTTAGCAACAACGAATTACTGAGCGCCGAAGGTGCAAATCCGTGACGGGCACGTCCGGACGAAACTCTCAGGCAAAAGGACCCTGTTACTCAAAACTCTGGAAAGTTCCGCAAGGAACACCGACGGGGCAAGCCTTCCCAATCATTGGACAACCGATGACTGGCGGCGGAATCTCTCAGGTTATGGACAGAGGGCGCACGATTAAATTCGTGCGCCCTTTTTTGCATCTACATTCATACCCAAAGGAGAATTACAAAATGAATACCCCTGCCAATCTTAAATATACGAAAAGCGACGAATGGTTCGATGCCGCCAGCGGAAAAGCCGGCCTGACTGATTTTGCCCAGAGCCAGTTATCTGATATTGTCTTTGTTGAAATCCTGGTTTCCGCCGGCGATAAGGTTGAAGTTGGAACCCCGATTGCCTCGGTTGAATCAGTCAAAGCCGCCGCAGAGATTTACTCACCTGTAGCCGGGAAAGTTACGGCGGTGAATGGTGAACTGGCCGGAGCCCCTGAAACCCTGAACAGTGATCCATTTGAGGCTGGCTGGATGATTCAGGTGGAAGGCGCAGATGCCGCCGGTATGCTGGATGCCGCCGCTTATGAAAAAGACTGCGAAGGCCGCGCGCACTAATCCGGGATTGGGAACTGGCCACAAGCGCCACAGATTTTTAGGTGTGCTTGAGGCAAATTAACCAACCTCCCAATCATTAAGGAAACCATTATGACTTATATTCCCCACTCGCCAAATGAGCGGGATGAGATGCTTAAAACGATCGGCGTCAAAAGCCTGGATGATCTTTTTGATGCGGTTCCAAAAAAGTATCGCTTCCCCAAACTTGATTTACCCGCAGCGTTGACCGAAATGGAAGCCGCTGATTTACTGGATGAGCTGGCAGGCGCCAATGAATCCACACACCAGTTGGTTTCATTCCTGGGCGCTGGTATGTATAACCATTACATTCCTTCGGTGGTCGACCATATTCTACGCCGCGGCGAATTCTATACAGCCTACACCCCCTACCAGCCGGAAATTTCCCAGGGCACCCTGCAGGCAATTTTCGAATACCAATCATTGATGACCGCTCTGACCGGTATGGAACTCTCCAACGCCTCGCATTACGATGGCGCGACAGCCACCGCCGAGGCCGTAAACATGGCCTTCGCCAACTTCCGTGGCAAACGGCGCAAGATCGTTCTTTCCCCGGCCGTCAACCCGCAGTATCGCGAAACAATCCGCACCTATACGCAAGGTATGGAATTAAGCGTGGCCGGTGACGATGCCAACGCTGATCTGCTGGCAGGGCCTGAAGCCCTGCTGCCCCTGGTGGATCGGGATACCGCCCTGTTAATCGTCCAGTATCCCGATTTTTTTGGGCGTGTGTTTGATTACACAAAAGTGATTGAGGCAGCTCACGCCCAGGGCGCCCTGGTATGTATCGCAGCCAACCCGACCGCGCTGGCCCTGTATAAGACACCTGGCGAAATGGGCGCGGATATCGTGGTCGGTGAAGGACAACCTCTCGGCCTTCCGCTCTGGTTTGGCGGGCCTTCACTTGGATTCTTCACAACTCTTAAGAAATATGTACACAAAATGGCTGGCAGGCTGGTCGGAGAAACCGTCGATTCCAACGGTGAAAAAGCGTATGTTCTGACCTTGACCGCCAGAGAGCAGCATATCAAGCGCGAAAAGGCTACTTCCAATATCTGTTCAAACCAGGGTCTGCTTGCGCTCGGATCTGCGGTTTATTTATCCGTTGTCGGAAAAACGGGCTTGCGCCAGGTGGCAAATTTATGCTATCAGAAAGCTCATTATGCAGCCGCAGAACTCAGCCGGATCCCTGGGATGGGTCTGTGTTTCAGCCAGCCCTTTTTCCACGAATTCGCGTTATGTGTAGGCAAGCCAGTTGAAGAAGTCAATGCGCACCTGCTCGAACACGGCATCCTGGGCGGTTACGATTTAGGCAAAGATTATCCGAGCCTGAATGGGTACATGCTGGTGGCCGTCACTGAAATGAACAGCAAGGAAGAGATTGACATGCTGGTGGAAGTTTTAAAGGAGGCCGTTCATGCGTGAGCCTACTATTTTTGAGCTATCATCACCCGGCCGCACAGGCGTAACCTTCCCCGTTTCGGATGTGCCCAAATTTGATCTACCCGATGATGCCCTGTTACGTAAAGAACTGCCTATCCCGGAATTGGCAGAAGTGGATGTGGTGCGCCATTATACGCACCTTTCCCACTATAACTACAGTGTAGATGAAGGCTTCTACCCCCTGGGTTCCTGTACGATGAAGTACAACCCAAAAATCAACGAAGACACCTGCCGCCTGCCAGGATTCCTGTTCACCCACCCTCTGCAACCCATCGAAACCATCCAGGGCAACCTGGCACTGATGTTCGAAATGCAGGAATGGCTCAAAGAGATCAGCGGCTTCGCGGCGGTAACTTTGCAGCCAGCCGCCGGGGCACATGGTGAATTTACCGGTGTGCTGATGATGCGCGCCTACCATAAGGCCCGCGGCGACAGCAAGCGGATCAAGATGCTCATCCCGGATGCTGCCCACGGCACCAACCCTGCCTCGGCTGGCATGCTCGGCATGGAAGTTGTCACCATCCCATCAGACGCGGACGGTAACGTTGATTTGACCGCACTCAAAGCGGCCTGTGACGATAGGGTTGTTGGCATGATGCTGACCAATCCCAACACGCTTGGCCTGTTTGACCAGCACATTGTGGATGTGGTCAAGCTAGTGCATGACTGCGGCGGTCTGATGTATGGCGACGGCGCCAATCTGAACGCGCTGTTGGGCATCGTGCGCCCCGGCGACCTGGGCTTCGATGTAATGCACTTCAACCTGCATAAAACATTTGCGGTTCCGCACGGCGGCGGCGGCCCGGGTTCAGGCCCGGTGGGCGTCAGCAAGCGCCTGGCCGATTTCCTGCCAGCCCCGTTGATTTGCATCCAGGAAGAAGCTGACGAAGAGAACCCGCCTCTCTACGGGTATGAGACACCCAAGCAAACCATCGGCCGTATGAAGGCTTTCCATGGTCATTTTGGCGCGATTGTGCGCTCTTACACCTACATTGCCATGCACGGCCCGGACGGTCTAAAAGCCATCTCACAATACGCAGTGTTGAACGCCAATTACCTGATGGCCCGATTGAAAAAATATTATAGGGTGCCCTTTGACCGCATTTGCATGCACGAATTCGTCATGGAAGGGCGTTTCGAAGGCACTGATATCCGCGCGCTGGATATTTCAAAGCGTCTGATGGATTACAAATTCCATCCGCCAACGAATTACTTCCCGTTGATCGTGCATGAAGCACTGATGATCGAACCGACCGAGACCGAGAATAAACAGACTCTGGATTCGTTCACGGATGCCTTGATTGCCATCGCCGGAGAGGCCCAAACCAACCCGGACATCATCAAAACCGCGCCGCATACGACACCCTTTGGGCGCATGGATGAAGTGAAAGCAGCCCGAGAACTGGTATTGTGCTGCTGGCTTCCTGAAAATTTACCCGATTAGCAATAACCAGATTATCTGCAACGAAAAGCATCCGAAGTCTAAACGACTCCGGATGCTTTTTATCTTCTCCAAAGATCATCTTGAAACGCCTCTGGTATACTTTTAGGTGGCAAAAAAAATTCAGAACCTGGATGAGCACATGAAAATATTGACCATTGACATTGGCACTGGAACCCAGGATATTTTCCTGTACGATTCTGAACTGGATGTAGAGAACGGCTTTAAAATGGTGGTTCCATCGCCAACCTTAATGATTTACCGCCAGATCAAAGCTGCCACAGCGCGCCGTGACTCCATCTTGTTGACAGGCGTAACGATGGGCGGCGGGCCATCCACCTGGGCGGCCGAAGCGCACGCCAGGGCTGGACTGCCCATTTATGCCACACCAACCGCCGCGCGCACATTCAACGATGAACTGGACAAAGTCAGACGCATGGGCATTCAGGTTGTTTCGGAAGATGAAGCCAGGAGCCTGCCAGACAAAGTTGTGCGATTAGAGCTGAAAGACCTGGACTTTGGGCTTATTGCAGAGAGCTTTAAACGCTTCCAGGTTTCTTTATCCCACCTGGAAGCCGTTTGCGTTGGCGTTTTTGATCATGGCAATGCCCCAGCCGGGGTTTCTGATCGACAGTTCCGTTTTGATTACCTGGATGAGCGTATTCGGGCGCACAACAGGCTCTCAGCCTTTGCCTTTACTACTGAAAACATTCCACCCATCATGACCCGCTTGCATGCAGTCGCCCAAAACGCCGGTGATCTGCCCTGCCCGCTGTTGGTGATGGATACTGCCCCGGCCGCCATCCTGGGTGCAAGTTTTGATTCAGTTGGCGCCGCACGAGACCGTAAACTGATCGTGAACGTGGGCAATTTCCACACAATTGCATTCAGAATGAGCGAGACCGGCATTGAAGGCGTCTTTGAACACCACACAGGCGAAATAGACCGTCCCAAGCTGGAAGTCTACCTGCGCGCCCTGGCAGATGGGACCCTGAAACACAGTGATGTCTTTAACGATATGGGACACGGTGCGCTCGTTTACAGCCAGGATCCGCTGCCATTAGGTTCAGGATCCTGGGATTTGATTGTTACTGGCCCGCGCCGGGCATTGTTTGCACAGGCACAAACTGATCAAAGTTTGAGACCCTGGTTTGCCGCACCTTTCGGAGATATGATGTTGACAGGGAATTTTGGCCTGCTGGCGGCAGCTACCGATCTGCTGCCACCCACTGCAGGAGAAATTCTACGAAACGGGCTATCTGGAAGATTAAAAAATCATTCCGCGCCCTGGGATCTGGACAGCGAATAAAGCCATTCGGTCAACCGCTGGATTGTTATAAAATGACATAAACGTAATGATCTCGAACAAAGGATGATCAAATAATCATGTCCGATAATTCGATTTTAGTAACAGGAGCGTCCGGCCATATCGGCAATGTACTTATCCGCCAATTGCTCGCGCAGGGCAAGCACGTTCGCGCAATGATATTACCCGGCGAAGATACCACTTCTTTGCATGGATTGGATATTCAGAAAATCATAGGTAACGTACTTGATAGCTCATCCTTGAGCGCCTGTTTTGAGGGAGTTCAACAAGTTTTTCATCTGGCCGGTATTATCTCAATCATGCCCGGAAAGAATCCACATGTTCAACATGTAAATATTGATGGCACCGCCAATGTATTGGCTGCTGCGAAACAAGCCGGCGTCAAACGCCTCGTATACACGAGTTCTATCCATGCTCTTGCGCGCATCCCGCATGGCAGGATCATCGATGAGAGTGTTGCTTATGACCCCGAAAATCCTTACGGCGCCTATGATCAGTCAAAAGCGCGAGCCACCCTGTTGGTACAGGAGGCAGCGCAAGCTGGTTTCGATGCGGTGATCGCCTGCCCAACCGGTGTGATTGGCCCCTATGACTTTCGCAACTCGATGATGGGAGATGTGATCCGTTCGGCGGCCCTGCGGCATGTGACCCCTTATGTAGATGGCGCCTATGATTTTGTGGATGTTCGTGACGTGGCTGGTGGGTTGATTTCTGCGGCAGAGAATGGCGCAACTGGAGCCAGCTACATCCTCTCCGGCCATCGTATTTCGGTGCGTTATCTTTTGGAAACAGTACGCGAAATTACCGGTAATGGATTTGCTCAATTCAAGATACCCTTTCCATTGGCAAACTTCATTTCGCGTTTTACGCCATTTTATTACCGTCTTTCAAATGCTGTCCCGCGGTTCACTCCGTATTCCCTGGAAGTACTTCAGAGTAATTCATTCATCAGCCATGCCAAAGCATCGCGCGAACTTGGCTACCTGCCGCGCCCCATATATGAAAGCGTCGAAGATACCATACACTGGTTCTTTGAACAAAACCGGCCAACCCGGCACCCGGCAGCTTGACCAATTGCGAGTGACAACTTTCCATGACGTGCCCGCAACTGGCTATTTATTGTGAATAGATTTGGATCAAGGAAATTTAAAATGTCAATTGAAACGGTAAAGAGGTATCTTGAAAAATTTGGAGTAGCGAACCGAGTGATGGAATTCGAAATTTCCAGCGCAACTGTCGAACTGGCCGCGCAGGCGCTAAATGTAAAACCAGAGCGTATCGCCAAAACACTCTCTTTCAAGAATGAAGATAGCTGTGTTTTACTTGTTACTGCCGGGGATGCCAAAGTAGATAATCAAAAATTCAAATCAGCTTTTGGGTTCAAGGCCAGGATGCTGGCGCCGGAAGAAGTGCTTGAATTGGTGGGGCATGAAATCGGCGGGGTTTGCCCCTTTGGGATTCGGCAAGATATTCCTGTTTACCTGGATGTGTCATTAAAACGCTTTTCAACTATTTTTCCCGCCTGCGGAAGCAAGAACAGTGCCATAGAACTGAACTGTGATGAACTTTATCAATATTCGAACGCTAAAGAATGGGTTGATGCCTGCAAAGGCTGGGAATAGCTGGGGCAGGGTTACTCGACAAAAATTTCGACATGTTCGCCATCTTTTTCATCCACCACATCCACAATCTTGCCAGTTACCCCGGAGCGCAGCGCTTCCATAATTGTGGGCATATCAACCCCATCCACTTCGGGGGCAAAATGGGCGCCAATCTTCATTCCCGATTCAATCAAAGCCAGGGGAATCTGAACAGTTGCTTTTGAACGACCCGTTACCACATCGGTGACGCGCACACGCAGCCAGCGAGCAGTTCCCGCCTGTCGCGGCGGCAGTGAAGCGTTTGTCCCTCGCCGGGATTCGCTCAGCGCAGATAGCAATTTGGCGCCTTCTTCGGCGCTTATTTTGCCTTCATCGACCATTTTTAAAATTCTCATGCGCTCTTCAGCAGTTGCCATCGCAAGACTCCTCAACCATATAAACCTGCACATGCTCGCCGTCTTCATCATGAACATCCACCAGGAGCGGCTCTGTCAGCTTATTACTCGCAAAGATGGCATTCACTTCCAAAAAGGAATGGCCCACAGGTTGCGAAACCAGTAATACAAGCCCCTGCTCGGCAGAGATTTTACCATCCTGAATCATTTTAAGTGCTTGTTGGCGTCCAGTATCAGTCATCACAGCACCTTATTTTCCATCCAGAGCAGAAAGTAATTTTTCCGCATCCTGAATGGATATTTTCTTGTCTTGCAGCATTTTCAGTACCACAAACCGTTCAGCATCGCTGACTGGTTCAGACATCGGGCGCGGCATAGGTGCTGGCACAGCCGGACGAGCATTATCAGACGGAAATCCAAAACGGCCGACCTTAATACCCATGTGTCGGGAGCGTTGTTCAGCATTTCGCATTTTTTCTTCGGCACGCCGCATTGCGCTATCCACCTTACGCTGCACACGGTCACTTTGCTCCTGCGCACGCAGGGAGGCTTCCTGCGCCCGTTTCGTTGCGTCTTCCACTTTCTGTGAGATGCTTTCAGGCTGGTTGGAAAAAGACCCGACAAAATCGCCGGGTTTCAGAAAACCATCGCGACCTGAAGGATCAAATTCAACCCTATTTTCCCATTCTTCATCACGATTGGTTACAATAATTTCTGAGCCTGCGACGAGGTTGATCTTAGAGCCGCCGGCGCCGATCACCACTGAACGAAACAAACCCTCCTCTACTGGCCGCACCCCCGGGAAATCAACACGGATCGATTCATCGTCACTTCCTTTCAGGCTCAATTCGACATCTACTTTGACAGGCAGCCGCAGGAGGATGTCACTGCCAGCCTCTACATCAATAAAACAGCCGGGCAACGGATTGAGATAAAGCGCCGCATCCGCGCCCACACTCGCCTGAACATTCTTTTCAGCATCGCGCAGATACAAATCCGCTCCAACTTCTATCTTTACATTACCTTTGATTGAGTGAAGGGAGGCATCCCCGCCCACAGATTCGGTTGACAGGTCACCACTACAGCCATGCACAGACAAATCGCCGCCCACACTTTTTAAGCTGACAGGGCCTACATTGCGCATCTGTAAATCACCGCCAATATCCATTAGTTCTGTACTGCCAGATAATAGGCGTAAATCGGCATCGCCACCCACATCCCGAATGCGAAAGTTTGCTTCCCGAGGGGCATACAGAATCAGGTCACCGTCACTGTGAACACGGACGATCTGTCCATCAGCGAATAAATTTAATTCATCATCATCCGTTTTGGCTACGATCTCCTGACGCTCCCATCCCACAATTTGAAGATCGCCGCCAACATCATCAATCCGAATCGTCACCGTACCACTAACAAGTAAAACACTCTGCTTCATGCTTCCTCCCCGCGCAAGATACGCATGGCTGCATCTGCAGTCAGTTTGCCAGTATCGAGATCTTCCAAAATCTGCCGCCGCCGGTCTTCGGACACATCCGCAGACTCTTCCTTGCCTGGCTCATATCCCAGAACGCGAATGATATCGTGCAACCTGTTTCTGAGAGTGGGATAGGAAAGACCAAGCTCACCCTCCACTCGATTCAACTTACCTTCGCAACGGATAAATGTCATAATAAAATCCATCTGTTCGCGTGTCATGTGCGCAAAAGGGCCACCTGCAAAACGGCCATCCAGAGTGGTGTCACAAGATTCACAGTGCAAACGTGTTATGACAAGCTCATTCTGACACACAGGGCAGCGGGTGAGAGCATTGTTCATTTGAACTCCTTAATAACAAAGCGCAAAGATGAAGTTATTCAACAACGAATAGACCTGCCTTCCAAAAGCGAGGTACTGTTATTCAACTAAAATAAGCGGTAATCCGGACGATAACTTTCATTATACAAATATTTTTATTATTGTCAAGTTAT
>CAIWAX010000116.1 GCA_903910795.1 uncultured Anaerolineae bacterium
CTTTGGGAATCTCCGTGGTGCCCCCCATCAGTGGGGGCGGTTTCGGCGCAAACTGGCAAAAACGCCACCACCTGTGTCCAATACCACGCCAAATCCCAAAGAACCTAATTTTGCCAGATTAGGAATGCCCGGGCGTGGGTTTGAATACCGCCAGGGATGGATTTGTGCTCGATATCGAAGATGGCACATGAACTTTAAATCCGCGTCTATTCGCTGAAAATGCTTGCAAATTCCTTGCTTAAATGGGAGTCTCTGGTACAATACGGTTCGCTTTGCATGAGAAGCTAAACTTATTACCAGTTTAAATACCTGGCGACGTCGCCAAGTGGCAAGGCAAGGGTCTGCAAAACCCTCATCATGGGTTCAAATCCCATCGTCGCCTCAAAAAAAAAAGAGCGGATACCCCGCTCTTTTTTTATTTTCCCTTTCGTTTTGGGGTTTTACTCGCAAGTTTACGCAGATGGTTGCGATAACCATCATCTGCGCCATCCACGAACTGTTTCTTTGCCCATGTAAATGGCAAGTTTTCAATCTGTGTGGGTCAGAGCTTTGCCAAGACTGATAAACTGCTGGTATTCCTGACGGGCTGAGGCCTGCGCCATCGCGCGTACGCTGTTGATGTCGTTCAGGTTGGCGGTCAACAGGGAGACGATCTGGCTATCCAGTCGGTGGTGGGCTGAGCCATCTGCCAGGATTTTTATGGCATCCTCAGGAAGCAAGCCCTGACGATAAGGGCGGTCTTCCGTCAGGGCGGTAAAAATATCGGCCACGGTCACAACACGCGAGCCAAGCGGCAGTTCGTTTTCTTCCAGGTGAAAGGGGTAACCATGACCATCCATACTTTCATGATGAAAAGCACCCCATACACGAACCACATCCATGACCTTGAGCGGTTCAAGGAGGTGAAAGGTGTAATATGTATGGCGGCGCACCAGGTCAAACTCTTCCCTGGTCAACCGCGAGGGTTTTTCCAAGATTTCGGCCGGAACGGAGAGCTTCCCCAGGTCATGCAATAACCCGGCCAGGTGGATCAGCCAGCAATCCGATTCGGTAAAGCCGTATAGACGCGCCAGGGCTTCGGCCGCGGCAGCCACACCGGCTGAATGAGCGGCAGTGAACTGGCTGCGAAAATCGATGATACGGCGGAAGAGATTGGTCAAACCCAGGAATTCTTGCTCGGTAATGTCAATTTCCGGCCATTTCAGGCGGCGGCCCAGATAATTTAAGTCAACCATGAAGACAGCATCCAGCCAGAAAGCTTCTTTTTCAGATAGTGCTTCAATGACCCGGACATGCTCTGGATTGAAACGCTGCCCAGATTGAGCGCGAATCTTTTCCAGGATGCCATCCACCTGCTCAAGCACATCTGTCCTGGGATCAATCAGGATTGCCACCCGATCAGCCAGTTGCAACAAATGCGAATTATCGAGCACAGGTACGCCGTCCAAAACAGCCCCCAGACCATTATGCCAGGCAACATGATGAAACCGTACAATATCCGCAGCGTGTTGAAAAGGCGGGAAAGTTTTTAGTAATAAATACCCCAACACAGCGTGTCCATAAGGGTTCTGAAATTCAAACTCAAGTGCCGCCAGGCGATCCTGACGGGTCAGTCCGCCGACATCATGCAGGGCGGCAGCGATGACAAGGTCCTGCAGTTCATCAGGTGGCAGTTTCATCTGCCGCCCCAGGCCATACGCTATTTGGGCAGTGCGTTTATGATGATCGGCAACCTCCGGGCTGACCAGATCAACAGCCTGCGCAAGGCAAAGCACAAGATCAAAAACCGGGATAACCATGTTGGGCTGTGACTCCATCTTACGCCTCCCGATTGGATTTCAAATTCAGGCTGTGCAGTGTACAACTTCATTATGGAGTAGATTCGAAAATAATTCAAATCATCCAACCCTATTTGAAGCTCAGCAATTTGGGTAGTCTGGTTTTGATGGGCCGATCGCCGGTCCAGGGGGCAGATGGCGCCATGGTCAAATGACAGAGCGTCAGCAAAACGAAGTCATAATTAACACGCCAACCGGCAAAGTTAACCCAGGCCTGCTCACGATCGGCTTTTAGCGGCACGCCCCCGGCAGCCAGAGTATCGAGGGCTTCCTCGAATTCCGCGCGGCGGATGCTGATCGGATCGCGCGGAAATTGAGGATCCGCAGGATAGGAAATCTCGAAATAATCTGTGATACGGCGCAAAGCCAGAAAGCCCGCGCGAATGCTGAGTTGAGCCGAAGCTGAAGTCGGGATGTCAACAGCAGAGAGCGTCAGCGCCGCGGCATCCAGGACCGTTCCGGCGGCGACCACCCAGGAGTGCTGGGGGCGCGGGGAACGAAAGAAAACCAGCGCCGATAAGACTGTGTGGCTTTCTTCTATATCCGCAAACCAGGCTTCCCAAACCGGCCAGTAGTCATTCAAGCGTTCAAGGCCGTGGATACGGTGGAAACGCATAATCATCTGAACGGCGGTGGGTGGGCTGCCCGCGCGGACTTCGAGCAAATTTACGGCCTGTTCGCGGCGCGAGAAGGCCGAATACATGGTGGGTAAATAGGCAATCAACAGCGCAACCAGCACCAAGCCCAGAGTCGCCTCAGAGAAGGTGAAAATATTGACAACAATATCATCCGAAGCGGCCAGCCCGAGCGTCAGCAGAGATGAACCGCTCAGGCGCAAAGCCATCTGCCAGTCGGGCACTCCCAGCGCCCAATAGATGGCCGCATAGCCCAGCGCAACCAGGATATACCAGGCAGGCACAAGCAGCATCAATCCAATCGGGGCGTAGTAGGCCATGATGGCGTCACGCTGCGCAAAAGAAGTGGTAAAGCGCAGAGGGATCTCAAAAATTTTGCGCAATAATCCAAAAACGAGGCGGTTCAGGCGGCTGCGGGCCGAACGCGGCAGGACAAATGTGGAGAGCGCAGAGAATAATGTAGCCAGGATCAGTATCAGACCAAGCATGAAAAAGATGATACGCATAGCACATTCCATGTTCAGCAGTTATTAGACAAAACTGACCGCCATAACGGGGGGTCAGTTTTGTTTTGAAAGCATGACTCGTTCAGTTGCAGGTATTTACACCAGGCGCACAAAACGCCGTTTTCCAACCTGGAGAACGCCGGGATGTGAAATGACGGTATCGGCCTTTTCCAAAAGTTCGCCATCCAGCCTGACGCCTTTCTGGTCAATCATGCGGCGGCCTTCGTTCTTGCTGGGTACCAGGCCAGCCGTCAACAGCACATCCAGTATAGTCTGCCCATCCGAAAGTTTATATTCAGGCATTTCCTGGGGAATGCCGCCCTGCTGGAACAAGCGCACGAAGGCGGCCTGGGCCAGATCGGCTTCGGCGGCTGAGTAATAAGTACTGGTCACCTCATACGCCAATTTCATTTTGGCATCCCGGGGATGAAGCGCGCCGGATTTCAAATCGCTCTCAAAGCTGGCGACATCCGCCGGCATCCAGCGAGTGACTAGCCTGGCATATTGCCCCATGGCGGCATCCGGGATGGACATGACCTTGCCATACATATCCTCAGGTGTGGAGTTGAGCGGGATGTGGTTGCCCAGGGATTTGCTCATCTTGACCACGCCGTCCGTGCCAGGCAGGATCGACATGATGATGCCGATATTGGGCCTGGCATCCAGGGAAGTCATGATCTTGCGGGCCGCCGTCACAATATTAAAAAGCTGATCCGTGCCGCCCACCTGGACATCAGTACGGAGAGCAAACGCATCATAGCCCTGCATGATGGCGTAAAAGAACTCGTGCAGGTAAACCGGGTCGTCGCCATCCCAACGCTTGCGGAAGGCTTCGCGGGTGAGAAACTGCTGGATGGTGAAATTTGAACCAAGTTTGATCAGGTCGGCAAATTTCAGGTCCTGGAGCCATTCGTGGTTATAACGGATGGTGGTTTTGGACTTATCCAGCACACGGAAAGCCTGCTCGGCGTAGGTGCGGGCGTTTTCCATGGTCTGCTCGGGAGTCAGCAGCGGGCGAAGTTTATCCTTATCAGACGGATCGCCAATCAGGGAGGTGTAGGTGCCGATCAAGAACACAACATCATGACCCAGGTCCTGAAACTGGCGCAATTTACGCATTGTGACGGTGTGACCAATGTGCAAATCGGCCGTGCGCGGGTCATAACCGCAATAGATGCGAAGTTTTCGGCCTTCCTTTTCAGCATCCACCAGGCGCTGGCGCAATTCGGTTTCCATGGTCCTGTGCAGCCCCTCATCACCATATTCTGTGCCCTGCATCAGCAGTTCTACTTGCTCGTTCAGATTCATATCGACCTCTTTCCAGACAAAAAAGATTGAATATTATCCCGTGCAGGAACCGGGATTACCATTGATCAAAAACGACCGTTGATTCTTTGTTATCAAAGCAGGTATCTCGCATATACCCAGGGTGATCTTGTAATTCAACAAAAACGCGCCTGCTATGGAGCAGGCGCGTTTATTTCTCCACAGGGCAGGGCTAGGAAAACGCAGGGTAATA
>CAIWAX010000117.1 GCA_903910795.1 uncultured Anaerolineae bacterium
CGGGCAACAGAACAAAATTAAAAACAAACACATAAGCATCCAAGGTTGCACTGACGCCGTATCGCCAAGCAATGATCATTTCCTTCGCAAAACCAGCCAGCTTGCCCACCAGGACAAAGAAACCAATCCACACAAACCCTATGGCAATACGACGATGATACGAACGTGAATCCAGCAAATGGCGACGAACTCGATCAAAAAAGGTTTCTGACATACCAAACCATTGCCGTCTCCAGACCTTCTCCAACTCTGTGGGTCGGTCGGTAACCCAGCATTTTCTGCGCCTTACTGATGTCAGCCAACGAGTGCCGCACGTCACCAGTACGGAAATCCCGATAAACAGGTTTCGCCCCTTGCAGGTGCGAATAACGAGACAGCAAATTGAGATGTAATTGCTCATACAACTGGTTGAGTGTGGTGCAATCACCAACCGCAACGTTATAAACCTGATTGTTCGCTTCTGGACTTTCACTGGTAGCGGCGAGCAGATTTGCTTGTACCGCATTGTCAACAAAGCAAAAGTCCCGACTGGTTTCACCATCACCATTGATATATACCGGCTCACCCTTGATCATGCTGGCGATCCACTTTGGAATAACCGCAGCGTATGCACCTTCGGGATCTTGACGTTGGCCAAAGATATTGAAGTAACGCAGACCGATCGTATTAAAACCATAGGTGCGTGCAAAAACATCTGCATACAGTTCGTTGACATATTTAGTCACGGCGTATGGCGACAGAGGTTTGCCAATTTGGTCTTCTACTTTGGGCAGACCGGGATGATCCCCGTAAGTGGAACTGGATGCAGCATAAACGAAGCGTTTGATCCCAGCATCGCGCGCAGCGACCAGCATGTTAAGAAACCCACCGATGTTAGTCTCGTTGGTCGTGATGGGATTTTCTATAGAACGCGGGACGCTGCCGAGGGCCGCTTGATGGAGGACATAATCTACACCCTGGCACACTTTTCTGCAATCATCCAGGTCGCGGACATCCCCCTGAAAAAACTTGAAGTTTTCCCATCGCTCCGGACCTACCAAACGGTGAACCTCGTCCAGATTCCTCTGATACCCGGTGGCAAAATTATCCAAGCCAATAACACGCTGGTTGAGTTTGAGCAGAGCCTCGATCAGGTTGCTGCCTATGAAACCAGCGACACCTGTGACCAACCATACACAGGGCTTGACGACCAAGCGTTCCTGGAGTTGATGAAAGGCAGACACCGTCGCGCTCATAGTCGCAAATCCGAATCCTGGACAGGAAACAAATACTTCAGATCATAGAGCACATGCTCCGTTTTGCCAAACGTGCGGATCACTTCCACACCCATCTCCCGAAACTGCCGGTGAGCGACGGCAAGGACGATACCGTCGTAGGTGTCTGGCTCGGGCTGCGCCACCAAGGTGATGCCGTATTCATGCTGCGCATCAACGACCGATACCCATGGATCAAACACATCCACCTGGCAGTTGTAGCTTTTCAATTCTTTCACGATATCCACGACGCGGGTATTGCGAAAGTCTGGACAATTCTCTTTAAAAGCCAGCCCCATGATAAGGATGCGCGCTCCGTCCACGCTCAACCGACGTTTTGTCATAGCCTTGACCAATTGCGCAACAACATAAACACCCATGCCGTCATTCAAACGTCTGCCAGCCAAAATGATTTCCGGGTGGTAACCCAAGCTTTGTGCTTTGTGGGTCAGATAGTAGGGATCGACACCAATACAATGCCCTCCAACCAAGCCGGGGCGAAAGGGCAGGAAATTCCACTTACTGCCAGCCGCCTGCAACACGGCCTCAGTGTCGATACCCATTTTGTTAAAAATCACAGTCAGTTCATTCATGAGCGCAATATTAAGATCGCGCTGCGTGTTTTCGATGACTTTGGCGGCTTCGGCCACCCGAATGCTGCTGGCTTTGTGAGTCCCCGCAATAATGATCTCACTATACAGAGCATCAACCCAATCTGCAACGGCTGGCGTGGAACCCGCCGTGACTTTCTTGATCGTGGTAACACGGTGATCCTTGTCACCGGGATTGACGCGCTCGGGAGAATAACCCACAAAAAAATCCTGGTTGAATGTCATCCCAGAAAATTTTTCTAAAATAGGAACGCACTCTTCCTCGGTGCAACCAGGGTAGACAGTGGATTCATAGATTGCAATGTCACCGCGCTTAAGCACCTTACCTACGGTCTCACTGGCTTTGAGAAGGGACGTCAGATTGGGTTGCTTGTATTGGTTGATCGGCGTGGGGACGGTAACGATGAAACAGGTGCAGTCACGCAAGTCGTCCATGCTACCGGTGAACCGCAGGTACTGGGCAGTTTGCAACGCTTCAGGCTCGGTCTCCAATGTAAAATCATAGCCGGATTGCAGTTCCTCAATGCGTTTCCGATTAATATCGTAACCGATGACAAAATGTTTTTTTCCGAATTCAACCGCCAGGGGAAG
>CAIWAX010000118.1 GCA_903910795.1 uncultured Anaerolineae bacterium
AATTCAGGCAGCCGATGTAAAAAGCCAGTTCCAGCCGCAGCGTATTGAGAAAATTGTTGATGTGGTCGGCGGATTGAGCCACTGCGTTTGCCACCAGGTCGATGCCCCTGTCCTTCAATTCTCCCAGCGCTCGCGCGCCGTGGTCATCACGGGGGTGGATCGTGAACGAATAAACCGGCGATTTTCTGGAGAAGACCCGATTTATCCAGTTTGGATCCTTGCTGTTGGGTTTGCGCAGCACATAATTCGTGCCTTCATTGCCCCTGCCCAATTCCGCGCTGAGCAGTACGCCCCCCCTGAATTTCAGTTCCCTGAGATGGTCTTCGACCTCCGCGAAGTAATCATCATTCAACTCTTCCTGGATCATTGCAAAAAAGCGTCGAAAACCCGCCGACTTGAATTCCCAGGCATGTTCATCGGCGATACGCTTCAAACCTTTGAGTAGATCAACAAACATCACCAGCAATTCCACGGCCCCGTTCAAGATCGCGCCGGGGTACTGGCTGAAAATGCCCAGCCAATGTTTTTGCTTGTTTTGAATGGATTGAATCGGGATCTGGTAAATCTGCCTGACAACGGCAGCATTATTCAGGCAATCCTTGAGAATATCCTGCCGATAGCGGATGGTGCCCGGATCGTCCAGGCTGGATAATACGGCTTGTTGGGCCACATCAAACAAAAATTGATCTTCCTGGGCCATTGCATCGAACAGGGTCTTCAATTCCAGGTCCTGTATCAATGCTAGTTTATTCTCTGGGAGTTTTTGCTTGGGTTCGAAATCCTGACCGGGAAACATCAAATATACTTTCATGATTGGATGCGCCCCAGGATATGTGCATAGGTCAGGCGGTGTTTTTCGGCGAGCGAGAGCGCGTATGCCAGCCCGTCGGCGGGTTTACGAACGATTTTGAAGGTCCGCTCGGCCGGGTTTTCAAGGACGACAGTACTGACCATGCTGACAGTTTTTTCGCTAAAGGAGGCCAACTCCTCAATGAAAGTAACCCACACACCCAGGGCGTCCAGTTCCATCATCCGGCCCAGGATTTCTTTGCTCAGGAAAAGCGCGTCTTTCAAAGTCGTGGACGAGAAAATCTCATTCATGATAAGTATGCTGTCTGGCGTGGCTTGGGCGACAATCGCGTGAATCCGTGTCAGGTCATCCTGCAATTTCCCACTCAAGGTACGGATATCTTCTTCTCTTTCAAAGTGCGTAAATAACCGATCGAATAGAAAGAGTCGCGCTTCCCGACCGGGCACAGGGCAGCCGAGACTGGCGAGGTAATGCAGCTGCCCGAAGGTGCGGGCAAAAGTGGTTTTCCCGCCCTGGTTGGGGCCGGTCACAACCATAATGCGCTCGGGGTTGTGCAGAGCGAAATCATTGCAGATCACCGGTTTGTTGGTTAACTGCAGCGCGCCTGCCAGGGCCAGGTCAAATCCATCCAATACAAACACCTCGCGGCTTTCCCCCACCTGTGGGTAACAGAACGGAAGCCCTTTGTATTTTATGCCGGCGATATATTCCAGATAGGAAACATAAAACTGGATCTCCCGATCAAAAACGCGCAGGGTTTGATCTACAAATGAATTGTGTCGCACACAAAAAAGAACCAGCGCAGCAAAAGGTTCCGGATATAGCCGGGCGACAAAATCCAGGATTTGCGCTTCGACATGGTTCATGCCCGCCGCATCATTCAGCGTACTCCGATAATCCTTGACGGCTCCTTGCTTGAATTTCTCGAAGGTATTCAGCACTTCCACGCTGTAATCCGTTTCCGCTTCATACTTACGCACCCGCACTGAGCTGTCCTTGATAATCACGCTGTATTTCACGCCAGCCAGCCCGGCTTTGACCGTGTGCGCATCCGCAGCGAGCGTTTGGAAAGTATTGGAGTTTGTATAAACTGCAATATACTCGCGCAGTCCCAAAAAACCGCGCGAATTCAGCCGGGCCACGCCAAGGCTGTCTGCCAGCCCGGTGACGGCCTCGCAGTACACCAGAACAGCCTCAAGGAACCAGCCTTTTCTATGATAGTTGTATTCAAGTTTCTCCACCATTTCCAAATAACGCCGCACCAAAACCATTCTTTCTGCAAAAGTTTTGATATGCGCCATCAGCCCATCATCTTCCAGGTCTTGCATGACCTCCTGACGATAACGGATGGCATCGGCGTCTTGCAAAGCCGTATAAAAAAATGGCTTCAGATTGTAGGTTTGCTTTTTAGCAGTGATGGCATCGATCACCTGGTCGAGATTCAGGTCGGTGAAAAAATCGGGCTGTTCAGCCGTTTCTTTATGAATATCTGCTCTGTTGAAAAGGATACTTTGGAAGGTCATACCTATAAATCCTGTTTTGCTTCTTGCATAGGGAAATAAAATAGCTTCTACTGAAAAATGAATTCCAGTAGAAGCTATTAGTCCTGGGGACGGTTTTGGCGAGCTTCATCGCCTATATTAATTCCATTTTATCACAGGCGGGGTTTCCCCGCTGAAAATTTAACCCAGAACCCAATCTTTAATCACTGTCACTTAATGACGCAGAGGGCATACCCTCCTGCGTCTTTTTTTATCATTCGGCTCATGCCGGACACCACTTCCCCTGATTTCCTTACATCCATTGCCCCCGAAGCCGTGGAAGTGCGCGAAGACTACCT
>CAIWAX010000119.1 GCA_903910795.1 uncultured Anaerolineae bacterium
AGATTTTGGCCCCTTCCCCTAAATCCCGTTCTTGGATTTGGGGGAAGGCGGGGGATGGGGATTGAGAGGGCGAATCAAAAATGCGGAATAATACTTTTACAAGCCCTAACCGATACAAAAGTCACCTACAGTTTTGCGTTATACCCTACTACGGTACGGTTTCGCCCGGACATAATCACTTTCGCAAGAGGTCTAATATGGTTTTCCAGGAAAAGCCGAAAAGAACCCCCATCCCCCCGCCTTCCTGCAACCCACAGGGCACGGGTTGTATACTTTTGGGCATGCTCCTGTACCCGTGGCACCCGGCCGGGTCAGGCGGGCTTCAAATGCGCTTCGGCCTTTTGGCGTGCGCTGATGTCACGGATCAGCACGCAGGCGCGCTCATTCCCATGGCGATCTTTGAAGAGGAAGGTTGAAACCTGGGCCGGGAATTTGGAACCATCCTTGCGAAAATGGGTCACTTCGCCGGTAAAATGGCCGGCGATCCCGCGCTGCTTGACCGCGTTTTGCGCCCCCAGGCTGCTCATATCCATGATCCGGCCGCGTCCCAGCGCGCACAACTCGGCTTCCGTCCAGCCAAACAGGCGCTCGGCCGCTGGGTTGGCCTGCTGAATGCTGCCATTCCCCGGCGTGGTGAGCAGTATGGCCTCCAGACTGTTCGCGAGCAACAGCCGGAAAAGCTCTTCGCTGTAGCTGAGCGCCTCTTCCAACTGCCGGCGGATCGATAGATCGTAGATAAAAATGCCCATGGAACGCTTGCCGCGCCAGTCGGTGAATGAGCAGGTGGAAACTTCGCCCGGGAACTTGCTGCCGTCCTTGCGGATCACGGTCAGCTCTCCCATGTAACGACCCAGCCGGGAGTGTTCGCGCCGCGCTGACGGCAGGAGCGGATCTTGCTGGTCAAATAATTCGCGGCGGGTCAGGCGCTTGAGCTCCTCCGCCGTCCAGCCCAGCATCTCCAGCGCGGCCTGGTTGGCGGCCTGCACGGAACCATCCGGCCCCGTGATCAAGACACCATCCAGGCAACTTGTGAACAGCAGGCGGTAACGCTCTTCGCTTTCGCGCAGCCGGGCCTCAGCCTCTTTCTCCTCGGTGATATCCAGGTTAATGATGGCGTACAGGTCAGGGCTGAGCATGAAGGCGGTGGTCAGGTAATGGCGCTGGTGCGGTTCAAAGAAAGATTCGAACATGCGAAAGCCGCCGCTGGCCCTGATATCCTGGCAAACCGCCAGGTAGGGGGCCAGGATATGCGCTTCGACAAATTCGCTGACCCGATGGCCAGGCAGGTCCTGCGGGGCCTTGCCAAAAACAGCCGCGCCAAAATCGTTGGCGTCTTCAATGATCCAATCCAGTAATTCGCCAGCCGGCGAGGTGACCAGCCGGAAAATGGCGCTGGGCAGCGGCAGGCTATGGAACAGGATTTTGAACTTGGCTTCGCTCGCGCGCCTGGCCTGCTCGGCACGTTCCTGCGCCAGCGCTTCCATGTGGTGCTGGTAATCCAGCAGCCTGTCTTCGGCCTTGCGCAGATCGGTGACATCTTCCGAGTAGATATGCACACCCACCACCGCGCCGTTCTCAGCGCGGATGGGCGTGTGCAGCAGCAGGATCGTAATCTTAAAACGTTCTTCCGAGCCCAGCGTTATCAACTCTGTGAACTCTTCGCCCGCCAGGGCGCGCGCCAGGTTGCGACTGGCCGCTTCACGGTCGGCGGGGAGTTGGATGCACTCCAAAAAATTGTCGCCCGGGTGGATTTCCAGCCCGCACAGCGCCTGCATCCCCTGGGCGTGTTTGCGGTTAAAAGCGGTGTAGCACAACCCGCCATCCAGCGAGAACATGCTGGCGGGTGATAGATCCAGTAAATTCTGGAGCGCGGCTGCCTGGGGGTCCGAAACTGTCTGTGAAAGTAACATTTGAGGGTCTGGCTGCATGTTATTACCTGTAAACACGGGGCCACGGATGCGGAACTGCATGTGGCTATTTTAAAATTAAGTAGAAACGCGTAGACCGTGACTGTCAAGCCTATTTTACATTAGATTGAAGCAAATACCGGCAGGAATGAAAACCTTGCAAATGTGTAATTAAAAGGCAGGCCGGCGCTTGTTGGAAGCGCCGGCCTGTCTTGCAGTGTTGATATGCGTGTGGCCCTTGGCCTGGTTATCCTATAGCGAGCGGGAGAGGGTTACCTGGCTGATATCGATGCGGGTGATGACCGGGCGCTGCCAGGCGGGCAGGCTTTTTACTTCGGGGGTCTGGGTTTGCATGA
>CAIWAX010000120.1 GCA_903910795.1 uncultured Anaerolineae bacterium
CTTCTGAGAGATCATTTTGGAGTAAAAGATATTCCACGGCGCACACTGGTTGGGTTTTATACCACCCCCGATTACAACCCTATTCTGGATCAGTTGGGAACAGATTTCCGTTTCATCCACATTCGCCCACCCAAAAACTATATATCCAACCCGGTTGTTGAAGGCCAGTTCAAGGAATTTGTGGATGAATGGGGATTAACGCACAGGCTGGTTTCCGGTTATTACGATTTGGCCGGCGCCCCGCTGGCAAATGATATGAGCATAGAAAAGATCGAAAAGTATCCCTGGCCGGATCCTTACGATCCTGCCCGCCTCGAAGGTTTAAAAGAAGAAATCGAAGATCTATATTACAAGACGGATTACGCCATTGTCGCTCACCGGCCCGTATATGGAAATTTGTGGGAATTGACGCGCGCCCTGGCCGGGATGGAAAACGCGCTGATGATGACCGTGACCGATACAAAATTTTTCGACGCGTTATTGACAAAATTAGCCGAAGTCCTGGACGGGTTCTATGATGCCTTTCTCAGCGTTGTCGGCCCTTATGTGGATATCGTTGAAATTGCAGATGACTATGGCACCAACGTCGGTCCAATGTTCAACCCGCGTATTTACACAAAATTCCTGATGCCAAAGTACAAGAAAAGCATTGAATTGATCAAGAAAAAGGCTCCAAAAGCCAAGGTGTTGCTGCATTGCGACGGCGCGATACGCAAGTTCCTACCCGACTTAATCGATACTGGCTTTGAAGTTCTCAATCCCATCGAAGGGCACCTGATCGGCATGAATCCGGTTGAACTCAAGCGGGAATATGGCAAGGACATGGTCTTCCAGGGTGGCGTGGATGTCAAAAAAGTTCTCAATCTCGGCACCGTGGACGATGTGCGCCGGGAGGTCAGACTTCGGATTGAACAAATGGGTCAGGATGGTGGTTACATCCTTGCGCCAGCCCATAATTTCGGGAATGACATTCCACTGGAAAACATGCTGGCCTTCTTCCAGGCAGGTCACGAACTTGGTAATTATCCACTTTAGGAAAAACCATGATCCTTGAAGAATTACGCACTCAAGTGTTGGCTACAGCCAATCTTCTCCCAACGTATGGTCTCGTCTGGATGGCAGGCGGGACCGTTTGTGCCAGGGATCCGGGATCTGGAAACGTGGTGGTTACCCCCAGCGGCATGCCGTATCAGAATTTAAAACCCGAAGATATGCTTGTTACGGATATGGATATGAATTTGATCGATGGTAAATACCGGCCCTCAGTTGCGCTTAACTTGTGGACCGGTTTTTTACGTGTCCGACCTGATATCCACGCAGTCATCCATACACATTCTCCATACGCCACCGCATTTTCAGTGATCAACAAACCGCTGCCGATTATTACCGAAACCCAGGCAGATTGGTTTGGGATGCCAATCCCCGTTTCTCCATATATGCATGTCGAAGACCCGGCATTTGCCAGTTTGCCAGTCAGCATGTTAGGTGAAGGTTTCGCAATTTTATTGGGAAACCACGGTCCCATCACCCTGGGAAAAAATTTGGCACACGCCCTTGAGCGGGCTGTCACCCTCGAAGAAGCTGCCCGCACCTACGCAGTTGCTCAAACGATCGGAACCCCTGTGGCGTTGAGCGACTCCCAGGCAAAAGCCTCTTTTGATTATTATCATCACCGTTACGGCCAGCGAAAGGAAGACTAGGCATGTTGGAATTTTCTGAAGCAAATGTGGCATTCAGTCTGGATGTTCCTGATTCCCAGGAAGTGATCAGGGTTCTGGCGGATAAGTTGTGCGCCCAGGGGCTGGTCTCGAAGGATTACGGGCGCTTGACGTATGAAAGAGAACTCGAACATCCCACTGGTCTTCCAACCACCCCCTTTTGTATAGCCTTTCCACATGCAGATGCTGATGGAGTCATCCAATCTGCTCTGGCTATCGCCTTGTTAAAAAAGCCGGTTTTCTTTAAGAATATGGCTGATCCAGATGAAGAGTTGGAAGTGCATATTGTTGTGATGTTGGCGAATAAGAATCCAGAAGAACAAATACAAACTCTTAGAAACCTTGCGCTTTTATTTGGCGAACCCGAAAAATTATCTAAATTACGGGATCAATCCAGCCCGCGTGAAGTAGTCGCATGGCTCAAACGAGAGCTCCGTTTGAGTTGATGCAACGGATATCAGGTTGAGACCCGAAAAGGAGGCACTTATAGAGGTACGAAAATAGTTCCTTATATTGTTGATAGTCGACTGTCATAAAGAGTAAGAAGGAGGTTCGTAAACAGATGGGAAGATTAATTGTGGTTGCTTGTGGAGCAGGTATTAACACCTCGGCCATCGCTGAAGATTCAATCAAAGAGCGAGTTATCCAGGAAGGATTCGCCGATGTGGAGGTCAAAAGGATTTTGATGGCCGATATTGAAGGATACCTCGGTCGTTCAGATCTGATCATGGTCGTGTCAATGATGAAAATCTTCCGTACCTTTCACGTACCTGTGTTCCAGGGTATGCCTTTCCTGATCGGCACCAAACAGGAAAAGGATGCGCTATTAGACAAGATCGTTGACGCAGTAAAGAAAACATAACCGATTGTCCATTCCGAATTAGATTTACAAAAGGAGAATGTAAAATGGGATTCTTATCAACTTTCGTTGCTTGGCTGCTCAGCCTCGGCTCATCATTGATGGTGATGATCGTGCTGATCATCCTCGGCCTGGTTTTCCGCGTAGGATGGCAGAAAGCAGTTCGGGGCGGCATTACAACCGGTGTTGGTCTGGCCGGTTTGTTCCTGGTAGTTAATGTGATCGTCAGCGCTTTACAGCCGGCGGTCGCAGCCATGGCCACCCGTTTTGGCATCACGAAAACCCTGGTTGATGTCAACTGGGCCGACGCAGGCATTGCTTGGGGTTGGCCGGGTGTGGCAGGTTTGATCGTGTCACTCCTGGTTGTCAACATTCTGATGCTGGTCCTCAAGCTCACCAAGACCTTGTGGGTCGATGTCTGGTCCTATTGGCATGGATCCGCCCTGGCTGGTTTCGTTTGGGCCATGTCAGGTGGAAATGTTTGGCTTGGTATCCTGGCAGGTGTTCTGTACCTGGTAGCTGGCAGCCTGATGAGCGACCTGACCGCCAAGAAATACCAGGAATTCAATGATATGCCTGGTATTGGCGTTCCCTGCGGCACCACCGTTCAGGCAAGCCTGTTCGCCATGCCGGTTGTTTGGGTACTCGACCGCATCCCAGGTCTCAAGGATTGGGACGCCTCCCCGGATGGCATTAAAAAGCGCTTCGGCTTGATGGGCGAACCTGGGGTGTTGGGGTTCTTGTTGGGTGTCATCATCGGTATTTTTGCCTATGGCGGCACCGCAGCCGATTTGGGCCTCGCCCAGATCCTGGGGCTGGGCATGAATGTGGCGTTGATGATGATTATCCTGCCCCGCATGGTTTCCATTATCGCGGAAGGCATCATACCGATCACGCTCTCCATTGTTCAGTACATGCGCGAGCGCTTCAAGGATCGTGAGATCTACGTAGCCGTCGATTGCGCAGTCCTGCTGGGACACCCGGCTGTGATGGCCTCCACCATCATCGCCTTCCCGTTGCTTGTGCTGCTCTCGGCACTCCTGCCTGGCGTGAATATGCTGCCAATCGCCTCCCTGGCTGTGGTCCCCTTCTGGGCTGGCGCGATTGTCCCTTACACCAAGGGCAACGTTGTCAAGACCGTCATCGTTATCCTGCTCTACGCGATCCCATTCATGTACCTTTCCACCCTGACTGCCACTTCCCACACAGCGGCATTCCAGATGATGGGTCAGTATGGAGCCGAAATCGGCAAGGGACTGAAACTGGCCAGTTGGGATATGGGCGGTGACATTCTCGGTTCGATCATCCAGGGAGTATTCCATCTCTTTGGTGTATAAGTTTCCTTAACAAAATGGGTGGCTTCCCTCTTCAAGATCGGGTGGAAGCTACCCATCATTTCAATATTTAGTGGTTGAAGGAGCAGCTTATGCCCCCCTATCGAATAAGTGTGATTGGCGGCTGGTGTGGCAATCGGTTAATTATGGTGACTGAACACCTTGCTGAAAAATTTGAGAAATCAGGTTTCACCTGCCAGGTGAAAAGTCACAGTATCTGGGATCATTACAGCCTGCCGCCGACTTCCAGCCTGGTTTTGCAATTATTGCCGGCTTATACCGTCGCTGATACCGGTTGTCCGGTTATTAATATCAGGCCATTATTGCTCGATCTGGATCACCCAGCCACCCTTGAGAAAATCTTCGCCCAAATTAAAGCCGATTTTGCTTCGGAAGCACAGCCTTTACAGTTGTAAAAACGCGTGATCATCTTATCTTCAAGCTGAAGATTCCTTCATTCTGAGGCAAAATATGGGACAACCTGTTTACCTGGATTATTGTGCCACCACGCCCGTTCACACCGCTGTACGCGCCGCGATGCTCAAGACCCTCTCAGAAGATTACGGTAACCCTTCCTCCATGCACTGGGCAGGTCGAGCTGCCGCCAAATTGACAGCCGAAGCCAGGGAGGAAATTTCAAAGGGGATTGGTTGCCTGCCAGATGAATTATATTTTACAAGCGGCGCAACCGAAGCGGATAATTTGGCATTACTGGGGGTGATGCGTTGTTTTAAACCGGGAAAAGCCCACCTCATCACCACCTCAATCGAACATCATGCCATTCTGCATGCGGCCCAACATCTGGAACGTGAAGGCTATGCCGTCAGCTATATCCCTGTTGACGCGCAAGGGTTGGTGAATGTAGGCGCTCTACAGGCTGCCATTCGCCCTGAGACAGCTTTGATCTCGGTCATGTTAGTGAATAACGAAATCGGTTCCATTCAGCCGTTGGCAGAGATCGGCAGAATCGCTCATCAGCATCGTATCCTGCTGCATACAGATGCCGTCCAGGGTCTGGGCTTGCTGGATATAAACGTTGATGCCCTGCAAGTGGATTTACTTTCCTTGTCTGGACATAAAATTTATGGGCCAAAAGGGATTGGCGCGCTTTACGTTCGATCAGGAGTTCAAATCAACCCGCTTTTCTACGGGGGAACGCAGGAAAAAGCCTTACGCCCCGGCACTGAAAATATCCCTGGGATCGTTGGCCTGGGGATGGCAGTGCATCACACGTCTGAGTTCAAAAACGATGAAAGACCGCGGCTGCAGAACCTGCGTAATTACCTGATTTCCAAACTGGAAATTATTATCCCAGGCGTGATCATCAATGGGCCCAGCACGGCTGTTTCGCCGCATGTTCTTTCCGCAAGTTTCCCCGGTGCGAACGGCGAAATGATGTTAATGCGTTTAAGCATGGCGGGCATTGCTGTGTCCATGGGCTCGGCCTGTACTTCCAAGTCGATTGAGCCATCCCACGTATTAACTTCCATGGGGTTGCCTCGCGAACAAATTGAGGGGACTTTGCGTATATCATTTGGATATCCAACAACGCTATCTGATGTTGATGAATTTCTGGATGGTATCAAGGCAATTTATCCGCTCACCTTACAATAAAAATCAAGTATAACTAAAACTTAGCGATACTACTTATTTATAAATTGAAATGATCGTCCGAATATACAGGTAAAATTGAGGTGGTCTTGAAAATATACATCGATTCTGCCAAAGAATCCGAAGCCAGGCTTGTAAAATCATGGGGTTGGGTCAAAGGAATTACAACCAATCCATCCTTAATGGCACAGGCAAATCAAAAAGTTGAAGAAACCCTAAAACGGCTTTCCGCCTTGGATTACGAAGAATTATTTTATCAATTGGTTTCTGAAGATTGGGATGGGATGGAAAGGGAAGCATGCGCCGCTCAAGCTATTGTCGGGCAGGCTCTTGTCATTAAGCTGCCGCCGAATGAATTCGGGTTTCGCTTTGCCGCAAAACATGCCAGCCAATTTTCATGTTGCGTGACTGCAATTTATAGCCCAGCGCAAGCGCTGATTGGTCGCGCCGCTGGGGCAAAATATCTGGCAGTTTATGTCAACCGGGCATCCAGGCTGTTGGGAGATGGCATCGGGCTGGTTGATGAAATCTCAAAGGTGCTGAAAGGCAGCGATACAGAGTTGATTGCGGCCAGTATCAAATCAGCCCAGGAGGCAACTGCTGCGTTTTTGGCAGGTGCCCATCACTTAACTTTATCGTTGGAACTACTTAATATCTTGCATGAAAATCCTTTGTCCAAAGAGACCATCAACCAATTCAAACAAAATGGACAGGGGTTGGTTGGGTTTTAACATTTTTCACAAGCTGGATTCTTAATCTATTTTTGAAGATGTTCATAAATGGATGTATTTTCAAGTTCTCAGTGTTGATGAAAGGTTGGTTTTTTAAATGGCAGAACAACGCTCACAACAAGATCGGGAGACTCTTTTGGCCGATGTGGCTGAATTATATTATTTGAAGGGAAAAGATCAATCCGAGATAGCAGATCGAGTCGGTGTTACGCGTTCGATGATTTCGCGTATGCTCAAGGATGCACGCGAAAATGGCATCGTGGAAATCCGCATTCACCGATCCTTAAAAGTTGATTTGGACCTGGAAACCAGGTTAATCAATCGTTTTGGTTTAAAAGCCGCTTCGGTTATTTCCATTGGAGAACATTACGACGACAGCCTTCTGGGCAGTCTCGGAAACGCTGGCGCATGTATTCTCAAACAATATTTAGAACCTGGCGTTATCCTGGGACTCTCCTGGGGTACTTCCATCAGCGCCACGGTTGACGCGCTTGAAACCAGGGAACTTGTTTCAATAAAAATAGTACAGTTGGTAGGCGCGCTCGGCGCCAGAATGTCAGATTATGATGGTCACGATTTGGTGCTGCGGTTATCTCACAAATTAGGAGGAGAAAGTTATTTCTTGAATGCTCCTTATTTTTGTCAAAATTCGGAAACCGCTCATTCGATGATGGAGACCCCCAGTATTAAAGAGACAATTGACCTGGGTAAACAAACCCAGGTCGCTTTGTTGGGGATTGGAGCAACCTCCCCTAAATATTCGAGTTTTTACCTGGCTGGTTATGTGCCGATTGAAGAGATCGATTTGATCCGCGGGAAAGGCGCAGTTGGGGATGTCTGTGGCATTCACTTTAATGTAAATGGTGAATTTGTATATAAGGAATTTAATGAGCGCCTGGTTGCAATCCAAAAGGATGACTTATTAATTATTCCCATTCGCATCGCGGTAGCTGGTGGGGCCGGAAAGGTAACACCGATATTGGGAGCCTTGCGCGCCGGATTAGTTAATGTCCTGGTTACTGATAGTATTGTCGCGGAAAAGATCCTGAAGGCGCACGATGGCTAAACCGCTCTTGAATATTAAAAGCGGTTGAATGTTTCAATAGATTTTCATCCCGGTTTGATCCCCAAGAACCATTTTGCGGGTCAACCCTGGTACAGGATATTTATTTCCGTATGAAATGGGCGCTATTTTCAGACTCATAGGTATTGCATAGTAGCTGCATGGAATTCATAATGGAATCAAGGTCATCTGAAGAAGACAGATCTGTCAGGAGGGAATAACGGATTTCATCTTTATTAATCGAGTCATATGCCAGCTCCAGGCGAGAGCGCAGTCTCGGAAAACCAGATAACACATCCCTCAGGCTGGTACCAGCAGCAAAAAGACTTTCGCCAAGCCCGGGAGGACTACTGTAAATTCGGAACCGGTTGATAAAAGCATTTACGCCACTATCCTCCAGCCAATCACCGAAGATTTGCAAACTATGCTGTTGGGAATTGCGGACGCGCATGTAAATTTCGAGCGCATTCTCGGCATTCCGAGTGCGGATGGCAAACCAACGGTTTTGATAGGTGCCACTGACAACCATTTTTTGCTGGGGCATATAGATGAAGCCCTTCTTTTGGGCCCATTCTGCCAAAAAAGAACCGAAGTCCCGCGGCTTGGGGGGAGGCAAAAGGGAGTGATCCTTTTTAAATATCAGAATGGCCAGGCAGGGTATCAGAAATATACCTGCGCCAACCATCAATCCAACATTGACACTCGTAAGCGTGTTCATTTTTTACCTTTAAAAAGTTATTGTTTTTGATTTTGTCTGGTTGTTCTTCATTCGTTTTTGAGAATAACCTGTATATCTGCGGGCAAATACAAATAAAGATGTAACTGCTCACGGGGTGGGTGCTTTTTGGCAAGAACCTATCCCCCCCGGCCCTCGCCAAGAACATGCGAGGTGAAAGGACC
>CAIWAX010000121.1:0-2500 GCA_903910795.1 uncultured Anaerolineae bacterium
CATCAGTCACAAGTTAAGCATTCTCGATTTATGTCAAGATGTCTTTTTGCCTGCCCCGCCTGGGGCTGAAGCCCCGGCTCACGCCATGAAAGCCCTTCGGGCTGGTTAACGAGTCGGCTTTAGCCGACTTCCACGACATGAGGAAGGGCTTCAGCCCGCCGGAACCGGGAAATCAATAGCTTTATATTCAGCAACTATACCTGCGTCAAGCAAAACTGGCATGAAAGTAAGGCAAAATACCCTTGACATGGTGTCAAAAGCCTTAACTTGTGACTGATGGGCTTACTGGTTAAAAACAAAAAACCCGCTTGATATCATCTCGCGGGAATTGTGTTTAAAAGAAAAAGTCTTTTGGCAATGACCTACTCTCCCAGGGGGCTGCCCCCCAAGTACCATCAGCGCTGACGAGCTTAACTTCCGGGTTCGGGATGGGACCGGGTGTACCCTCGTCGCTCTAATCACCAAAAGACTTTATTCACTTTTTAGGTAGACTTCTGAATTCGCGTTTTATAAAGCCAATTATATCTCAAAAAGTACCAAATTCTCCGTACCATCGGGTCAGCCCTCGACCATTAGTACAACTTAGCTAAATACTTTGCAGTAATTACACTTGTTGCCTATATAGCAGGTAGTCTACCTGCGGTCTTACTGGATTAACTCCATGAGGGATCTAATCTTAAGGCGAGTTTCCCACTTAGATGCTTTCAGCGGTTATCTCTGCCAGACATAGCTACCCAGCGATGCCGTTGGCACGACAACTGGCACACCAGAGGTCTGTCCACCCCGGTCCTCTCGTACTAGGGGCAGCTCCTTGCAAATCCCTTACGCCCACAGCGGATAGAGACCGACCTGTCTCACGACGGTCTGAACCCAGCTCGCGTACCGCTTTAACGGGCGAACAGCCCGACCCTTGGGACCTTGTACAGCCCCAGGATGCGATGAGCCGACATCGAGGTGCCGAGCGAGATCGTCGATGTGAACTCTTGGATCTCACCAGCCTGTTATCCCCGGGGTAGCTTTTATCCGGTAAGCCACAACCCTTCCACTCGGTATTGTGGGATCACTAAGCCCGACTTTCGTCTCTGCTCGACGCGTTGGTCTTGCAGTCAAGCTCCCTTCTGCCTTTACACTCTTTGGGTGGTTTCCATTCACCCTGAGGGAACCTTTGGGCGCCTCCGTTACCTTTTAGGAGGCGACCGCCCCAGTCAAACTGCCCATCTGGCACGGTCCCGCACCCGGATTACGGTGTGCGGTTAGGATCAAAATAAGATCAGGGTGGTATTTCACTGATGGCTCCACCGAGGCTAGCGCCCCAGCTTCATAGCCTCCCACCTATCCTACACAGATCTTACCCTAATTCAATGCCAAACTGCAGTAAAGCTCCACGGGGTCTTTTTGTCCTGCTGCGGGTAGGCCGCATCTTCACAGCCATTTCAATTTCACCGGGTCCATCGTTGAGACAGTGCTCTAGTAGTTACGCGGTTCGTGCGGGTCGGAACTTACCCGACAAGGAATTTCGCTACCTTAGGACCGTTATAGTTACGGCCGCCGTTCACCGGGGCTTCAGTTCAATGCTTCGGCTTGCGCCTGACATCTCCCTTTAACCTTCCGGCACTGGGCACGCGTCAGCCCCTATACATCGCCTTACGGCTTAGCAGAGACCTGTGTTTTTGTTAAACAGTCACTAGAGCCAATTTACTGCGACCTGTCGCCAGGTACCCCTTCTCCCGAAGTTACGGGGTCATGTTGCCTAGTTCCTTAACGATGGTTCTCCCGATCGCCTTGGTGCATTTACACCCGTCTACCAGTGTCGGTTTGCGGTACGGGCATCTGAACATCAACGTTTAGTGGCTTTTCTGGGCAACAAGGCTCAATCACTTATGCCTGGACGGCTCGCTCCTGCCTGGGCTCAACCGGCGGATTTTCCTACCGGTCTCATCGCTTAGACAATTCGCACCTCCACTACCAATCGGAGGCTGACCTACCCCGTTGCGTCCCCACATCACTCCATTCAGACGGTTCCGGAATGTTGACCGGATATCCATCACCTACGCCTCTCGGCCTCGGCTAAGGACCCGACTAACCCGACGCGGATTAACCTGGCGTCGGAAACCTTAGACATACGGCGAATATGGTTCTCACATATTTGTACGCTACTCATGCCTGCATTCTCACTTCCATCCGCTCCAGCCGTCCTTACGGTCGACCTTCCCTGCTGATGGAACGCTCCCCTACCGACCTGCCCTAAAGCAAGTCCCATGGCTTCGGTGCTACACTTAGCCCCGTTAAGTTTTCCGCGCAGAGTCACTAGACCAGTGAGCTATTACGCACTCTTTAAAGGGTGGCTGCTTCTAAGCCAACCTCCTGGTTGTTTCAGTAACCCCACCTCGTTTCCCACTTAGTGTAGACTTGAGGACCTTAGCCGATGATCTGGGCTGTTTCCCTTTCGACCCCGAAACTCATCTCCCGGAGTCCGACTGCTATACTATGGAGTACCGGC
>CAIWAX010000121.1:5000-43953 GCA_903910795.1 uncultured Anaerolineae bacterium
AGTTAAGCCAGGAGCTTTCACATCCAACTTACCAAACCGCCTACACACGCTTTACGCCCAGTAAATCCGGATAACGCTCGCCTCCTACGTTTTACCGCGGCTGCTGGCACGTAGTTAGCCGAGGCTTATTCCTGAGGTACTGTCCTTTCTCATTCCTCAGAAAAGCACTTTACGACCCGAAGGCCTTCATCGTGCACGCGGCGTTGCTGGGTCAGGCTTGCGCCCATTGCCCAATATTCCCTACTGCTGCCACCCGTAGGTGTATGGCCCGTGTTTCAGTGCCATTGCGAGGGACCACCCTCTCAGGTCCCTTACCCGTCGTAGCCTTGGTGGGCCTTTACCTCACCAACTAGCTGATGGGAAGCAGGTCCCTCCCGAAGCGCATTACTGCTTTAATCACCAGATTCTAAAACCAGTGATCACATGTGGTATTAGCAATCCTTTCGGACTGTTATCCCGCACTTCGGGGCAGGTCACCAACTCGTTACTCGCCCGTTCGCCACTCAAAGCCCATATTGCTACAGACTCTTCGTTCGACTTGCATGTATTAAGCACGCCGCCAGCGTTCATCCTGAGCCAGGATCAAACTCTCCGCAATATTTTATGACCCTTGCGGGTCTTAGTTTACGGAGTTTACAAAAGAACGACAAGGGTTTGTCGTATTTCCTATCACTTTTCAGTTGTTAAGGTCCTGTCAACCGTGCGGGCTTTCTACCCGCGTCATGTTGGCCTGTCAAGGTTCTTCAAGAGACAATAATACCGATGTGTCACTTTCTCAACATCGGCTCGCCAGATTTATACTCTTGGTCTCCGGCGCGACGCTCTCTCTTTTGTCATCGATTTGCCCAAAGGGCGAAATCTTTCTTGCTGACCAGGGGTTTCATTATATTCAATCTGGTCTTTTTCGTCAAGTCTATTTTCTGACCAATTTCCAAACTCGTTCTTCTCTTTGTCAGACAACTTGATTTTTTGTCGCTCCGTTTTTTGGGGCGAAGACGAATTATATGCATTCGCCGTTTTCTGTCAAGAGTATTCCCAAAACTCGTTTCTTTCTTTTTTCGCGGAGCCTTGTTGGCATCTGCTCTCGTTTTGTTCCTGACAGCGAGGGACAATTATATGCATCCCAGCCATTGAGTCAAGGGGCGATTGTGCATTTTTGAACATTTTAAGGTTAAAGATTCGGATTCTTTAAGGATGTTTACATCTCCTGCCGCCCGGAAAGGGCGCGCAACAGGGTATTCTGGTCGGCGTATTCCAGATCGCCGCCCGCGGGCAGGCCGCGCGCCAGCCTGGTGACATGCACCCCGCTTTGCTGAAGCTGCTGACGCAGATACAACGCGGTGGCATCGCCTTCCATACTGGGGTTGGTCGCCAGGATGATTTCTTTCGCTTTGCCCAATCCCACCCGTCCCAGGAGCGGCTTGATCCTCAGGTCATCCGGCCCAATGCCTTCAATCGGCGAGAGTACGCCGTGCAGCACATGGTATTTGCCTTTATAGGCGCCGATGCGCTCCAGCGCGATCACATCCAATGGCTCTTCCACCACGCAAATAATGCTTTCATCGCGCACCTGGCTTTCGCAGATTTCGCAGCGCTCGCGCCCGCTCAACATGATATTGAAGCATTCCGGGCAGAAGCTGGTCTGCTCCTTGAAGGCGATCAGGGCATCGGCCAGCGAGCGGGACACATCCACGGGCGCGCGCAGCAAATAGAAGGCCAACCGGGAGGCGGACTTTGGGCCAATTCCCGGCAGGCGTTCGAAAGCGGTCACAAGGTTTTGAATCGGTTCGGGCAGGATCATAAAACGTACCAGGTGTTGAGGTGTCAGGCGTCAGGTGTTGAGGTGTCAGGTGAGAAGAAATCCAACCTGGAACCTGATACCTAATACCTTTTTTAGATCGGCAGCCCGGCGGCCAGGGGACCCATGGTCTTCTCCTGCAGCTCGCGGGATTTGTCGAGGGCCAGGTTGACGGCAGTCAGCACCATGTCATTGAGCATTTCGGCATCGGCATCCTTGAGGAATTCGGGATCGATCTCGATGGATTTGCATTTCTGGTCACCGGTCATGGTGATTTTAATAGCGCCGCCACCCGCGGTGACGGAAACAGTTTCTTCCTTCAAATGCTCCTGGGCCAGGGCCATCTGAGCCTGCATCTTTTGTAGCTGGGCCATCATTGGGTTACCGCCGCCCCCGCCCATGGCGGGGCCTCTGTTAAATCCTTTTGCCATTTGGTTTTCTCCTGATTCAATTGTCAAAAATTGTATATCGAAAACATTAAACCGCCAAGTCGCAAAGTACGCCAAGATTTAATAAATATTTCTCCTGCTTTCTTTGCTTTCTTTGCGTTCTTCGTTTCTTCGTGGTTAATTATTTTACTGGATATCCACGATTTCGCCGCCTAACTGGCTGGCAGCCGCCACCATGCCACCCGGCTTGACATTGGCCGGCAGGGCATTCTTGTTGCCTGCCACCACGGTCTGGATGGGTAAATCGCGCCCCAGGACTTCATGCAGAGTCTTGCGCACCAGGTCGATACCCTCGGGACGGTCAAATCTTTTTTGCAGAATGTCGCTGGCGAAGGATACGATCAGCACGCCCTCACGAATTTCAAGTACTTTGCTTGAATTGACCAGGCCCATCAGGTTCGGGTCTTTGGTTCTTAAAAGATTGGCAACCTGCTTCCAGGCCTTTGTAACCTGCTCCAGGCTGACACCGGTCTGTGATTTCGGCGCTTCTCCGGGTTGGGCCGGGCCGGGAACAGCGGCCGGAATAGTTGTCTGGCTGCCAGGAGCGACCGGCTGGAGGCGTCCAACGGCCGGAGGCTGGGACGGGAGTGGACGAGGGGCCGCCGCTGGAACATGCTGCGCGGAAGTGGCCACGGCAAACTGCGGCTGGGCGGCCGGTTCCAGGATTTCAGCAAAGGCCAATTCCAACCCCAGGGATGGCGGCCCACCGCCGCGTTGGTCGGTGGCGGCGGCGTTGAAGGCGCGCAACATGCGCAGCACCTCCGCACTCGACAAGGCTACGGCATGGGCATTCATCTGGGCGCGCACGTCATTGGGGGCCTCCAACTGCGCGCCATTGCCCATCTGGATCAGCATCAGGTTGCGCAGATACTCCACGAGTTGGCGCGCCAATGCGCGGACATCCGCGCCGCCATCCAGCGCATGCTGGATTTCGTCCAACCCATGCCCGGGTTGATGATCAATCGCCGCCTGGATCAGCGCCAGCACCGACTGGCTGGTGGCAGTGCCCAGTACGGTTTGGGCCAGCTCGATGGTGATGCGCCCGCCGGTTGAGGAAAGTTGGTCGAGCAGCGAAATGGCATCGCGCATGCCGCCAGTGGACTGGCGCGCAATGACTGCCAGGGCTTCGGGATCGGCCTCGATTTTTTCTTCGGTGCAGATATTGGTCAAGTGGCGGATGATTTCGCCGGGCGGGACGCGCCGGAACTCGTGGCGCTGGCAGCGCGAAAGGACTGTGGCC
Organism: uncultured Anaerolineae bacterium; assembly: GCA_903910795.1. Lineage (GTDB taxonomy): Bacteria > Chloroflexota > Anaerolineae > Anaerolineales > Villigracilaceae > UBA5195. The sequence continues at coordinate 8,488 of CAIWAX010000121.1, forward strand.
GGAATTTTGTGAATTTCGGTGGTGGCCAGGATGAAAATAACATGCGGCGGCGGTTCTTCCAGCGTTTTCAGCAGGGCATTGAAGGCCTGGTTGGAAAGCATGTGAACTTCATCAATAATATAAACCTTGAACTTGCCCTGTGAGGGGGAGAAGTTGATCTTGTCGCGCAATTCGCGCACATCATCCACCCCGGTGTTGGAAGCGGCGTCAATCTCGATCAAATCCATGAAGCGGCTTTCATTGACCGCCTTGCAGTGGGCACACTCGTTACAGGGGCGTCTGGCCGAGTCAAGGTTCAGGCAGTTGACAGCCTTTGCCAGCAGGCGCGCGGCGGTGGTTTTTCCGGTGCCGCGCGGGCCGCTAAACAGGTAAGCATGCGCGACACGATCCGTCGCCACGGCGTTTTTCAGCGTGTGGATGATGTGTTCCTGGGAGATGACTTCATCCCAGAGTTGCGGTCGCCATTTTCGATAGAGTGCCTGGGTCATATTTGCCGGTGATTGATAGGGTGGGTTGAATTGCGCTTGTCACGAATCATAGCATGTTTTTGCATGAAACGAGCGGGGAAACCCATCGAATTTCAGCTTTTTGATTTTCTTTGCGTTCCTGGCGACTGCGTGAGGTGTTTTTTTTACCCAATGTTATCGGTAAAACCCCACCTATGCCTTGAAGAATTTACACCTTCATACACCACCATCAGCGCCAGGGGCAGAAGTGGCGTGCTGAAACGCGGGGAGTAGCCGGTGGGAAGCACCACACAATACACCAGCAGGAACGCGACCATCAGCACACCCCAACGCGCGTCGATTTCATGGAATGGGCGCAGCCGCAGCAGGGTCAGCAGGCCGAAAACGGTGCCCACCAGCAGCGGCAGGCTGATCAGGATCATATCCAGCGGATTGGCAGCCAAGCGTACACGCAGTTCATCCAGGCTGCCACCCAGGATGATACGCACCAGGCCTTCGAGAATGGAGGCAAACGAAGATGGGCGGGTATCGCTGGCATTCAACATGTAGCCCGGGATCAGCCAAGCGTACGCCAGTAAGATCAGGCCCGGCGGCAGGATCAAGGCCAGACCATAGCCGGCCAGTTTTTTCCAGCAGGCGGCCAACCAGGCGCGCAGGCTGCTCAAGCAGTCTGTCAGGCTGCCAGTCAGCGGCGGGCAAGTCAGCAGGGCGGCAGCAAAAACCAGCCCGATGTAATCCAGGCGCATCAAGACAGCCAACATGCCGGTCAGCGTCATGCCGGCCAACTGTTTGCGGCGGGCCAGCCATAGGGTTGCCATCAATAGCAGAACGGCTGCTGGTTCCATCAAGCCGAAGCGGAAATAGAATAAATAAAAAGATGGCAGGCACAAGATCAGCAGCGCGGTCAGGGATAGAAGATAGGGGCCAGCCCGCGGGATGCGGGTTGGGTTGGTCATCTGTGCCAACAGCAGAACGCTGAGCAGGGCGCACCAGCTATTCAGGAATAACTGCGCGGCCACGGATTGACCAAACAACAGGTGTTCCAAGCCCACCAGGTAGGGGAAAAGGATCTTGTAGGCCCGCGCCGAGTGGTTCAAGAGCAGGAAATCACCTTCAACGAAGATATTGCGCGCCAGGGTTTGGTATTCGATATTATCCTGCCCCTGTGGAAAAACCGCCACACTGCGCAAATCTCCGGCATCGAGACACAGGAACATGATCAGCAGCGGAATGCCAAGCGCCACCAGAAATTCCAGCCAGTGATAGCGGCGGCCGGGCCGCCGGGCCAGGAAAACCAGTTTGACCAATCCGAATCCGGCGATCACAAAGGGAATCAGGTTTTCAAAATCCTTGCGCTGAAAAGCGACAGCCACCACCACGAAAAATGCGCCCGAACCCGCCAGGAACAAGTCAACCGGTTGGAGAATGTCCGCTCTGTACAGGCGACTTAACCCAGCCAGAATCGCCAGCGTGATAAATCCCAATAGCCAGGTCAGCGTCAGCGCATCAAGGAGCCCCAGGAGATTGAGCACCAGCGGGGTCAGTTCCAACCCGGAGGCTGAGCGCCAAACGCGGTTAGCGCCCAGCGCCGGGGTAATGACCCCATCTGCGCTGGATGTGGCTAAATCGAATTGTTGATTCGCATAATGTTTAAAAACCAGCCAGCCCTGCAGCCGGTATTTGCCGGGCTGCAGGCCGCTCGCAGCCAATTTTGAGGGGCGCTCCAGGGTCGAGATCGGCACTTTCTGCGCGATCCCGGTTTGCAAGTTGCTGATCTCAGCCTGCCCGTCAGTGACACCTTGTGCGAAAACCAGCGGGCTTTCAGCGTTTTCCAACTGCAGGTAACCGGTAAAATCCAGCCTAATCCACAAGTTGTTCAGGTTTTCGGCAGGGCTGTTAATCCACTCAATGGGGAACTCGCGCGGGCTTTGATAGGGCGCGCGCATCAAATCCGCCAATCCGGGATCGAGCAAGGAAGCATAACTTTTTTGGGGAGTGGCATGCTCTCCGCTTGCCAGTTGAACTTCGAGCCCGGTCTGCGGGAAGGTCAGGCAGGCCGATAGGCGCAGGACCAGCAGCAAGCCTGACAGGAAGAGTACCGGTTTAGGAGCGAAAAAACGGGGGTTTAATAATACGGCCAGTGGCAGGAGGCAGGCTGCCAGTACGAATTCCAGCAGCGAGTTCCAGGGCAGCCCATCCAGGCTGCCGGTCAGGGGCGTGCGCACTGCCAGGATGGCGTACAGACCGGCAATTGTCATTGCCGCGGCCCATTTTTCCCGGCCCTGTAAGTGGCCGGAAGGCGCGGGCTCCTGACTGCCGGGGAAAAAGTAAAGGAACTCGACGCAAATCAGCCAGACGCAGGCCAAGCCGGGCGCCGATTGCAGGATAATATCCGGCCGGGCGCCGCGTACCAGGAGAATTACCGTCAGAGCTGGCGGGATCAGCGCCGGAAGAAGTTGGGCCCCCACACCGCGCAGGCACAGGCGCGTTTTCAGGCTTTCCAGCCGTTTACTGGAGGACAACCCCCGGCGCCACACAATCAACAGGAGTGCCCCGGCTGCCAGCAGGCCGGCAGCCAATAGCAGCTTGTAGATCGTTATGCGGCCAGGCATGACCAGACTGGCCAACCCCGCCAGACAACATTCCAGAACTGCGAGAAGATAAAACAAGCCGGGGCGCTTTGGCAATGTGGGCATGGCAGCCGCCAGGACAGGGGTTGTTATTTGCTCATCAGCAGCGCCACCCAATCGTTGATCTGGCGTTGATCGACCAGCTTGAGACCTGCCTTTTGGCCCGCCTCGATCACGGACACAGCCTGGAAATCCAGGATGCCCGAAAGGATGATGGCGCCGCCCAGTTCGATCAAATCCGCCATGCCAGCCTCAAACAGGCGCACCAATACCGGCGCCAGGATATTAGCCAGCACCAGCGGGGCCTGATGGATGGCAAACCGCCCGGCTTTGACTTCGGCCACCGAGCCCAGGCCAATCGGGAATTTCTCAGCCGGGATATCGTTATTATCGGCATTCTCGCGGCTGTTCTTGACCGAGGCTTCATCGATATCCACACCCAGGGCCAGTTCCGCCCCCAGCTTGATGGCCGCCACCGAAAGAATGCCCGAGCCGCAGCCCACATCAATGGCACTGCGCGGCGTGGCGCTGGCGTAAACGGTTTCCAGCAGATCCAAACACAATTGCGTGGTGGGATGCGTGCCAGTGCCAAAGGCCATGCCAGGGTCGATGCGGATGGGGATACGCTGCGGTTCGGGCGAATCCACCCAGACTGGCAGGATAATCAGGCGCTTGCCAATCGGAATGGGCACATAGTGCTCCTTCCAGGCTTCCATCCAGTTCCGGTCAGCAATTGGAGTAAAGGTAGGGGCGGGCAGCGGCTGGATCATGCCCAAATAATAGAGTGATTCTTCCAGCTTCTGGCGGGTTTGCTCCAGGGTTTCATCGGCCGGCAGGTAGGCGCGCACGGTGATATCCCCGCTGGGCGTGCCCATGTCTTCATCATCCATAAATTTGACGGATTGCTCGGTCATCACGCCGTTGGGGGCGTAACGCGCCAGTACATCCGCCACAGCTTCTGCCAGTTCGCCGTTCACGGTCAGGGATACTTCCAGCCAGTTAGTCATTCTGCCATCCAGTTATACAAAAAATAAATCCACAGATTCACATAGATTATGTTAAGCGTTAACGTTGCGAATCGGCGGATAAACGGGTTTTAGCCCCCCAGCGCCTCGTTCAGCCAATCCAGGAAACCTTTTTGCTGAGGCTTGGGGGTGGTACCCAGGGTCGCAGCCAACTTCTCAAATAACTCACGCTGCTCGGAGGTCAGTTTCTTGGGAATGTCCACATTGACGATTACACGCTGGTCGCCGCGCCCGCTCTGACGGATGCGCGGGACGCCTTTGCCGCGCATATTGAACATCCGGCCAGGTTGGGTACCGGCGGGGATATTCAAATGTTCTTCCTTGCCGTCCACGGTTGGGACGGCAATATCCGCGCCGAGCACAGCCTGAGCAATGTTGATATCCAGATCGAGAATGATATCCTCTTCTTTCCGCTTGAAAAATTCGTGCGGTTTGACATCCACCGCGATAAACAAGTTACCAGCCGGACCGCCGTTGCTGCCGGGTTGGCCTTCCCCTGGCAGCCGGATCTGCATGCCATTATCGACCCCGGCCGGGATGGTGACTTTCTTATTGATCCTTTTGCGTTCCTGCCCGCGCCCGCCGCAGGTATGGCAGTATTTCTCGATGATCTGGCCGCGTCCCTGGCAGGTCTGGCAGGGCACGGTTTCCACCATCTGGATGATAAAGGTCTGGCGCACCTGCCGGACCTCGCCGCGCCCGCCGCAGGTGCTGCAAGTTTTTACACTGGTGCCCGGCTCGGCCCCGTTCCCATGGCAGGTGGAGCAAACCTCGTCGCGTTCAAACTCAATATCCTTCTCCACGCCAAAAATAGCTTCCTCGAAGGTCAGGCTGACACCCATCTGCAGGTCGCGCCCGCGCCGCGGGGCATTGCGCCGTGAGCCGCCACCGCGGCCGCCGCCCATGCCGCCGAACAATTCCTCGAAGATGTCTTCGACATGGATGTTGTAATCCTGCGCGCCACCCTGATCACCCAGACCCGCGCGCCCAAATTTATCATACCGGGCGCGTTTATCCGGATTTGACAGCACGCTATAGGCCTCGTTAATTTCCTTCATTTTTTCTTCGGCATCAGCTTCCTCATTATGATCTGGATGAAACTGGAGAGCCAGCTTGCGAAAAGCCTGCTTGATCTCATCCTGAGTAGCCGTGCGGGCCAGGCCAAGTACTTCGTAGTAATCGCGGTTCGTGGTCATGAGTTACTGGGCCACTTTTACAAGAGCCGGGCGCAGAACGCGCTCACCATGCAGGTAACCCTGCTGGAGCACGGTTGAGACCATACCGGAGGGGTATTTATCGGAGGGTTCTTGCATAATGGCCTCATGCAAAACCGGGTTGAAGGGCTGACCTTCGGCCTGCATAGCCTTGACGCCTTCGGCCTCCAGAACAGCAAGAAACTTGCGGTAAACCAGTTCCACACCATCCGCCCAGGCATCGCCCGCCGGGCGATGCGCCAGGGCGCGTTCCAGGTCATCAATGCCGCCCAAAAATTTCTTAATGGTTGAACCCGAGGCTACCTGGCCCACCAGGGCATTTTCCAGATCGGTGCGCCGGCGGTAATTCATAAAACTGGCGCGTTCGCGCTGCAACGCTTCCAGGTATTCCTGGGCTTTGGCTTGCGATTCAGCCAGTTGAGACTTAAGCATCTCCAATTCCGCTTCCTGCGGGTTTTCAACGACTACTGGCCTGGTAGATTCGCCGGACTGTTCTTCGGGATTCTCTTCTTTATGTTTGGTTTTCTTTTCAGACATGGCTCTATACTCTCGAAAAAATTTTTTACTGAAAAATTTACTGAAATTTAGCAAAGTGAATTATCCGTTTTCCACGAATGAATCATTCACCAGGTCGCTCAATAAGTTGGCCACAAAGCGCACAGTCGGGATGGTCTTGCCGTAAGACATGCGCATCGGCCCCATCACACCCAGCATCCCGGTCACATGGCCGGCCACGCCGTAGCGCGCCAGCACCATCGAGCACTGACGCAGTTCTTCCCAGGTGCCCTCTCCGCCAATCAGAACCTGGACGCTGCCCAGTCCGGTGTTCAAAACCGTTTGCGAGAGCAGCTCCTGCAAGGTGGAGCGTTCATCGAACAGGCGCAGCGCCCGGCGGGCATCACGTGTGCCCTGCGGGTCCGAAGCGTTAAACTCGGGCTCGGAGAGCACATTGCTCAACCCATCGTAATACAGGTTGCCGGAGGCGCGGTCATCAGCGCGGCGCATCTCCTGGAGCACCAGAGTCAGGATGTCAGTTTCAAGCGCATCCGCGTGCGTTAATTGAGAAATAGTTTCATCGGTGGTGCGGCCCTGGCAGGCTGAATTGATGCGCCGGGCAGCGCCGGATAAGCGCTCTTGCGAGACAGGCTCGGCCAGCGACAATACCTGCTGGCTGACTTCTCCACCCCACATCACCAACACCATCAAAACCTGCCGGCCCTGGGTTGAAATCAGCTCAACATGTTTGAAACGGGATTTTTCAGCGTGCGGCGCTGTTACCAGTGAAACTGCCTGGGATTGGTGAGCCAGCACAGAGGCCGCCAGGGTCATCCACTGTTCGACATCCGGCCGGGACTGGTGAAACTGGTGGCTGATGGTGTTTTGAACGGCCTCGGGGAGTTCCGCCTGCTCTATCATGTGACTGACAAAATAGCGGTAGCCGTCCTCGCTGGGGATCCGGCCAGCCGAGGTGTGCGGCTGGCGCAAATAACCCATCTCGGTCAGTGCCGACATCTCATTGCGGATGGTGGCGGAGCTCATGTCCAGGTGGTAGCGCCCCACCAGGTGCAGTGAACTGACCGGCTGGGCGGTTTCAATATAATCGCGCACCAGCAGCATCAGCAAATTTTTTTGTCGGTCGGTCAAATCATTCATGTGGTTCACCCTTTAGCAATCGAATAAACGGATTGCCAAAAATACTAGAAAACAATCATAACATGCGCAAAAACGAGCGTCAATAAGAGGAATGTTAGAAGGTTGGCGACCTCGCTGCCGGACTTCCGAAGTTCGCCGCGTTAAGGCGCTTCGGAAACCCGGCTGTTATTGACCGAATTTAAAAAATGATCCACAAACCCGGGATTTGTGTTAAAACTGATAGAGTTATGAATTGGGCTTTTGACATTTTAAAATAAAGGATGCATTTTATGAAAATCGGCGTTATTTTTCCACAAACAGAATTCGGCAACGACCCTATCGCCATCCGCGATTATGCCCAGATCGCCGAAGGCCTGGGTTTTAAGCATGTGCTGGCCTATGATCATGTCCTGGGAGCCAACCCGAACCGCCCGGGAGGCTGGTCAGGGCCTTACACTTTCCAGACCCCTTTTCACGAGGTCTTCGTGTTATTAAGTTATCTGGCTGGCCTTACCCAGCAATTGGAACTCGTTACCGGTGTGGTAATCTTGCCGCAAAGACAAACGGCCCTGGTCGCCAAACAGGCCGCCTCGTTGGATGTGCTGAGTGGCGGCAGATTGCGGCTGGGTGTGGGACTGGGCTGGAACGAGGTTGAATACGCTTCGCTCAACGAGAACTTTCACAACCGGGGCAAACGCATGGAAGAACAGGTGGCGCTGCTGCGCCGCCTGTGGACTGAGCCGCTGGTGACTTTTGAAGGAAAATGGCACAGCATCCCGGACGCAGGTATTAACCCGCTGCCGGTGCAGCGGCCAATTCCGCTCTGGTTTGGCGGTCACGTGGAAGCGGCCCTGCGGCGGGCCGCACAACAGGCGGATGGCTTTATCATCCTGCATCCAAACGCGGCGGAAGCCAGGCCGGCGTTGGAGTTGCTGGAGCGGTTCCTGGCCGAGGCCGGACGCGCGCGCCAGGATTTTGGCCTGGAAGCACGCTTGTCTTACGCTGCCGGGGATGAAGGCGCCTGGGAAACAACGTTAAATGGATGGCGGGCAGCAGGGGCCACGCACCTCTCATTCAACAGCATGGGAAGCGGCTTTTCAACGCCGCAGGAACATATTCAGGCAATTCAAAAATTCGCGCAAGTTGCGCTAAAGTAAACCAGAGAGTTACCATGCCGGGCAAATATTATGAAGAACTGGAAACCGGTCAAAAGTTCAAACACAGCAACGGTCGCACCGTGACCGAAATGGATAACGTGCTGTTTTCCATGCTGACCATGAACTCACAGCCGCTGCACTCCAACCAGGACTTTGCCAGCAAAAGCCAGTTTGGGCAGCGCATCGTCAACGGTGTGTTTGTCCTCGGGCTGGTGGTGGGGCTGAGCGTGCCCGAGCTGACCGAAGGCACCATCGTTGCCACGCTGGGCTACGACCGGGTCATCGCGCCCCATCCCGCCTTCCACGGCGACACGATCTACGCCGAAAGCGAGGTACTCGAGAAACGCGAATCGAAATCCCACCCGGAAGCCGGCCTGGTGCGGCTCAAACATTGGGGCCGCAAGCCGGACGGCACATTGGTGATCGAATTTGAACGCACGGTCATGTTTTTGAAAAAAGGAGTTGCATGAAAGCTCGACGCGCGCTGTTATATATGCCCGGTGATAATTGGAACATGATCAACAAGGCCATTACGCTGCATGTTGATTCAATCTGCATGGATATGGAAGACGGCGCCGCACTCAACCGCAAGGCGTACGCCCGCGCCACCATCGCCAAAGCCCTGCAAGAACTGCCCTTTGGGACAGCCGAGAAGCTGGCACGCATCAACGCGGTTGGCTCTGGTTTTGAACAGGATGACATCAGCACTGTCCTGCCGAGCCATCCGGATGGGATCGTGATCCCCAAGATCGAAAACGCCGGTCAAATTGAATGGGCCAGCCAGATCATCGAAACCGTCGAACTTGCCAACGGCTGGCCGGTCAACTCCATTCGCATCCTGGTAGGCGTGGAAACGGCCAAAGGTATTTTAAACCTGAAAGAAATCGCCGCGCACCCCCGCCTGGATGCGCTGATCTTCGGCGCGGAGGATTTCGCCGCCAACATCGGCGCGACCCGCTCAAAGGCCGCCTGGGAAGTAATGTACGCGCGCAGCGCCGTGGTAACGCACGCGGCCGCCTATGACCTGCAGGCCATCGACATGGTTTTTATTGACTTCCGCGACACCCTCAATCTGAAGTTCGAGGCCGCGCAGGGCGCCGCGATGGGCTTCACCGGCAAACAGGTCATCCACCCCAACCAGGTCGGGCCGGTGCAGGAAGCCTTCACCCCCTCCAATGACGCGATCGCGTATGCGCAGCGCGTGGCGGAAACCTTTGAGGCGCACCAGGCCGAGGGCGCGGGCGCTTATGAGCTGGACGGTAAAATGATCGACATGCCCATCCTCAGAAATGCACACAAGGTGCTTGAGCGCGCCCGCGCAGCGGGAAAAATCTAAATATGTCGATTTTCTTTGGTCTTTTATCAGCGCTGGCCTGGGGCGGCGGCGACTTCTTTGGCGGGCTGGCCAGCCGCAAGATCGGCGCCTACCGCGCTGTTTTTTACGGCGAACTGCTCGGGCTGATCCTGCTGTTCATCGCGGTGGGGTTTGCAGGCGAAGCACTGCCCGCGCCAGGCAACCTGCTGCTGGCCGGAGTAGCCGGGGCGATCGGCTCCGTAGGCCTGCTGATCCTGTACCAGGCCGTCCGTTCCGGGCAGATGAGCATCGTCATGCCGGTTTCGGCCCTGCTGGCAGCCGCCCTGCCTGTGGCGGTTGGCGCTTTCCTGCAGGGATTGCCCGCCCCGACCAAGCTGGCGGGCTTTGCTTTGGCGCTGCTGGCGGTCTGGCTGGTGGCCCAGGAGGATGAGGAGAAGACCCACCTGAAACGCCTCTCCGATCTACGGCTGCCGCTGCTGGCCGGGTTGTGCTTTGGCACCTATTTCATCATTATGCACCAGGCCAGTGCCACAGCGGTTGTCTGGCCGATGGTAGCCTCGCGCTCCGGCGGAGCGATCATTATCCTGGTTTTCATGCTGGCCTTCCGGCAGGACTTCAGAATCGGGCGGGGCACCCCCTGGGGACTGATCGGCCTGAATGCGGTTCTGGATGTAGGCGGAAACGCCTTTTACATCCTGTCCTCACAGGTTGGGCGGCTGGATGTCTCGGCAGTGCTCAGCTCGCTGTACCCCGGCGCGACCGTTCTGCTGGCCTGGCTGGTCTTGAAAGAAAAAATCAACCGCGTGCAGTGGACAGGCATCGCCGCGGCCCTGGCGGCCATTGCGCTGCTGTCCATCTAAACGAGCATCGCCAGGCGGTCATTTTTGGGCACAGGCTGGGCAAAACAGTACAAAACAGACTATGCCGGCGGCTTACACATCCGGTATCCCTCAAAAGTAACTGCTCACGGGGTGGGTGCTGTTTGGCAGAAACCCATCCTCGCAAAGAACGCGCGAGGTGGCGGGCGCTTTGCGAGCCATCGAAATATAGTTCTTTTACCGACTTTATTCTTAATTGACGAAACAGGCTGAGTAGTCACCCTCAAAATTCAAAAGAACCGTCCCAATACAGGATGGTTCTTTGTTTATCCGGTTCACCATTCGTCAGGCTGCCACGGCAAGCTGATGCTGAAACGACTGCCTGGCCCTGTAAAACTTTCCACCTCCAGGCTGCCGCCTTGCAATTCCACTAAGCGCTTAGCCAGGGCCAATCCCAGGCCTGTTCCGCTAAAATTACGGGATAGGCGGGCATCCAACTGGATGAACGGCTTGAATAATCGCGGGAAATCTTCGCTTCTAATGCCAATCCCGGTATCCCAAGCAGTAATACGCACCTGACGGTCAACGATATTTCCAACCACCTGGATCCCATAACTGCCACCATCCGCGGTGAACTTAATGGCATTGTTCACCAGGTGATTGATGGCCTGCCCCAACTTGGCTGGGTCGCCGCGCAGGATGATCATGCGCGGTTCAATACTGCACGAGGCTTGCAGATGTTTGGCTTCGGTTTGGGTTTTGTTTGTTTTCAGGCAATCCAGGCACACATCTTCCAGCAGGAAAGGCACCTGGCTGGCTTGTATCATCCCGGCTTCCAGATGGGTGTAATCCAGGATATTGTTGATCAACTCAAGCAGGCGCTTTCCGCTGGATTCGATATTGATCACAGCCGTGGTTTGCTTCTCGTTCAGCGGGCCGTAAACCTGCATCAACAAGACCTGCGCCAGCCCCAGTACGCCAGTCAGCGGGGTGCGCAGTTCGTGGCTCATGGCCGCAAAAAACTCATCCTTCATGCGCGCTGCTTTTTCAAGCGCCAGGTTTGCGGATTTCAATTCAACGGTCCTCTCAGCCACGCGCTGTTCCAATTCGGCGTAGGCGGCCCGCAGGGCTGCTTCGGCTTGCTTGCGTTCACTGATATCCCTGCTAACGCCAAGAACGTGAACGTGGTCTGTTTTAATTTCACGCCAGCGATTGGTAACAACTTCCGTCCAGACGGTTGAGCCGTCTTTACAGGGCTGCTCTAATTCCTCTATATAATAACGGGATTTGCCTTCCGCCTCGCCGTCAATAAATTCCGCGGTGCGCGCCATAATCACTTCACGAGCATACTGGGCTCCCTCAGGGGTTAGGGCTGCATCCATCGGCTCCGCCATGATCTCTTCTGGGGTGTAGCCGCGCAGCGCCTTCACAGAGGGGCTGACGTAGACGAAGCGCATAGTCTCCGTATCCATAATCCAGACGACATCCTTCATACTTTCAGCCAGGAAACGATACTTTTGTTCACTCTCCTGCAGGGCTGCCTCGACATTTTTGCGCCGGGTAATATCCGCCAACAGTGCCACCGTATAATCAACTGTGCCGTCTGGTTTTCGCACGCAGCCCACAGATAAGTAGGTCCAGATAATTTCGCCATTTTTGCGGATAAAGCGTTTTTCCAGTATATAGGTATCGATTTCACCTGCCAAAATCCGGTTGAATTGGGCTTCATCGGCGGCCAGGTCATCCGGGTGGGTCAACTCCGCCCAGGTGCGGCTGGCCAATTCCTGCGACGAATAGCCCAGCATATTGCAGACACTATCATTGGCCTGCAGCCAGCCTTTTTCCGGGGAAGTAATGGCGATTCCGATCAAGGGCAGGTCAAAATAACTGCGGAAGCGCGCCTCGCTCTCGCGCAAGGCCTGCTCAACCAGCTTGCGTTCCGCGATTTCATCTGTCAGCCTGGCATTGGCGTTGCTCAAGGCCGCCGTGCGATCCTGAACCTGGCTTTCCAGGCTGGCATTCAATTGCTTGAGGGAGTGGCGCGCAAGATTCAAATTGCGATTGAGGACTGTCAGGTAAATGGTCACCAGGGAGAGTAAGGCAAAGATCAGGCTGGCGGTGATGATCTGCAGCTGATACATCTCCCAAAAGGAATATTGCCGATTTTTAACGATACTGTCCGGCGGCAGACTGGAGAGCGGGATGCTATAGTGCTGCAACGCCAGGTGGTCAAATATGAACTGGTTGCCAGAATCAAAATTAAGGGGGATGGAACTGGCCGCCTCGCCGCGCAGAATGCGCAGCCCAATCCGGGCAGCCTGCCCGGCCTGTTCTTGAAGGCTGTAGGAATATCCACCGATCGCACCTGTACCGATGAACTGATCAAAGCTGGTGAGCACCGGTACGGCCGAAACCGCTGTCAACTCGCGCAGCGCATCAAGCGGGTATAAATTGTCCCCGGCTGCATCCTGGAACATGGGCGCATACACGATGACCGCGCTGGAAGACAGACCGGCGGCCCGCTGCTTGATCTCGGCCAGCGGGTAGCTGCTCCAATCACTGAACTGCGCCTTCCCGGCCAGGTGTGTCCGCATGGAACTGGCATACGCTGAAAACTGCTGATCATAGGGCCCGGCGCCATGCACAAAAACAATCTCTTTGACATTTGGCCGCGCCTGCAGGATCCAATCCACTGATTTATTGAAGTCGGTCGTGGAACCCAACCCGGTCATATTCGGGGTGGATTGGATGGTTTTCAGGTCTTCGGGGGTCAGATCAAACACTACCACCGGCGCATCCGGCGCGATCTCGGCACGGTGCGCCAGCCAGAAGTTCAGCGCAGCCCGGCCTGCCAGGATGACCAGATCGGGCGGGAAAGACTTGTATTTGGCGGCATACAGTCCGGCGAGCTGCTTCTGGTAGGCTTCCCCCGGGAAACGATTAAAATCCGTGTATTCTGAAAACTGGGTCAGGTTCAGATCGCTGGCCCTGGCGAATTCCGCCTGCAAGCCCTGCGTGGCTGGCGGTGTAAAATCACTCTGGTAACCGAAAATGATCAGGATGTTTTTCCTGACTGGTGCGGTCTGGGCAACAATGGGGGTGGCCGTGACCTGTGGCTGTCTGGCAGCCTGTGCCTGGTTCACACCTTGCAGACAAAATAAAAGGAAAAGCAATAAAACCAATGCCTTACATAAATTTTTCATGTCTGTCCCACAAACGAATCCAGCAAAAATAAAAAATGCGCTAAAAATTAGCCATCCATAAGATGGTCGACATAAAACAACTTTTCACCCCCGGGTTTGCTCCAAAAATATATAACTATATTATCAAATGCAGGGGACAATAACAATACAATTTGAACAAACCTGCAAGTCTTTCTTATAGTCGAAGCCAAAGTTCTTTAGCCTCTGACCCCGCAAAACGCCCTCCCTCCGGGTAGAGCACTGGGGTAAAACAACCGGTAGAGCACCGGGAACAAATCGTGTGCCCTTCGGCAAGATGGTAGAGCTACAATTTTCATAAACCTTAAAACGCATGGTTTTTATAAAAACTGTTCTTAAAATCAGCGGCAATCTGCGGATAACGTCTTTTTCCGATGGCTTTAAGAAACCCCTGCTGATTGTTTTAGCGATGGATGGCGTTCTCAAGAAAGCTTGACAACCTGTTCAAATAGCGAAGCAAACCTTTTCACCACAGAGAACGCACGAGAACGCTGAGTTTTATAAAGATTTTCTCTGCGGGCTTGGCGCGCTCGGCGGTAAATTTTTAATAAACTGCGTTCTTGAGAACGCCATATTTAGCGATGCCGTGATGCTTGACGTTCCTTCGTGATACTACTATAATCTTTCCATCCGGGAGGAGTAGGCGCCTGGCACGCTGATAGAGAAGGAAGCCCTGGCTGGAAGCTTCCACAGCAGGCCAACGCCGAACGTAGCCCGGAATACTGCCGAAGAACCCCACCTGGAAAGTAGAACGGCACGGGAGCGCCCGTTAACGCGCAGGCTGGTGCTGGCCAGCCGGAGCCTGAACTAAACGTTCAGGGCAGTCAAAGTGCGCCCCGCCGGGCGAACTGAGGTGGTACCGCGGAAGAGTTGTCTTTCGTCCTCATTGGACGGAAGGCATTTTTATTTAACAAAAGGTGCAGAATGGATATCCTCAAAGTGATTGAGTCGCAGTACCTGGCGGCGCTGGAAATGTTAAAAGAGGTCATTGTAAAATGCCCGGAGGCGCTTTGGAACGCGTCCGGGGATGTGGAGCCAACCTGGCGCAAGGCCTACCACGCGCTCTTTTACGCGCATCTGTACCTGCAGGATACCGAAAAAGATTTCAAACCGTGGCCAAAACACCACGATCCAGAGACTGGTGCGCCGTTTACACAGGTTGAAGTACTGGAATACCTGGCCTTTACCCAGAAGCAGGTTCAGGAACGCGTTCCGCACCTGGACCTGGCGGCTGCCTCCGGTTTTGAATGGCTGTCCTTCGGCAAACTAGAACTGCAGCTCTACAACATCCGGCACATTCAGCAGCACGCCGGAGAATTGTACGAACGCCTGGGCATCCGTGCCAACATCAATGATCTGGCCTGGATCGACCAAACGCCGGATTACCTGAAATAAATTATCACGCTGAAAAAAATCGGCGCGATTTGCTTAAGCAAATCGTCTGCGGAAATCGGCGGATCATGACCGCCTCAAGCAGAAAGCAATGATCAAGGAGCAAGAATGGCTGAATACACATTACCAAAAGCATACGACTTCAAAGAAACCGAGAAGCGCATTTACCAGATGTGGGAAAGCGGCGGCTACTTCCAACCGCACAACGACCCCAACAAGCCGGGCTTTGACCCGTCCATCAAGACCTTCGTGATCACCATCCCGCCGCCCAACGTGACCGGCGAACTGCACACCGGTCACGCCATGTTCGTCAGCATCGAAGACCTGATGATCCGCTACCACCGCATGAAGGGCTATTCCACCCTGTGGGTGCCGGGCACCGACCACGCCGGCATCGCCACGCAGTTGATGGTCGAGCGCAAACTCCTCAGGGAAGGCACCAGCCGCGAAGAAGTGGGCCGCGAGGAATTCCTGCGCCAAACCTGGGATTGGAAAAACCGGTACGGCGGCATGATCACCAGCCAGATCCGACGCCTGGGCGCCTCGTGCGATTGGACGCGCGAACGCTTTACGATGGATGAGGGCCTCTCCAAAGCCGTGCGCGAAGCCTTCGTGCGGTTATACGAAGCCGGCAAGATCTACCGCGGCCCGCGCCTGATCAACTGGTCGCCGGGGCTCAAGACGGCCGTCTCAGACCTGGAAGTGGAATACTCCGAGGAACCCGGCACGCTGTACTACTTCAAATATATGCTCAAACCACTGGATGGCGGCCCGCAGGGTGAATTCATCCCGGTGGCCACCACCCGCCCCGAGACTATCCTGGGCGATACCGCCGTGGCCGTGCACCCCGAGGATGAACGCTACCAGAAGTTCATCGGGCGCAGTGTGCTGGTGCCGATGCTCGGACGGGAAATCCCGGTCATCGCGGACGAGTACGTGACGCGCGACTTCGGCACCGGAGCGCTCAAAATCACGCCCGGCCACGACCCGAACGATTACGAGATCGGCCAGCGCCACGGGCTGCAGGTGCTCTCCATGCTCGACCGCGCCGCCAAAGTGACCGAAGTGGGCGGCCCCTACGCCGGATTGGATCGCTTCGACTGCCGCAAAAAGCTGTGGGCCGACATGCAGGCCGCCGGGCTGGTCATTAAGGAAGAAGCCTACACCCTGAACGTGCCGCGTTCGCAGCGCGGCGGCGAGATCATCGAACCCATGATCTCGACCCAGTGGTTTGTGCGCATCCAGGAACAGGCCGATAAGGGCCTGCAGGCCGTCAAAAGCGGCGCCATCCGCATTGTGCCCGAACATTTCGAGAAGGTCTATTTCAACTGGCTGGAAAACATCAACGATTGGTGCATCAGCCGCCAGTTGTGGTGGGGCCACCGCATCCCGGTCTGGTACTGCGCCGACTGCGGCAAGGAAACCTGCACGCGCGCCGACCCAAGCGCCTGCGCGCACTGCGGTTCCACCCACATCGAGCAGGACCCGGATGTGCTGGATACCTGGTTCTCGTCCGGGCTGTGGCCGTTCTCCACGCTGGGCTGGCCCGAGCAGACCCCCGACCTGAAGTATTTTTACCCAACCAGTTACATGGAAACCGGCTACGACATCCTGTTCTTCTGGGTGGCGCGCATGATCATGAGCGGGCTGGAATTTACAGAGGAACCGCCCTTCCACACCGTTTACCTGCACGGCCTGATCCGCGACGAACACGGCCAGAAGATGTCCAAAACCAAGGGTAACGTCATCGACCCGCTGACCGTCATGGATGAACTCGGCACGGACGCGCTGCGCTTTACGCTGCTGGTGGGCTCGACCCCCGGCAAGGATTCCAACCTGAGCCTGAAGAAGGTTGAATCCAACCGCAACTTCGCCAATAAACTGTGGAATGCCGGGCGCTTTGTGATCAATGCCATCGCGGCCTGCGAGAACACCCCAAGCGAAAAAATCGAATGGACTCTGGCCGATTCCTGGATCTGGGCGCGCCTGCAAACCCTGACCGGCGATGTGGAGCGCCTGTTCCAGACCTTCCAATACGGCCAGGCCGGGCAGATGATCTACGACTTTGTGTGGAGCGACTTCGCCGACTGGTACCTGGAGATCGCCAAAAACCAGATGGCCGAGGGCGGCGCACGCGCGCACCTGACCGCCGATACGCTGCTGCGCGTCTTTGATGCCTCACTGCGCCTGCTGCACCCCTTTACGCCCTTTGTGACCGAAGAGATCTGGGGCCACCTGCGCCAGGCCACGCTCGGCTCCGCGCTGGCTGAACGCGTGCAGGATTGGCCGCAAGTGCTGATGATGGCGCGCTGGCCGGAGGCCAACCCGGCCGAAGGCTGGGAAGCGGCCAAGATCGCCAGCTTTGCGCAGGTGCAGGAAGTGGTGCGCGCCATCCGCAACCTGCGCGCCGAGAAGAACGTCAAACCGGGGCTCAGGCTGGCCGCCACCCTGGTGGATGCCAGCGGGCTGGTGAAGCAGGAAGCGCGCTTTATCGCGGCCCTGGCCGGGCTGGATGAAGCCCGCCTGGATATCCGCGCCGCGCTGGATGCCAAGCCCGAAGGCCAGATCGCCCTGGTGGCTGGCTCCGTGGAAATCTACCTGCCGCTGGCCGATTTTGTTGACCCGGTCGAGGAGCAGGCGCGCCTGGCCAAGGATTTGCAGGAAGCCGAGTCACACATCGCCCGCCTGGAGAAACTGCTCTCGAGCGACTTCGCCAACAAGGCCCCCGCGCCCGTGGTTCAAAAGGAGCGCGATAAGCTGGCCGGTTACAAGGAAACCGCCGAGAAGATCAAGGCGCAGTTGGGATAATAACAAGACCTCCGAAGCGCCGGAAATCGACGAAACTTCGGAGGTCTGTTTTTATGCGCACGTTCCGAAGCACCCACATGGGTGATAAGGATGCTACCGCGTTTGGGAATTATTTTTGTAACTGCTCACGGGGTGGGTGCTTTTTGGCAGAAACCCATCCCCCCGGCCCCCTTCCCAAAATCGGGAAGGGGGAGACGGTACTTTTCGTGGTATTTTCGCGCCAAATTCAGGCCGCTGCGCGAAAACACCACTTGCTGGGAAAACCAGTGATTATCGTTTCACTTGGGCATTAAAACTTGATGATTATGCCTAAACCAAGACATGGGTGAGCAGTTACTTATTTTTTTACAAAAGTGATTTCCTGATTGGCCAGATCAATTTGCGCTCCAGCAGCCAACAAAAAATCCATGCCTAAAATCCCACCAATTTCAAAACCGTAATCCATCCCGCCAACTTCAATCTACAATACCCACCCACCAAAATCTGGTCAATGCGCCGCATAAATACCACTTCACTGCCACCCACACCATAAACATGGTGGATGACATCATTTTCCCTCGGAGTGATGCCAATATTTTGGACAGAATCTGCGCTAAAAATAGTCCCCCCAGACCCCGTATCAACGAGTACATTAAGAATATCCACTTGCTGTCCCGCTTGCATCACTGTCACATTGATAAACGGGAGATTATCCCGAAGTGATAGGCGCATGTCCGCCCCGAACACCTAACCATAGACGTTCCCGAATGTCCAATTCAGCCCGGCTGGTATGCACATAATAATATTCACGTTCAGGCATGGCGTGATGCAGGGAACGGTAGCTATTCAATGCACTGCTGCCATCCGGGCAGACTTCGACCACCGCGATTGAATCAAGCACACGTTGATCAGCCTCACGATGTGCCTGCAAGGCTTCAATAACAAGCCATTGATGGGGATATGCCAAACGGACTTCCTGCCAACGCATAAGAAATTCCTCTTACTCATTATACTATCCACTGTTTTTCCACTCGAATCAGTGCTCATCACAGGCGGGATTTCATGATTCTCCGGTAGATGCCGTCTTCCAGCCACCAGGTGCTAAGACCGGTGACCAGCCCGCCGAACAGGCAAACGGCGGCATCTACCGCTACTTGAAGCAACAGACTTTCCGAGCTGGTTGGCGTCCGCAGCCAGTTGATGAGTGTGATCGCGCCGGTGATGATGAACAGGATTGAGGCAAAACCGGTCAACCCGTACCACGCCACAAAATGCCACAGGCCCGGCTGGCGGATTTTTTCCCAGGCCGCGATATCGCTGGGCGTCCAATCAAACAGCTTTCTAATCGCTTTTATCATCTGGCAAGCCTCCTGTGTGGTGGAATATTTCTATTTGTAACACAGGCCGGGCCGCACAGGTTTCCCCTGCCATTAATTTCCCCAATTCAGGTCTTACTTTCGGGGGTAAAATCACATAAATTATAGGTTGTACGACAAGGAGAGCTTGAATGGCTGAAATGGAAGAGAAATTAGAGGATCTCAAAACCCGGCTGGCTGAGATCAACGATCTGGACATGATTTCATCCCTGCTGCATTGGGATCAATCCACCTACATGCCCGCCGGCGGCGCGGCAGCGCGCGGACGGCAGACCGCCACGCTCGCCAAAATCTCACAGGAGAAATTCATCGATCCGGCCATCGGCAAGCTGCTGGATGACCTGCAGCAGTACGGCGAGAGCCTGCCCTATGATTCTGATGATGCCTGTCTGCTGCGCCTGGTGCGCCGGGAATATGAAAATGCCATCAAGGTGCCGCCCGAGTTCCTGTCCGAATTTTATACGCATTCGGCCGCCTCTTATCAAACCTGGGCCGAAGCCCGCCCAAACAACGATTTTCGCAGTGTGCAGCCCTATTTGGAGAAAACCCTCGAACTGAGCCGCAAATTCGGCGATTTCTTCCCGGGTTATGAGCATATTGCTGATCCCCTGATCGACCTGTCAGATTACGGCATGCAGGCGGCCAGTGTGCGCGGCCTGTTCGCCGAGCTGCGCGCGCAACTTGTGCCGATCGTCAAAGCCATCCGCTCCCACCCCATCGCGGATGACTCCTTCCTGCATGTGCACTACCCGGAAGCACAGCAGTTGAAATTCGCCGGAGAGGTGGTCCGGCAGTTGGGCTATGATTTCAACCGCGGGCGCATCGACAAAACCCATCACCCCTTTATGACCAAATTTTCGCTCGGCGATGTGCGCATCACCACACGCGTCAAGGAAGATTACCTGGGCGAGACGATTTTCAGCAATGTCCACGAAGCCGGGCACGCCATGTATGAACAGGGCATCGACATGGCGCTGGAAGGCACGCTGCTGGCCAACGGGATCTCTTCCGGTGTGCATGAAAGCCAATCGCGCACCTGGGAAAACCTGGTCGGACGCAGCCGCGGATTCTGGGAATATTTTTACCCGAAACTGCAGGCCGAATTCCCCGCACAGCTCAAAGGCATCACGGTCGATCAGTTTTACCGCGGCATCAACAAGGTCGAGCCTTCGCTGATCCGCACGGATGCCGATGAGGTGACCTACAACCTGCACGTCATGCTGCGCTTCGATTTTGAACTGCAAATGCTGGAAGGCACGCTCTCCGTGCGCGATCTGCCCGAAGCCTGGCACGAACGCTTTGAAAAAGATTTCGGGATCACACCCAAAGAGGAAAAGAACGGCGCCATGCAAGATGTGCACTGGTTTAGCGGCTTTATCGGCGGCGCTTTCCAGGGTTACACACTCGGCAACATCCTGAGCGCGCAATTCTACAGCGCGGCGCTGGCAGCCCACCCCGAAATCCCGGATGAAATGAAACAGGGCCAGTTCAACACGCTGCACGACTGGTTGATCCAAAACCTGTACCGGCATGGACGCAAATTCACCGCGGTGGAAATGGTTCAGCGCGTCACCGGCGGCCCGATGAGCATCGCTCCTTACATCCAATACCTGAAGACAAAATACGGTGACTTGTATCATTTGTAAGCAGCCAGCAAAATGTCCCGGCGGCGTGGCATCACCGTACCCGCTTTTGGGTATCTCTGCATCAAGAGGGCGATTGCCACGCTCACTGGAGATCGCTCGCGATGACAGCCAGAAGTTGTTCAGCCGGTAAGCGGCTGATAAAAACGTGACAAAATACCTCGAATTAGAGATTTTTGTCATTTGACACGCAGCCCCTGAAACAGGTATAAGCAAGGTATCAAAATTTCTTATAGGAGCGTGTTACCATGGCTATGAAAATTCAAGATGATTGCATTTCCTGTGGCGCCTGCCTGCCCGAGTGCCCGACCGAATCGATTACCGAAGACACCATTTATGTCATCAATCCCGACACCTGTGTGGAATGCGTTGGACACTACGATGCCCCACGCTGCAAGGATGTCTGCCCGGTCGATTGCATCGTCAAGGCCTAATTTCTACAAGTAAAAACAGGCTGCCTTGTGAAAGGCAGCCTGTTCATTCAACATCACAACCGGATTGGCTGACCAATGGCTGATCTGGGTTATTTGTTTTTCTTACACTACCATCCTCAGTCTCTTCGGCAGCACTTCGATGGTGAGCTGGTGTGTCTGCATATAAGGCAGCTCGCCATCGGCTTCCACGATCAACGGCTGCTTTGAACTCAACACCACCTTGCGGGCGCGCGCCATACGCACCCCCGGATCACCCAGGTGTGTGCCGCTGGTGATCTTGGGGATCAGATTCAGAATCTGCAGGCGGTTCAACCCGCTGGCGATCATCAGATCAAAAATGCCGTCATCCGGCTGGGCCTGCGGGCAGACCCAGAAGCCATTGGCAAAACAGCGCCCGTTGGTGATGGCCGTCATGGTGGTATCCTGATCAAAGGGCGGCTCGTCATCCAACTGGATGGTGATGTGCAGCAGCGGGTACTTGATCATGGTCTTCAGAATGGTCAGCATGTAGGCGGTGAAGCCCTTGAAAATACGCGGGGTGGAAAGGAAATTCACGGTGGCATGCGCCCCGAAGCCGACATCGATGCCGTTCATAAAATAGTGCGGCCCCTGGGGCAGGTCGGAACGCAGATGGTCGCCCGTCAGGCGGCCCACGTCAAACAGGCGGGTTTGACCGCGCGCGATTTTTTCGACCGCCACCGGCCACTCAAAGGGATGCTGGCCAACAGCCGTTTCGGGTGGGATGACCTTGGCAAAGTCATCGCCGCTGCCCAGCGGGATGACCGCGAATGGCATGGTTTCGGCCTCACCGGAAGCCCTCAGCAGCCCGTTGACCACTTCATGCGCGGTGCCATCTCCGCCCACACTGACCACCATGTCATACCTCCCCGGCGCCTCATAGGCCAGCCGCGAGGCATGCAGCGGCCCCTGGGTGGGCGCTTCTACAAAATTGACGCCAGCCTGGCGCAGGGCCACCTCAATATGCGGCCATTGAGCTTTGGCGCGCCCGCGCCCGGCGATCGGGTTGTAAATGACAAGCACTGGTTTCATTGACACTCTCCCACACGCATACTATTTGAAATAGAAACACCATTTTTGAAGGAAAGATTTAGGGAAATGACAATTTAGCGCCAGGGCTCACAGAACGCGAGGAAAATCATTCTTTTTTCTAAAGCCATTTCGCGCAGCGGCAAAATGCAATCGGGATCAATTCACGGGATGAATTGATGATGTTGTTATCCCTGTCGCAGCATGGCTCAACCGGTAGTCTGTGCAATTGTTAATACAATTCGAATTGACACACCCGGCCGGCGGGCATATAATCATTTCTAATACAGTAAGGCCTTCGGGGCAGGGTGTAATTCCCGATCGGTGGTAGAGCCCACGAGCGCGACAAAAAGCGCAGGATGCGGTGTAATTCCGCGGCCGACGGTTAAAGTCCGGATAAAAGAAGGTGACGGCCCATTTTGGGTTTGTCTTGGTGTCTGCGCCCCGAAAACGTTCCTCGTTTTCGGGTTTTTGTTAGACCGCCAGTATTTTAACGCCCCGCAGGTTCCCGCCGGGGCGTTTTGCGTTCTCCGGCCCAATTTGGAAAGCCGTAAGAATGGATTTGAACCTGACCCGTAAATTGGAAGGATTTTCCGACCGCACTCAGTGGAAGCACACGCACTGGATCCCGGTGGTGGTTGTGCTGGCGGCAGTGGCTGGCTGGCAGGCGCTGACGACCTTCGCCGGTCTGCCAGCCTTCATCCTGCCCTCGCCCGCACAGGTGGCGGTTCGCTTTGTGACTGCCATCCGGGATAGCAGCCTGTTATGGCATGCCGCGGTAACCCTCTCTGAAGTGCTGCTGGGGCTGCTGGCGGGCACCTGCAGCGCCACGCTGCTGGGCTACGCTGTGGCAAAATCACGCGCTTTTGAACGGTTGGCATCGCCCTTCCTGGTGGCCAGCCAGGCCATCCCGATCGTGGCGATTGCGCCCCTGCTGGTGATCTGGTTCGGTCAGGGCATGTTCTCAAAAATCCTGATCTGCGGGCTGATCGTCTTTTTCCCGGTGCTGGTCAATACAGTGGTTGGACTGCGAGCCGTTCCACGCTCTTTGAATGAGTTGATGCGCTCGCTGCACGCCTCACCCTGGCAGACGCTGCGTTTGCTGGAAATCCCGGCGGCCCTGCCCATTTTTCTGGGCGGATTGCAGATTGGAGCCACGCTCTCGGTGATTGGCGCGGTGGTCGGTGAGTTTGTAGGCGCGGATCGCGGCCTGGGCTTCCTGATCAACGTCGGGCGCGGGCAGTACGATACCGCCCTGGTGTTTGTGGCCGTCTTTACGCTGATCGGTATGGCCCTCAGCCTGTACGGCATGGTCATCTATCTCGAACACCGCCTGCTGGCCTGGCAGGATAGAAATTAAATAATGTTTTTGGAGAAACGCATGTATAAGAAAATAATGTTTTGGGTGCTGACGCTTGCGCTGCTGGCGGGCTGTGCTGCCCCAACTACACCCGTGCCTACGGCAACCGCCAACCCGGTTATCCATGTCAAACTGCCGATGGGTTACATCCCTAATGTGCAGTTTGCGCCATTTTACATGGCGGTTGAACGCGGCTATTTCAAGGACGCTGGCATCGAGGTCGAGTTTGATTACGCCAACGAGACCGACGGCGTGGCGCTGGTGGGTGCCAACACCCTGCAGTTTTCGCTGGTTTCGGGCGAACAGGTGCTGATGGCGCGCGCCCAGGGGCTGCCGGTAGTGTATGTGGCAGCCTGGTATCAAAAATACCCGGTTTCCATTATCTCCATGTCTGATCAAAACATCAAAAGCCCCGCCGATCTGCGCGGCAAGAAAATCGGTTTACCAGGCCTGTATGGGGCCAACTATGTGGGCCTGCGCGCCCTGTTATATGCCGCCGGGCTGGGTGAAAAAGATGTGACTCTCGATTCAATTGGCTACACCCAGGTTGAAGCGCTGGCAACCGGGCGCGAACAGTCCATTGTCGGGTATGCCGCCAATGAACCGGTCATTCTGCGCTCCAAGGGTTACGCAGTGGATGAAGTGCGCGTGGCTGATTTCGTCCAACTGGCATCCAACGGCATCCTTACGAACGAAACCACCATTGCCCGGAACCCGGCGCTGGTGCGCGGCTTTGTAGAGGCTTTTTTGCACGGTTTGCAAGATACGATTGACGACCCAGACGGCGCCTACACCATCAGCAAAAAATATGTCCAAAACCTGGATCAGGCTGACCCTCTGGTGCAGAAGCAGGTGCTGGGTACTTCCATCGAACAATGGCGCGCACCGGTGCTCGGGTATTCAGACCCGGCGGCCTGGGATAACATGCAAAAAGTTCTGCTCAACATGAAGTTATACACTGACCCGCTGGATCTCAAAAAAGCCTACACGAACAGCTTCCTGCCAACCAAATGACCAACGATACCCGCCAGCCAGTTGTATCTGTCCGCAGCCTGAGTGCCACCTTCCCGGATGGCAACGGTGGGCTGCATGCGCTGGGGGCTGTCAGCTTTGTGGTACATCCACAAGAGTTTGTGTGCGTGCTGGGCCCATCGGGCAGTGGGAAAAGCACCCTGCTGCGTATATTGGCCGGGCTGCTGCCGCCCACCAGCGGAGAGATCAACTTCGAAGGTCACCACCAGCCGCGCATCGGGTTTGTTTTTCAACAGGCCAACCTGATGCCCTGGCGGACTGTAAGTCAAAATATCATGCTGCCGCTCGAAGTGGAAAAAGTTCCGTATGAGGAAGCCTGTCAAAAGGCCCAGAAATTGATCGAACTGGTTGGTTTGGATGGTTTTGAAAAGGCGTTGCCCCGCGATCTGTCAGGCGGCATGGCGCAGCGCGTGGCGCTGGCCCGCGCGCTGGTTCATGATCCCGATATCCTGCTGCTGGATGAGCCGTTTGGCTCGCTAGACGCGCTGACCCGCGAGCGCATGTGGACGGAGCTGTCGCGCATCTGGCAGGCCGACCAGAAGACGGTCATCATGGTGACCCATTCGATCGGGGAGGCTTTGTTCCTGGCCGATCGCGTGCTGGTGCTGACAGCCCGCCCCGGTCGCATCAAGCTGGATCTACCTGTGGATTTGCCGCGTCCGCGCGAGGAAGAGATGCGCTACACGCAGCATTTTGGCCGCCTGGCGCGCAGGTTGAAGGATGCGATTGAATGATATAAAATATTAACGCAAAGATGCAAGGGGGCGAAGCCGCAAAGATTCTTTCCTGTTCAATAAACCATTTGCCCGTATATTTTTATTTATTTTGCGTCTTTGCTGCTTTGCTTTGAATCTTTTATTCCCCGGCTCGCACAAAATCCATATATCTTGTGCGGCGGTCGATGAACTCCTGATAATCCCGGGAGGCACTGAACTCGGCCTCGGCCATCAAGGCGTTGATTTCATGCACCCGGCTGCCCAGCAGTTTTATCAAGCGGGCATCCAGCAGACCCTTGCGAGCCATATCATTCATTACATCCATGACATCAATGTCATTTCTGGCAGAGCGGTAGGGGCGGTCTTCCGATACTGCGGTGAACACATCCGCGATGGCGATGATGCGCGAGCCGGTGGTCAATTCCTCGCCCTTAAGCTGGTAAGGGTAACCGCTGCCATCCAAACGCTCGTGGTGATAGGAACTCCAGACCCGCACATTCTCAAAAACGCCGATACGCTTCAAAATGTGGTTGGTGTAGTAGGCATGGTGACGCATGACCGCGGATTCTTCTGTCGACAATGCGGCGGGTTTATCGAGAATTTCCAGCGGCACGCACAGCTTGCCAATATCGTGCAGATAACCGCACAATGAGATCAGGCGCTGATCCAGCATCGAAAAACCGGACAGTTCGGCCAGCGCCTGACCGCAAACCGCCACACGGCTGGAATGGGTGGCAGTAAAGGGGCTTTTGAAATCAACCAGGCGGCAGAAAAAGCGCGAGAGCTCCAAAAATTCAGCGCCTTCCAGCGAAATCACATCCCAATCCAGGTCATTCCACAGGGCGATATCCGCGCTGGGCGAAACCATGTCAAACCAGATAAAATCCTTTTCGGCCAGGCGCAGGAAGGCATCGACCACTTCCGGCATGAAATCATCCCCCGATTTACGCTTGACCCGGTTGGTAATGCTCCTGACCTGCGAAAGCACTTCCTTGCGCGGGTCAATCTGCACCGCCACGCGCTCGGCCAGATGCAGGATATGGCTTTCCACCGGCACAGACAGCCCCATGTTGAGCTTTCCAGCGCCGTCATTCCAATTGACATGGTGAAACCGGACAATCTCAGCAGCCAGGGCAAAGGCCGGGTAGTTGGAGATAAGCAAGTAGCCCACTTCAGCATGCACAGCGGACACTTCGTTATGCGTAGCATACACTGCGTTATGCGCAGCATACACTGCGTTATGATCGGCAGAGACTTTTGTATCAAAATTGAGCAGGTTCAGGCGCTCTTTGAGGGCAGTCGCGCCGATATCATGTAGCGCCGCGGCAATAGCCAGCTCCTTGCAGCGCGCCACAGGCAACCCAAACTGGCGGCCAAGCTGGTACGCCAGGTAGGCTGTGCGCCTGTGATGATCAGCCAACTGCGGGCTGATCGAATCGACTGCATCCGAAATGCAGAGGATCAGGTCAAAAACCGGGGATTTCAGTTTATAAGACATACACCAGGAAGGCTGTTCAGTCCAATTTACCGGTTATCATGGCCAGTTTTATCTCGCCAATGGCCTTTGTGATCTGGATTTCGCGCGGGCAGGCCATCGTGCAGTTGTAGACGGTATGGCAGCGCGCCACACCGTTGGTTTCGCTGAGGATGTGCAGGCGCTCAGAAGCAGCTTCATCGCGGCTGTCGAAAATAAAGCGGTGGGCGGTGACAAACGCGGCCGGGCCGAGGTAGGTTTCACTGCCCCAGAAAGACGGGCAGGAGGTGGTGCAGGCCGCACACAGAACGCACTTGGTGGTCTCATCGAAACGCGCGCGCTGTTCGATGGTTTGCAGGCGTTCCTTGCCATCCGCGGGCAACGGACTATCATTAATGAAATAGGGTAAAACCGTTTTATAGTTGTCAAAAAACGGTTTCATATCCACAATCAAATCCTTGATGACTTTCAGGCCAAGCAAGGGTTCCACCGTGATCTTTGCGCCAGTGTCGCGCACCAGGGTCTTGCAGGCCAGTTGATTGCGTCCATTGATGCGCAGCGCGTCCGACCCGCAGACACCATGTGCACACGAGCGCCGGAAAGAGAGCGTGCCATCCACGTGACCCTTCACCTTCTCCAGCAAGTCCAGGATGCGGTCAGTCTCGGGGGCATCGAGCGTATAGGTCTCGTAATGCCACTTCTTATCCACTTCGGGATTGAAACGGAAGATCTTCAGGGTGACTTGCATCTTCGCCTCTACTTTAGAATTGGGCGCAGCAACACTGCGCCCCTACGATTATTAATAAACGCGCACTTTGGGTTGATATTTGGTGACCGTGACCGGCTTGTAACTGATCTTGAGCTCATCTGCCTGCTTAACAACCAGGGTGTGCTTCATCCATTCTTTGTCATCACGGTTGGGATAATCCTCGCGCGAATGGCCGCCGCGGGATTCCTTGCGGTTCAGGGCGCTGACCGCGATCACTTCGGCCAGTTCGAGCATGTTGCCCAATTCCCAGGCATTGATCAATTCGGTGTTAAAAATCTTGCCGGTATCGGTCACCTTGACGTTCGCGTAACGTTGCTTCAATTCGCGCACCTTCTCGATGGCAACCAGCATGTCCTTTTCGGTGCGGTAAATGCCGACCAGGTCAAACATGATCTTTTTCATCTCGGTTGAGATGTCGTACACATTTTCCTTGCCGGTGGCGTGGCGCAGGGCGTCAAACTGCGAGCGGGCCGCGGCCTCCGGCTGCTTGGGAAGACTTTCAAACTCGACCCCATTGGCGTACTCGGCCGCGCGCAGACCGGCGTGCTTGCCAAAGACAACCAGGTCAAGCAGCGAGTTGGTTCCCAAACGGTTACCGCCATGCACAGAAACACAGGCACATTCACCGGCCGCGTACAGTCCGGGGAAGGGTGTCTGTTTGTCATCGATCACCACTTCGCCGTACTTGTTGGTGGGGATGCCGCCCATGGTGTAATGCGCGGTCGGCTGGATGGGCATCATCTGGGTCACAGGATCAACACCCAGATACACCCGGCAGAAATCAATGATATCGGGCAGCTTTTGCAAGATCTGCTCGCCTGTCACAGTGTATTTGGAACCGTCCGGGTTGGTGCGGCCGTCCAGTTCAGCAATGCGGTTGACAGTCTCGGGGCGGACATCCAGGTAGACATAGTTGGAGCCGTTGATGCCGCGACCTTCGCGGATTTCGGTATAGATGGCGCGGCTGACCACATCACGTGAGGCCAGATCCTTGACCGTAGGGGCATATTTGGGCATGAAGCGCTCGCCCTTGCCGTTGATCAACACACCCCCGTCGCCGCGCACACCCTCGGTGATCAGAATGCCGAGTTTATAGATACCGGTCGGGTGGAATTGGAAGAATTCCATATCTTCCAACGGCAGACCCTTGCGCAGGAGCATGGCCGCGCCGTCACCGGTATAGGCGTAAGCGTTGGAAGTGACTTCAAAGATGCGTCCGTGCCCACCAGTGGCAAAGATGACGGCTTTGGCGTGAAAGGTATGTAGTTCGCCGGTGGCAAGTTCAATCGCCACCACGCCCACGGCCCGGCCATTTTCGATCAGCAGGTCAATCGCCTGGTATTCATCGAAAAAGTTGACCTTGTTCTTCAGGCACTGCTGGTACAGGGTTTGCAAAATCATGTGACCGGTACGGTCGGCGGCATGACAGGCGCGCCTGACCGGCTTGCCGGTTTCGTTGTTGGTATGACCGCCGAAGAAGCGTTGTGAAATGCGGCCTTCGGGCGTGCGGTCAAAGGGCAGGCCCATATGTTCCAGTTCCAGGATGGCTTGCGGCGCTTCCTCGCACATGAACTGAATCGCGTCCTGGTCGCCGAGATAATCGGAGCCCTTGATGGAGTCATAGGTATGCCACTCGATGCGGTCTTCTTCCAGGTTGCCAAGCGCGGCGCTGATGCCGCCCTGGGCTGCGCCGGTATGCGAACGTGTGGGGTACAACTTGCTGATAACAGCCGTTTTGGCGGTGCGCGAAGCATACAGGCCCGCCATCAAACCAGCGCCGCCCGCGCCTACTACAATCACATCAAATTGATGAGCATTCATACTTTCAACCATCCTAATATGCACAGCATATACTTCGTTATGCCCAGATAACCATCAGGCCAATCGGGCCCATTACAACCATCACCACAATGCTGAGAAAACGGACAATTTTGCGGCCAGTGGCGCCAGCAATGTAATCATCACAGACTACCACCAAACCGTGGACACCGTGCGCCATAGCCAGCAAGTACAGCAGGCTGGCGGAAACCTTCCAGAAGGGGTTCGACCACATCGAAAGATCGAGCACATTGGTGTTTTGAACATGCGTGGTGTTGGGCATAAAACTCCAGCGCATCAGATCAGCCATGTTCATCTGAGTGCGGGCGCCCATGATCAGCGCGCCGATGGCGCCCATCAGGATGAAGGCATACATTCCCAGCGCCGAAAGACGCGTAAAGAGCCACATCAGGGTTTCAAAATTCAGCCCGCGTTTATTGAGGGGTAAGGTTCGTCTCATGGCTGCTTATCCTCCCAGCGCAGTGTGAATGATGACATAGACAGCAATCAGATAGAGCGGGATGAAAACCGCGAATTCGATCCAGATGGCTTCGCGCTGGTGTTCGATCAGCGGCGGCCACAAATCCAGGATGGTGATCCGCAGGCCGTTGATGGCGTGGAACGTGGCGCAGAAAAATATAATGATCTGGAAGATCCAGCTCTCATACACGACATTCCCGGCATGACCGAGCTGTCCGCCGATAAATGAGGACAGGATGTGGGTACCTACAAAAACTACAATGCCCAGTCCACCGATGCGGTGCAGTACAAAGGTCAACATAGGTTCCCTGCCTTTATACTGCAGCCCGGTGTTCAGGCTGACATTCCTATTCAAGCCCATCTATACCTCCTGGAGAAAATCGATCATTCCGATCAATTTGCACAGCATACACTGCGTTATGCACAGCATACACTGCGTTATGCACAGCATACACTGCGTTATGCACAGCATACACTTCGTTATTGCGATCCCGTACTGAAACCGGGATATCCATACTGACCATGGGGATTATATCCCAATCAAATACCGGGATTATTCCATTATCTCATTTGTTAATCAGACATTCAACGTGACAAAACTCATGGATTATGAGTTCGTTATTCGGACGAAATGCACAACATACACTTCGTTATCGCCATAAACCGGCGAAATCCGGAAGCCTAGCGTAGGAAGGGTGATAAGAAAGTGACAATCATCATCTCGATTTCATTCCACACATCCTATAATAATACGCACAATGACCTTTATAATCCAATTATTCTGAGTGTCGATGTCCACAGGATACACTTCGTTATTCACAATTCTAATCCATTTTTTCAGAAGCGATTACAATTCCTGATGCACAGCATACACTTCGTTATGCACAGCATACACTTCGTTGTAAGGCGCTCGCAGGAGCTGCGACCAGCATAAAACAGTGCCAGAGGAGGCATGCATGTCAGGTTCGAACCACCTCAGCCGCCGTGACTTCATGAAAGTCACGACAGGCGTCATCGGAGGCATTATCACCGTTGTAATCGGGGCGCCAGTCATCGATTATCTGGTCGACCCGGCCCTGCGCGCAGGCGCAAAAGAAGCCTGGATCCCGATTGGGAAGCTCGACTCCATCCCGATCGATAAACCCACCCCGTTTGCGTTCACCCGCACACAGGTTAACGGTTGGGAGAGAACCGGCACCAGCTTTGGCGGATTCATCATCCGCCGCTCAGCCGACCCGAAGGATATTTTGATCCTTTCGAGCCGTTGCACGCACCTGGGTTGCAGTGTCAACTGGCACGCAGATGCCAACGAATTCATCTGCCCCTGCCACGATGCCAAATTCAGCAAAGAGGGCAAGGTGCTGGATGGCCCGCCTCCCAAACCCCTCAACCAATACACCGATTTCAAGGTGGACGGCGACGGCAATCTGCTCATTTTCTTTAAGGAAGGCTAAGCATGCACAGCATAGGTATGTGGCAGAAACTCCGTACAGCATACACTACGGTATACCAATGGCTGGATGAACGCCTGGGGTTGGGTGAAATGTACACCAACTTGCTCGACCGCCCCGAACCCCTGGGCAACTGGTGGAACACCCTCGGCTCCGCCAGCCTGTTCTTATTTATCTTGCAAGCCGCCACGGGCATCTTCCTGACGGTTTATTACACCCCCTCCCCCGATCACGCCTACGACAGCATCAACTACATTATGACCGGCGTGGCCTTCGGGTGGCTGGTGCGCGGCATTCACCACTGGGGCGCAACCCTGATGGTGCTGGTGGTCTTCATCCACATGCTGCGCGTCTTTGTGACCGCCTCCTACAAATATCCGCGCGAACTAACCTGGCTGGTTGGCGTGGGATTGCTGCTCCTGACTCTGGGAATGGGCTTTACCGGCTACCTGCTGCCCTGGAACCAGAAGGCTTACTGGGCCACCACTGTGGCGACCCAGATCGCCGGCAGCATGCCTTTCGTGGGCGATTTCATCCTGAAAGCCTTGCGCGGCGGGCCGGACCTGAGCGCCCTGACCCTGCAGCGCTTTTTTGCGGCTCACATCTGGATCCTGCCCGCTGTCTTAATCGCATTGATCGGCATTCATCTGTACTTGATCATCAAGCACGGCGAATCCCACTTCCCAACGAAGGAAGACTAAGGAGAACGCCATGAAAAGTACCCATAAGTTCGGTATGAACAACGAAACCAAAGAAAAAATCAAAAAACGCTATGATCAAATCCTGACCCGCGGTGAACGCTTCTGGCCCGACAGCATCTTCAAGGATGCGGTCATGGCCCTGGCGATCTTCCTGGTGCTGGTACTGCTGGCATCCTTCGTGGGTGTGCCGGTTGAACCAAAAGCCGACCCCAGCGACACTTCGTACATTCCACGACCGGAATGGTACTTCCTGTTCCTGTTCAAATTTCTGGCGCTATACGGGCAGATTCCCCTGCTCGGGAAAATTGAATGGCTCGCCACTGTGATCATTCCCACCATCGCCATCCTGCTGTTGGTGGTGATGCCTTTCATCGACCACAAATCCGAACGGCATTACAGCAAGCGGGTGCTGCCCATCTCGATCATGGGCATCCTGGTGGTCAGCATGGTCACGCTGACCTTGATGTCGGATGTGCCCACCGGCCCCACCCTGGTTGGCGCGCTGCAAACCATCGGCGGGCTGGTCATCCCCAGCCTGGCTTACATCCTGCTGCTTTTTGTCTTTAAGAACATGTCCAACAAGACCATGATCTGGACAGCCGGAATCACTGCCGCGCTGATGATCGGCTTCTGCGGTGCGGTGCTGGCCCTGTACCAGGCACCGCCCAGCACTACTGAGACTGTCGCCACGACTGTGGTGGAGCAGATCCAGGCCGGGCAGCAGTTGTATTCCGTCAACTGCGTGGAATGCCACGGCGATGACGGCAAAACCACCACCATCAAGGGTGTCAAGGGTCTGGAAGGCAAACAGATCTTTGCCATTAACAGCAAGGATGTGCTCAACACATTGGATGACCCGGCCCTGGAAGGCGTGATCGCCTACGGCCGCCCGGACGCGGGGATGAACCCCTTCGGCAAAGCCTACAACGCCCAGGGTCTCTCCAAGAGCGAGATGGGTTACATTGTGGTCTTCATGCGCTACATGTGGGATGACCGCTTTGAGAAACCGACCCTCAAGCCGCTCTACCCGCCGCTGGCAGCCGGTGAAATCCCATCTTACGAAGCACAGATCAAGCCGATCGTCGATCGCTACTGCGTTTCCTGCCACCGGCCCCAAAAGGTCAACCGGAGCTACTTGATGGATACTTACGATCACATCCTCAAATCCGGCGATGACGCCCCGAACGTGACGGCCGGAGATATGAACAGCATCCTGATGCAGCTCATTCAGGGCCAGCGCGCCGTTGTCTCCGGCGACGGGATCGACGCCATGCCGCCCAACGGCAAGCTGCCCGCCGATGTGGTAGATGTCTTCAAGCGCTGGGTAGCGGCTGGTATGCCCAACACCGCCGCCGATGCCAAGGCTCTGCCCACCGCGGTGCCAACCGCCAAACCGTAAAAACTTTAAAATAGCGGCAATAAAAAGGACTGGCCGGTTTTGGTCAGTCCTTTTTTGATTTAAGATTTCGGCGGGGAATTGGGCATCGAGCCTGGCGGGCCGATACTCGCTTCCTATCCGATTACTTTTTTGGAACTTACTTTATCGTGGATGGTGGAATTTTTGCACGTGCCCATTCTAAATCACGACCTATTAATAATTCTGCCATTTCAGCATGGTGAGTATTATTCATCAAGACTAGTTGAGTGTCAAAACCATATTTTCGGGCCAGGTCAATTACTTCAGGGGCATTGTCATAAGTCATAAGGAAATCACCTTGAATTTGGCTGGCCAAGGAAAAAAGAATTTCATGATTAATTTGAAAATGAGTATATAAACGGCTACCTGCATTTTTCTTTCCGGCTGTGTAAGGTGGATCAATAAAAAATATATTGTTCTTGCTTTTAGAATATGTTTTTATACATTCAAATCCATCGCCATGTACACAAGAAATACGATCACGAATATTTTCAATTTCAAGAATACGATGATATAAGGTTTGAGGATACCATCTGGAAAGCATACCTTTTCCATTCTCCCCATATTTTAATCGCCCGGCTCCAGGTGCAAGAATGCCACCATGATTAACACGGTTTTTCAAAATAGTTTGAAAAGCTCTTTCCTTAATGGAATCGGGTGGAATAGATAACTCATTTTCAACCGTTTTATCGGTTAAATTAAATTCTAATATTTTATTAGCAAGCCATCTCGCATCATCAGAAAAAATTGTTTGCCAAACTGCTATAACATCACTATCTAATTCAACCAAAGTGACATATCTGGCTAATTTTTCGAATGCCACGGTTAAGCCAATTATTGCGCCTCCAGCAAAAGGTTCGAGGAATTCGATAAGCTCAGGATCGTATTGAGATAGCCATTTTCGAATAAAGGGTACTAACCAGGTTTTTCCACCAGGATAACGAAAAGGGCTTCTTTGTGGAATTGAAGCCACATTTACCGGTTTTGTAGGTAATACTGGATCGAAAAGAGGTAGTTGGCTCATGCTAGCTGCCTGTAAAATCCGTCAAAGAAGGTGCATCAGGCGGATTATTATCTTCGAGCTTTTCATCTAATTTATCTTGTAAAAGGTTGAGAAAATCATCAACCTGACCGGCTTCCGGGTTTATAACTTTATCAAGCGCTGGATGAAATTGGGTATATATTGTCCGTTCCAGTTTTAGAAAATAACGGTTTTGTTCTTCGTTATAACTCAAGTCATAAATAAGCCAAGCAAGAGTTGCCATTTCCGGAGAGACTTCCGGTAAATCAGGTAGTGTATTAAAAAAGTTTTTATGCAAGGATACCGCTGTCTTTTTGCCCCATGCGCTAAAAATACCACCTTTGAAAATCAGTTGCGGAACCAGCCTTTTCCGGGAAGATGACAAATAGTCTGGGTTAGGGTATAACGGGTTTTTACTCCAATCAAAATCACTTCGGTTATCGGGGTCTTTCATGTAGTGTTCAAAAGGGTTCCGAACGTTTCCAGAAATATAAACTGCCTGGATCTCCAGTGCTCCGAAATCTAAAATTCGACCATTATCATCATACGCTACTAAAACAAGATCAATATTTCCGGCTGATTTTCCATTTTGGTCCTTCAGTCTTACTTCTGTTAAGGATGTCCAATTCGTATTTACTGGAAAAAAGAATTTAGCTGCATCTTCCGCGATTTTCCAATCCTGCCTAAAACGAACGGGACAAGTAATTGCCAATTGGTTATTATCAAAAACAGTGCATACACCAAGCGGGGAATTTGCCTTGTCTTTTGTGCAAGATGGAACCTTATTGTTATACGGGCATAACCTCAGACGCCGATGGCGTTGTGCATCTTCGGAAAAATTATTTATTGGAAAGCCAAAAACTTCGGCAAGAGGTTGTTTTCTCATATCGTTTTATCTTTTCCACTTTTCAAGAGTTTCTTTTATTTCTCACTCACGTTCTATTTTATTGGAAATATAAAGGGGCGAATTCTATGACTAACTCCGTGGGCTTAAAATCTCTAATTATCTGAATAGCTGACTTTGTAAATTTTCTCCCTGAAATTTTCCAGTACTTCTTCCTCCAAAGGG
>CAIWAX010000122.1 GCA_903910795.1 uncultured Anaerolineae bacterium
ACTTATCAAAGACAGATAAACGTATGAGAAAAAATATGAAAACCTGGTCTATATAGGTCGTGGTCTGACGATGAACCCATTTGCAGCGTAATAAATTGGCAACTCTAACATGCAGATATCATATAGTAATTAGCTCAAAGTTGACCTTTCGGGGTTTTAGTCCGAGAATACCCCTTATCTGAACGGGAGTAACGCCATGGCATACAAGTATATTACAATGACAACAGATGGCCGCGTTCTGACCATCAGCCTCAACCGTCCGCCAACCAATCCGCTCAACGGCGAATTCGGCCTCGAACTTTTCAAGGCCTTTAGCGAAGCCGGGCAGTTGGACGACATCACCGTCGTCGTCATTACCAGCGCTCTTGAAAAAGCCTTTATCGCCGGCGCCGACATCAAGGAAATGAAGGCAATGAATCTGGTTGAATTCGAGGCCTTTGGCAAACTGCTGCAGGATGCCAACAATCTTCTGACCAGCATGAAGAAGGTCGTGATTGCCGCCATCAATGGCCATGCCCTCGGCGGCGGCTGCGAACTGGCAATGGCCTGCGACTACCGTTTTATGATTGCCGGCAAGTCCCTCATCGGCCTGCCTGAGGCCGGTCTCGGCGTTATTCCGGGTGCGGGCGGGACCCAGAGACTTTCCCGTCTGATCGGAATTTCCAAGGCGCTTGACATGATGTTTACCGGCAAAGTCATCGGGCCTGAAGAGGCGCTGGCTATCGGGTTGGTAAACTTGGTCATCGATCCGGAAAACTTCATGGTTGAAGTCATGGCTTTTGCTCACAAGCTTGCTTCAGGAGCAGGAAAGGCCATGGGCTACATCAAGGTCGCTGTCCATGAGGGAATTGATCTCCCAATGGAGCAGGCCCTGGCTGTGGAACGCAAGTACAGTCAGGAAAATCGCTTCACTCATGATGCCCAGGAAGGACTTTCGGCCTTTGCTGAAAAACGCAAACCCAATTTTTTAAGCAGGTAAGTATAAAAGATGAGCAATTCATAGAAATCGGAAATAAATACTTACTTGAAATGTATGTACAAGATGATGTCCATCCTCTCCAAATTTATGCGGAGGTGGCATATCAATCGTTTTCTATAGTTGTTCTAAATTTGACTCTCTTGATGATGAAGCACATGAGGTGGCTGGCTCCTGATTATACTTCTCCGCGCCCTTAAACAGAATGTCTCTGGTGGCGTTGTAATATCGGATTGTATTAGTCGACCGACTTTCTCATAAATGTTGGGATCTGGTATTTTTCTGCATCCTCTTCATCCACAAAAGAAAGAACCTTCTTTCCTTCATGCTTTAGCCTGGCTACACCAACCATACCGAGATTTTGCTTCTCCCGCTGAAAGGTTGGGATGTCCAGAATATTTTGTTTTACTACTGGCTGTGTATTAAGCTCGCCCTTTGCTGAGGTAGACCACGGA
Organism: uncultured Anaerolineae bacterium; assembly: GCA_903910795.1. Classification (GTDB taxonomy): domain Bacteria; phylum Chloroflexota; class Anaerolineae; order Anaerolineales; family Villigracilaceae; genus UBA5195. Next base: position 1,432 of record CAIWAX010000122.1, read on the forward strand.
GGTAGCCGCTTAGCTTGTTCAAGATCGAAACTGCTTCCAAAACCAGTGGCGATGACAGTCACGTTGATGGTGTCGCCCAGGGAATCATCTCTAACAACCCCAATTTTGATATTGGCATCTGGATGGACTTTGTCGAGGACAATGCGATTGATTGTATTGTAATCGTCCATGGTCATAGTTTCCGACCCGGTTATATTGACCAAGACACCCTTGGCACTGGAAATGTCGTTATCTTCGAGAAGAGGACAGTTGATTGCTTGAGACAC
>CAIWAX010000123.1 GCA_903910795.1 uncultured Anaerolineae bacterium
CTCATGGAGGAGAACATTGTATTGAAAATCTTCAGCGGTTATGCGGAAAATGTAATAGTCGTAAGCATACTCAAGAAGAAGATTTCCGTACTCCCGAACAAAAACAATGGGTGATCGAATTTAAGAAAATCTAAAAATTTACCTACATAACTTCACAGCCTCGCATTCGGGACTGTTTTTGTTTAACTTATAAGTGTGGGCGTAGTTATGCAGGTATGTCGTTACTGAATACCCAGGAGAAAATTATGAATGAAGAAATGATAAAGGCCATGTGCGAAACTTTGGCAAGTTATTCCTCTTTCACCACAGATGAAATTTACGTCGCATACCAGGAATTCAAGTCTTTTGATTTGATCGTTGAGAGTATAGGCTAGGCAGCGAGAAATGGCTACAGAAATTTAAGAACAGCTATTTATTTTCTGAAAGGTGTAAGCAAGATTATGAAGGGAGAGTAAAAGTATGATCAGGACAATCGAAGCAGCCGATCTCTTTTGCGGCGCTGGTGGTACGAGCGAAGGTCTCATGCAGGCCGCGAAAGAACTTGGCTACAAAGTGAACCTGCTGGCGATCAATCACTGGAATGTCGCCATTGCCACGCATAGCACCAATCACCCGTTGGCAGATACCAGGTGTGAGAGCCTGGACAACGTTGATCCGCGCAAAGCTGTCCCAAGCGGTCGGCTGGATCTATTATGCGCCTCCCCAGAATGTACTCATCACAGCAATGCCCGCGGTGGCAAGCCCATGTCTGATCAAAGCCGGGCTTCTGCCTGGCATGTTTTACGCTGGTGCGAGGCTCTGGACATTCGTAATGTTCTTATTGAGAACGTTCCAGAATTCCAGTTTTGGGGACCACTTTATGAAGACTGTAATTGTGGCTCAGGAACAGAAGTTGATATAAAGCTGCATGATAAAAAATGCCACTGGCAACGCCCCGTCCAAAAGAAAAAGGGCCGCATTTATCGCGCCTTTTTGTCATCCCTTCGTGCCCTGGGTTACTCGGTCAATGCCCGAGTGTTAAATTCGGCCAATTATGGCGACCCAACCACCCGCGAACGCCTCTTTATCATGGCTCGCAAAGGTAAAGCGATACGCTGGCCTGAACCCACCCACAGAAAAGAGGGGAACGGAGATATGTTCGGGGAACTTCCAAAATGGAAGCCGGCCCGCGAAATCATAGATTGGAATATCAAGGGGGATTCTATTTTTACGAGGGCTTCGAGAGGAAAAAAGCCACTTTCGCCAAACACTTTAAAGCGGATCGAGGCCGGCCTGCGCAAGTACAGCGGGATGGCTTTTGTTCTTGGGCAACAGTCAGGTGCGAGCCCGAGAAGTGTGGATAAACCTATTCCAACGATTGCGGGGGCCGGAGCAATCTCACTCATTCAGCCCTTTATTATCCAGATGGATATGGGCGGAAGGCTCCAAGACATTGAAAAACCACTGAACACCCTCACAAGTGCCGACAGCCGAGGGCTTGTGGAACCTTTTCTCGTGGAATACCACGGAACAACAGGCAGACAGGAACGCACGCGTTCACTAGATCAACCTATGCCAACCCTGGATACCAGCAACCGTTTCGGCTTGGTTGAGCCTTTCATGGTCATGCTGAACGGAACCGATGAAGGCAGTTTGGAAAATTCCAATCGCTCGGTTGATCAACCTTTACCCACAATCACAGGCAGTCCTCACATTGGCCTGGCTGAACCTTTCATTGTGCCGGTCAACCACGGTTTTGGTGATACTCGCACGCACTCGGTAGACAAACCCATGCCTACCATAACCGCCTTTGACGCACTTGCACTGGCACAGCCCTTCCTGGTCGAGTATTACGGCACGAGTGGCGCCGCTTCAGTCGAAGACCCGCTTTCAACCATCACCGGGCGCGATAGATTCGGCCTTGTTGAACCTACCATATTCCAGGCTGATGACGGCAAGGAATACCAGCTCGACATCCGTTTCAGAATGCTGCAACCCCACGAGCTGGCCGCGGCTATGAGCTTTCCGGCTGGGTATAAGTTCACCGGAAACCGGGAGCAGCAGGTCAAGCAGATCGGGAACGCTGTTCCGGTCTCCACGGCTTCGGCGCTCTGTCAGGCGCTTCTACAGTGAGGAAACCATGAAACGTACCAGCCGCGACACCGCCCTTATTCACCAGCGCCTTCTTGATTTTATTGTGAAATTCAAAACAGAGAACGGAGGCAACAGTCCAACAGTCAGGGAAATAACAGATGGACTTGGTATTTCGACCACAAGCATTACCCAATATCATCTTGTAAGAATGGCTAAAAACGGTTTGATCTATTACACCGGTCCTTTCAAAAATCGCAAGATCAGTGTACCTGGGTACGTTTATATCAAATGGGAGGATGTATGCTCATCAATGCAAACAGCCTGAATATCCCATTAGCGGACAAGTCAGTACAGTGCGTGGTCACCAGCCCACCCTATTTCGCTCTCAGAAATTATGGAATAAATGGGCAAATAGGTATGGAACAAACACCCGCGCAATACCTTGATCAGATAGTAGCCGTCTTCGCCGAAGTTCACCGTGTTCTTCGTGATGATGGTAGTATCTGGGTAAATATGGGTGATTCTTGGTTTGCGCCGCCGGCAGGCAGCGCCTCGGTTGATTACATTATCAACCAAACAAAAGGCGATGGCGCCTACGCACGAAAATTTCGGAATAACCACCAGGGTACGCTGGATAAAGATAATGATGCAAGAACACAAACAGGCTGGAATAATACAGGCTTGCGTCCGAAAAATATTCTTGGAATGCCCTGGAGAGTTGCATTTGCACTTCAAGACTATGGTTGGTATTTACGTTCTGACATAATTTGGTATAAACCAAATGCAATGCCAGAAAGAATCACTGACAGACCAGCAAAAGCGCACGATTATATATTTTTGCTCACAAAATCTTCAAAATATTTTTACGACAATGAAGCCGTCAAGCAACCCTCGACGCAAAAAGAACAGATTGATAACACTTGCAATCTCCGCTCGGTTTGGACAATTCCAACCCAGCCTTACAAAGAATCACACTTCGCTACCTACCCTGAAAAACTCGTTGAACCTTGTATTCTGGCTGGCACATCACAGCGTGGACAGTGCAAGGCCTGCGGATCACCCTGGGTGCGAATACTAGAAAAAGGGGAGTTGATTTCAGTGGACGGCACCAGTGATGACTACGTTCCGAAAAAATCAAGCGATGATCAGAAAATCAAAGGACGATCTGAAGGCTGGACACCCAACCACATCCGCTTACGCAGCACATCCGGCTGGCGACCTTCCTGCAGTTGCAATGCCGGCGAGCCTGTCCCCCAGATCGTATTGGATCCATTTTCCGGCAGCGGTACTACTGGCCGCGTTGCCGCGCGCTTGAACCGTGATTATGTGGGAATAGAACTAAATCCGGAATACCTGAAGCTACACCCTGCCCGAATGACCGTGCAAACTCAAATCACAGACTGGTAACACTATCAACTTATCCAAATAACACCACAGCCCTCCGGGGCTTTTTTTAGTTAACAGTTTTCTCCAGGCGTAGTTATATCCATAGGAGACAACGACCATGACTGAGAAGAGGATCACTAGAGTGGATATTGAGAAAGCTGGCGCAGATGGCTTATTCGTGCGCAAGTGGGAAGAGGGCTGGCAAATTGACGGCAGCACTCAACCATGCTCCAACGAATATCTACCTGATGCCCGCTCCATTGAAACCATGCTCTTTGAACTCGAAAAGCAGGGCTTCGCAGTCTGGATGCAAGATAACTTTCACGGCCGTGCTCTGCGCGGAATCATCACCCGCGTTGATTTGATAAAGCTCCCGGATGGCTGGCATTACAAAAAGTATTGCTACGGCTGGACTGCAAAAACCCGCCCGATGATTGATGAAGCTAAGACCGATGACGAAGTCAAGGCGATCGTCGCCTGGTGTCAGTCAAAAGGCTGGAACGTTCGACAGTGGCCCGGTGGTTATCGCGCTTTCAAGGGTCAGCCAATGCCCGTGCGTGACAGGGCTTCAATCATGGCCATGCGCCGCAAAGTTGAGACTGACCTTATGAATGGTCGTGCAACAGTCGAGAACAAGTCTCAATTTGATTTTGCACTGGATTTTTGAGGAGATTGACAAAGAAAATATAAAAACATCCTAGAAATACTATAAAAACTGCCCTTTCCATTTACTTTTTTATTCGACCCTATCACACACAAAGGACTGTAACCATGACTGAAAATTACGCACTTACCCATCTTTACCATAACTCAGGCGCAAAGATCGACATCCCCATGCCGGTTGACACGGAATTTTCAACGGTTGCCGCAAGCCTGCTCTACCGCTCATTGGACAATCTGATCGCCGCCGGCTTCAGCGTGTACGCACCTTCTCTCGAAGAAGGAGAACAGCTTGAGCAAATCTCGTACATCGTTCGCCGAGAGAAAGCCAATGGTGATGGTTCTATCACCCCGATCATCGACCTTTATACACAGCAGGGCAATTTCCGCCAGCTTGGCTTATATCTCAACACTGATGTTGACGAAATTGCCTTTGAGAACGCCACGGGCTTGCTTATCAACTCCCTGCCTGTTTACGAAGGCGAGGGTTCAATCGAGCGCGGAAAGAACCCCAAGCTTGATAAGTACGTCGTTCCAACTGCCCGGCAAGCGAAGGTCGTTTTCAAGCTCAACCCACGCTGGGAGGGAGAGGGCGATAAGAAACATGCCAAGCGCATGTTTGTGCGCTGGGAGGGTGTCAAGCCCGATAAGCAGGAACAGGCCCACCAAACACTGGCCCCGGTTTCGACACCCGCACCCGTTCCCGCTCAAGCCCCTGCCCCTCAACAGCCGAAGGCGGAACCGGTCAGCAGTACCCCCGTGCCGCCCACGGCAGGCAAGGAATACCCGAAGCTCGGCGGGGAACTGGTTGGGATGCTCGCGCACACCACCGGCCTCAAGAATTCTGTAATCGCCCAGGCTCTTGCCAAGCACCCAGGCAAGACCATCTCATTCGATGCCGCTCTGTCCGTTGTGACGAGCGCACTACAGCAAGCGGAGGCATAGATCATGTTTCAACAAACCACAATCGTAGGAAACGTCGGCGGCCAACCTACTATGCGCTACACGCCGTCCGGCCAAGCCGTTACCAACTTCTCCGTTGCCACCAGCCGCAAATGGACTGAGGCCAGCGGGGAGAAGAAAACCGAAACCACCTGGTTCCATGTTTCGGCATTCGGTAAATTGGGCGAGATCACGAACCAGTACCTCGTCAAAGGCAGCAAGGTGCTTGTGCAGGGCCGGCTGCACCCGGACGCGAGCGGGAACCCGCGCATCTACAGCCGGCAGGATGGCACTTCCGGTTCATCCTACGAGATCATTGCCGACAACGTCCGATTCCTGGGAAGCCCGCAGGGGGAGAACGGCCAGCCGCAAGCGCAGGGCCAGGTGGATGACGGCGGGTTCGACGATGGGCCAATTCCCTTCTAACGAGCACGACAACGCAGGGAGCGGGCCACCGCTCCCTGTACCACTTCAACGAGGCTAAAATGCTGATTTTTTTC
>CAIWAX010000124.1 GCA_903910795.1 uncultured Anaerolineae bacterium
ACAAATGGCCGCGGCCCTGGAGCGCAAGCGGGATGTGGTTGTCACGGCTGGAGCCGGGAGCGGGAAAACCAGAACGCTCGTGGCTCGTTACGCCGGCCTGCTGGCAGATGGGCTCTCACCACGCCGGGTGGTGGCGATCACTTTTACCAAGAAGGCCGCCCGGGAAATGCGCTCACGGGTACGCAAAGCGCTTGGCAAACTGGCCCAGCGCTCCGCCAATCAAGACGAACGCCAGCGCTGGATCGCCCTGGGCAACCAGATGGACTCCGCTCAAATTGGGACCATCCACAGCCTGTGTTCTGAAATCCTGCGTACGCATCCTGCGGATGCGAGTATTGACCCGCGCTTTGAGGTTCTGGACGAAGGCCTGACGGCGGTTTTACGCAGCCAGGTGGTGGGGGATGTGACGACCCTGCTGGTGGAACAGCCGGAATTTTCAAAGTTGTTCGAAGAATTCAATACCAGCGGAGTGGAAAAGCTTTTGAAATTCCTGCTGGATCAACGGCTGGATGCCAGCGAAATCTTTTCGCGCAAATTTGAGGGCCGCGCAGTGATCCAAAAAGAGTTGGAAAGCATCCTGGCACAGCCGGCCCTGGCCGAGCCAATTTTCGAACTGAATTCCAGCCCTTACGCCAGCCTATTGAGAAGCGAGGGCGATAAACTGGCCGACATGGTGGCCGCCCTGCTGGTTTTGTGGAAACAGGCGCAAACTGCCCTGGCAGCCGGGGATGTGTTTGGCTGCGCGGCCAACCTTTTTCAGGCCCGGCGCGAAAAAATGAGCGGCACAATTGGAAAGCGCGGCAGTACCGTCAAAGAGACCGTCAAGGCCATCAAGCAAGCCTACGATCAACTGCTCGATCCATTGATTGGCGGCGCTGAAAAAGGCCAACCGCCCAGCCGGGAGACTGAAGCGCGCTTTGATGAACTCCATGCCCTCATCCAAAAAGCATTTGAAATTTTGTTGCAGACTTATCAATCCACCCTGCAGAAGCGCCAGTCATTGGACTTTGACGACCTTGAGCAGGGCGCTTTTGAACTCCTGCAACAACCAGCCATCCGCGCCCGCTGGCAGGCTGAAGTGGATGCCGTGCTGGTCGATGAATTCCAGGATACCAATTTGCGCCAACGCCAGATCGTGGAAGCCCTGGCTGGCACAGCGGGACGCCTGTTCCTGGTGGGGGATGCCCGCCAGAGTATCTACCGCTTCCGGCGGGCCGATGTGAGCGTCTTCCGGGCCATACAGAAAAGGATCAAGGCCCAGGGCGGGCTGGTGCTGGATCTGGATATCACATACCGGGCCCATGAGAGCCTGATGCTGGCCACCGGAGATTTGCTGGCAAGCGTGATGGGCACACAGGAGGATGCGGCCCGTCCATACTATGTGCCTTTTACAGCCCTGAAAGCCAATCGAAAGTCGGCCCCGGATCATCTGCGCAGTCCGCACATTGAATTTGTGCTGGGGGTCGGGGATGAGATCAAGACCGCACGAGAAGCAGCGGCACAAGCCCTGGCGGGGCGCCTGACTGAACTGAAGGAAGAAGGCCAAATTCAGAAGTGGGACGAGGTCGCCTTGCTGTTTCGGGCCTCGACCGGTTTCCAGGATTACGAGGATGCATTTGAAAACGCGGATATTCCGTTTTTAACCGTGGCGGGCAGGGGCTTTTATGAGCGCCCGGAAATTCGGGACGCGGTCAACATCCTGCGCGCGCTGGCCGACCCGCAAGATGACGTAGCCATGGCCGGACTGCTGCGCTCTCCGGCGGTGGGGGTCAGCGACGCGGGTCTCTACCTGCTGCGCTGGCAAAATGAGAGGGCCATCTCGTTCCGTGAGGCCCTGGCGGGTGATCTATCCCACTTAGATGAGCAGGATCTGGCCTGCAGCCTGCGAGCTCGCCGCCTGCTGGACAGCCTCCTGCCCCAGGTGGATCGCATCCCGGTGGCTGAATTGATCAAGAAGCTGGTGGATGAGACCGATTATCGCGCCATTTTGGCGGCTGACGATACCAGGGGGGGTGGGGGAAGATTATGGCGCAACCTGGATAAACTGCTGGAGGATGCCTACTCCAGCCAGCAAATCAACGTACGCGATTTTCTGGAATACTTGCAGACGATCGACGCGGCTGGAGCACGCGAAGGCGAAGCCCCAGCCGAAGCGCAAGGCGCGGTACGTTTGATGACTATTCATAAATCAAAGGGGTTGGAATTTCCGGTAGTGGTTCTGGCCGATGCCGGGCGCGATCCGCGCGGGAAAAGTGAAACGGCCTACCTGTCACCCGAGCTGGGTTTCTCTTTCAAACTTCGCGCAGAGCGCGGGACACCGTTGTTGTACCGGACGGCAAAGAACCAGGAGCAGCAGCGGGATGAGGCCGAAACATTGCGAATGTTGTACGTGGCACTGACCCGCGCCAAGGATAAACTGCTGATCAGTGGGCATGCCGCACCGCCGCGCACGGATGGTGAAATAGGAGTTTCGGCCTGGATGGAAGATTTGATGGAAGCAAGTGGCATAGAACTGGCCAGCCTGTTGGCAGAGCCCGGTCTCCCGCATGAGACCAGCCTGGCATCCGGCCAGCCAGTCAGAGCCTGGTGCGCTGCGCTAGAAACCAGCCCACAAGGTGGGTTGGAAGCTGACAAAGTGAACAAATCGCCCGATTCTGAATTACTGCCCCTCTACACTGCGCTCCCGGAGGCCGCCGCCGCATTCCCCAAAGTTGACGATATGGAAAGTACCCATAAGTTCAGTATGGAAAGTACCCATAAGTTCAACAATGAAGCCACCCGGTTCTGGCGGGCGACCAGCACAGGCACGCATGTTCCTGCAAGCGTGATTGGAGAAATGGTTCACAAAGCCATTGAATTATGGCTCTTCCCGGACAACCCGCGCTTGATCCCAATGTTGGAAACCACGGCGCTCAACGCCGGTCTGACCAGCAAAGAACAACAGACTGCCGCCGTGCGAAAGGCGAGAGAACTGCTTGAACGCTTCAGACAACACCCGCTCTGGGATGAGATTGACAGCTCCCCGGAAATACATCACGAAGTACCTTATTCCCTGGAAAGCGGGGGACAGATCGAGAACGGCTATATCGATCTTCTGTACCGCACAGCAGACGGCTGGAAGGTGGTGGATTTTAAGACCGATGCCATCTACAACCGTACCGAGCGGGAAAATTTAGTCAGGATGTATTCGCAACAATTGCAGCGCTACTCGAGCGCGGTTCAAAAGCTCCTGGGCCAACCCACCGTGACCAGCATTTGCTTTCTGGATGACGAGAATAGAGTCGGGATAATTAGTGTGGATAGGGTCATTTGAGTTATCCAGAAATTCGAGGTAATACAAAATAGGCACCATCTCCAAAAAGATAAGGCAAAGGAATATCCTGCCCTATATCAAGCATGGTTTTAGGCCATTTCAGATCAGACTTCATGTCCCGCGGGACACCCCAAAAGATGAAAATGGGCTATAACGCGCGCAACCCAGGATGTACAGTTTATTTTCATAACAGTAATAGCTATTGAATAGGAGAATAAATAATGGGACGCATCGAAGAAATCGCTAAATTGATTAATAACGGGCAGAACCTGCTTGAGATGCAAGCCGCCATGCAGGTGACCCTGCATACAATCCTGGACTACCTGCGCCGGGCTTATGGGAGGGGCCTTATCTCCCGCGCAGAAATCTACTTTGCGATTCCGAGCAGGCACCGCGCGCTCTTCTTTCTTTATGAAACGTACCATGTCACCCCCATCTACAAGCAGCTCAAGGCTTTCGCCAATGGTGAAGAGCCAATGGCGCTTTCAGCTCAGGATCGACACCTCGTAGAGAATGCGGAAAAATTGGTGGCAGAAACTTTTAATGTCACTCTGGCAGAGCTGCCGTGGGGAGCTTGGGATCAGGAACTTTACAAAGCATATCGTGAATTTAGCAACGAAGATTTTCTGCGGGCCGATCTTTACCAGGATATCGCCACTCTGGAAATCAAATTCAACCGCTTTATCCGGGATGTGTTGGTTAAACATTTCGGGAAAGGTGAAGATGGTTGGTGGCGGAAAGGGCTCAAAGCCGATCTGAGGGCTGACCTGGTTAGTACCCGGGAAATGGATGAAGATCCAGCCGAAGATGCCTTTTGCTACTTGAATTTCATTCACATCAAAGTAATCCTCGAGAGTAATTGGTCAGTTTTTTCGGGGTATTTTAGCAAAGAGATTATAAAAGATAAGAAAAAGCTTCTTGGCCCGCTGACCAAAATTAACAGTATCCGCAATCAGGTGATGCACCCAATCAAGAATGCCAGGCATACTTATGCGGATTTTGAATTGATCCATACTTGTTTGCGAGATGTAGAGGCAGCTTCACAAAAAGTGTAAGAACAATCGCCAAAAACGATACATTAATTTAACTTCTTATCAAAGAGGATTATATGGAAATCATTGATCAGATAATGAAGGCCCGCGATACAGGTGCTACCGAGTTAAGACTTTATGTAAACAACACTCATGAAATTCCTGAGGAATTATATTCACTTTCCAATCTAAAGAATTTAATCCTTGTAAGTTGGTACACGGGTCTAGAAGAAGTTCCTCTAATAATTTTTAAAATGACCAACTTGACAAGTCTTAATTTATCGGGTTCCAGCAATTCTTTCAAATCCATACCTGATTCCATAAGCCAACTTGTAAATCTTACAAATCTAACCTTGAATTGCGACGGGCTTAAGGATATGTCGCCAAACATCGGTAAGCTCGATAAACTCCAAAACCTCACGATATCAAGTCGTTACCTCGCCAAACTTATACCTGAAATGGGAAATTTGGATAATTTACAATCTTTGGACTTGAATTGCGATAATATTGCCTCATTCCCACCAGAAATTATTCGCTTGAAAAAATTAAAATCTTTGTCAATCCAATACCAAAACCGGGTGTCAATTCCTGATGAGGTGTATGAACTTGAGAATTTAGAAGAGTTGAAAATCAAAGCAAGTAAATTAACCTTAATCCCTCATGAAATTGAGAAATTGAAAAATCTAAAGTCCCTTTATATAGAGTCTCAGGCCCTATCTTCTATGCCAGACAATCTTGGAAGGTTGCCCAAATTAATGTCACTATCAATCGTTGCGCAAACGCTCACACTATTTTCTGAAGTGTTTGATCAATTACCTAAATTAAAGGAATTGGATTTGAACCTAGCACAACTGGACATAATATCTGATACAACCGGGAAATTTGATAAACTTACCTCGCTAAAAATAAAGCTCACCGAACAAAAATCTCTTCCCGCAGAAATCTTTCAATTCAATAACCTTGAAAATCTTGAAATTGAAGGGGAACAGATCGAATTTATACCGTCTGAGATCGGCAAGCTCGAAAAATTAAAAACTATTTTGATTGATTGTAAAAACATCACAAAACTTCCTCCAGAATTAGCATTCATTTCAAATTTAGAAAATCTACAATTACAATGCCCAAAGATAGAATATCCGCCTGAAGAATTCCTGCTGTTCAGAAATCTAAAGCAAATAAAATTTCATTATTAATAGTTTTTTAACTTTTCTGTTTCTTTTTTTGATTTGCCTGGTCTCTTTTTAAGTTTGGCAAGTTTTTCGCTTGTTGATAAGCCACTATAAATTAACTGCCTTTCC
>CAIWAX010000125.1 GCA_903910795.1 uncultured Anaerolineae bacterium
CTGGGTGTTTGCGCTCTGGGGTGTGCCGGTCAGACTGCCCAGCGTGAAACCCCGCGACTCGAAGGCGCCGCTGTCACAGGCGGTTGGGCGGGTGACGCCGCGCTGATCCAGGCCGCCCGCGCCGTAATCCTGCGGACCAACTGCCGAGGCGCAGTACGAGCTGACGCCCGCGTTGATAGCCGGGGAACTGGGCAGGAGTGGGAAGGTCTGGGTGTCGCCGCCGTAATTGCCGAGCGGGCCGAGCAGGGGGTTGGTGTTGCTTTTGGAGTTGTCCTCTACGAAGTTGCAGGAACCGTCATCCTGCAGATTGCCGCCGCCATCCTGGAAAGAATTCCCATTTGCCGACCAGCAGTTGTCACCGGAGGAGCTGTTGCCCAGGATGGTATTTTCTATGACCAGCAAGCTGCCACTGGCAACGAAGAGGGCACCGCCATGACTCGCGCTGTTGCCCGAGAAGGTGCCGTTTGTTAAATAAAGCGTATCGTTGTTGAAGATGGCTCCGCCGCCGCCGGCAGGGTAGGCAGCGCCGCCGCTGCTGGCAGTGTTTCCAGAGAAGGTGCTGTTCGTCAGGTTCAGCGTGCCGTCATTGTAAATGCCGCCGCCCTGGCTTGCGCTGTTGCCCGAGAAGGTGCTGGCTATCACATTCAGCGTGCCATGATCATTATAGAGCCCGCCGCCGTTGGCGGAAGTCTTGCCATTCTCGACCGTGATATGCTGCAGGTTGAACGTGACGCCGGAATTGACATGCAAAACAGTAACGGTGTGATTGCCGCTGAGATGGATGGTGTGCCCGCTGCCAACCATGGTCAGGTTTTCATCAATCGTCAAGCTGCTGGCGAGCGTGATGGTGTAGCTGCCATCGAAATTGAGCGTGCCACCCGGGCAGACATCCAGGATAGCCTGGCGCAGCGAACCCGTCCCGCTGTCGTGGTTATTGCTGACGGTCAGGCTGGACACGCAGCTATTGACCTGTTGATCCGGCGAGAGCGTGCCGGTGGAACCGAGATCATTCGCATCCCCGCTGTACAGGGCGGTGATGGTGTGCGCCCCGGCCGTCGTCAACGCGGTGGTGGTACAGGCGGCCTGGCCGGAACTCAGGCTGACGCTGGCGCAGCCCGGGATGTCTGTGCCATTATCCTGGAATTCGACGCTGCCGGTGGCAATCGAGGGTGAGAGCGTGGCAGTGAAGGTGACGTGCTTCCCGCTGGCGGAAGGATTCCGCGAAGAAACCAGGCTGGTGGTTGAGGGAGCTGGCAGGTTGGTCAGCGCGAAATTCTGGCTGGCCGCCCCGGCCGTGCTGGCGCTGACGTTGTAAGCGCCGATGTTGCCGTTGGCAGTGGCCGTGACGCTGGCCTTGCCATCGCTGCCAATGACCGCCGGGCTGCCGGTGATGGCCGCGCTGGCCCCGGAAGACGGCGGCGTGAAGGTGACTTTGCCGCCCGCCACCGGCTCGCTGAAGGCGCTGCTGACGGTCAGCCCGAGCGGGGTTGCAAAGGCCGCGTTGACACTGACGCTTTGGGGGGTGCCGGTCAGACTGCCCAGCGTGAAGCCTTGCGACTCGAAGGCGCCGCTGTCACAGGCCGCTGGGCGGGTGATGCCGCGCTGATCCAGGCCGCCCGCGCCGTAATCTGGCGAACCAACCGCCGCCGCGCAGACCGCGCTGACCCCCGCATCGATGGCCGGGGAACCGGGCAAAAGCGGGAAGGTCTGGGTGTCGCCGCCGTAATTGCCGAGCGGGCCGAGCAGGGGGTTGGTGTCGCTATGGGAGCTGGCTGCATTTAATTTACAGTCATTGAATCCGTCGGGGCCCGCCAGATTGCCGCCGCCATCGGTATGCGCGCCATCCAGATAACAGAGGTAACCAGATGTGCCGTTGGTCAGGATGGTATTTTTCATCGTGACCGTACTACCCGGGGTGGTGTACAAGCCATCGCCAAATTTATCGGCGCTGTTTCCGGAAAAGGTGCTGTTGGTTAAATAGAGCGCAGCACGGTTGTAAATGGCAGCGCCTTCACCGGAGGAAAAAGCCTGGTATACATGGGCAGCATTGCCTGAGAAAGCGCTGTTCTTCACAGACAGCGTGCCACTGTTATTGTAGATACCGCCACCGATTCCGGCATTATTGCCCGAAAAGGTGCTGCCGGTCACATTGACGGTACCGCCGTCATTATATAAACCGCCGCCGGTACCGTCATCACCCGTTGCCCCATTTTGCACGGTCATGTTTCGCAGATTGAAGTTGACGCCGGAATTGACCTGGAAAACGCGTCGCGCGTTGTTGCCGCTGACAGCGACTGTATGCCCGCTGCCATTGATCGTCACGTCCCCGCCAATCGTCAAGGTGCTGGCGAGGGTGATGGTGTAATTATTGTCAAAGGTAAGCGTGCCACCTGCGCAGGCATCCGCGATGGCCTGGCGCAGCGAACCCGCCCCGCTGTCGGCGTTGTTGGTGACGGTGATGGCGCGCAGACAATAGATCACGTGCTGGTCGGGCGAGAGTCGGCCGGTGGCGCCGGGGTTATCAATATCCCCGCTATAGACAGCCGTGATAACCCGCATACCGGAGGCCAGCGAGGAAGTCGTGCAGGCCGCCTGGCCGGAACTGACGCTGACCTCAACACAGCCGGGGATATTTACGCCGCCATCCTGAAAGGTGACCGAGCCGGTCACGCTGGTGGGCGCAATCGTGGCCGTGAAGGTGACAGAATCACCGGTAATGGATGGATTGAGGGAAGAAGCCAGACTGGGCGTTGTAGAGTAGTGATTGTTGGTCAGCGCAAAATCCACGCTGCTGGCCCCGGCCGCGCTGGCGGTGACGTTATAAATACCGCCGGTGTTGTTGGCAACTGCCGTGACGCTGGTCAGGCCATCGCTGGCGATGACCGCCGGGCTGCCGGTGATGGCCGCGCTGGCGCCCGAGGAGGGCGGCGTGAACGTGACTTTGCCGCCGGTCACCGGCTCGCTGTAGGCGCTGCTGACGGTCAGGCCGAGCGGATCGGCAAAGGCCGTGTTGCTGCCCGCGCTTTGGGGAGTGCCGGTCTGGCTGCCCAGCGTGAAACCCCGCGATTCAAAGGCGCCCTTATCGCAGGCCGCCGGGCGGGTGATGCCGCGCTGATCCAGGCCGCCCGCGCCGTAATTCGGCGAGCCAACCGCCGCTGAACAAACGGCGCTGACCCCGGTATTGATGGCCGGGGAACCGGGCAGGAGCGGCAAGGTTGGGGTAGCGCCGCCGTAATTGCCCAGGTCGCCCAGCAGTGCATCGGTGTTGCTTTGAGAAGTAGCCGTACTGAAGCCACAGGAGCTGCCATTCTCCAGGTTGCCGCCGCCATCGATCGGGCTACCGTCGTTATAGCAGTTGCCAGCGCCGTTATTCAGGATGGTATTTTTCAGGGTGCCCGAGCTGTTAGCATTGAGGTAGATGCCATCGCCAGAACCGCCCGCGCTGTTGCCAGAGAAGGTGCTGTTGATCAAATACAGCCTGGTCGCATACCCCCCCAAGAGGATACCGCCGCCGTCCCGCCCGGCGCTGTTGCCGGAAAACGTGCTGTTTGTGGCAATTACTATTGCAGAATGGCCAACAGATATGCCACCGCCATCGTTGCTGGCGTGGTTACCGCTGAAGGTACTGCCCGTCACATTCACGTTGCTCAAGGAATAGATGGCGCCGCCCTGAGCGGAGGCGTTGTTGCCAGAGAAAACGCTGTCAGTCACATTCAGCGTGCCGTCCTCGGTGTAGATGCCGCCGCCTGCGTTTGCAGAACCATTTTCGACCGTGATGTGGATCAGATTAAAGGTGACGCCGCTGTAAACGTAAAACACTCCCACCGCATGGTTGCCGCTGATGGCCACGGTTTGGCCGCTGCCATCCAGTGTGGTATCGCTGGAGATCGTGATCGTGCTGGTCAGTGTGATTGTGCCGCTGCATGAAAATGTGACTGTGCCGCCGCCGGAGAGGGCGCTGTTGAGATGGGTCTCATCACAAATATCGACCACTGAGCCAGTCGCGCCAGCGGGGGTGAACTGCAGTGAACTGAAGGCCAGCGCCAACAGGATGGAGATGATGATCGATACATGCCTGAACGTTTTTTTCATGTTTCACACTCCGGTTGGCGTTGGATAAGATCGAATAAATAGCTGTTGAACAGAAAGACTTTATGTTGCTTGACTCAGTGATTCAGAACAAAGCACGTTGGAATTGCCAGCCCGTCATCCTTTTGAAGTGATTAAATCAAAAAAGACTCCCACCGTCTTGCCGGATGAAGCCGATAGCATAAATTATTCACTTTTCCTCCCGTTGGCAGAACCTTAGCTCTTAATAGAATGTCCTTTTTCCATGACAACTCACAAGCAATTAATACTATTTTAACACAATTCCAGGAATGGCTCTATTGCGAAAAGCACCCACCACGGAATGTCTTAACCTTGATGGAAAGTACCCATAAGTTCGGTATTAGAAGGATTGAAGGAGATACAGGATTCTGTTTTTCTCTGTGACCTTCTCTGTGGTCTCCGTGAAATGTCCTTAAAGCCCTGACACGGAGCTTTCACGGAGAAAAACAAACCTCCCGAAGGCTAAAAGCAGCTTCGGGAGGTTTGTTTTGTTTATGTCAATTTACGGTCTGCCAACCAAAATATCGCTGCTCATGCTGACGCTGTCGTAGTACGGGAACCAGTATTCACTGGACATCTGGTTGAGCGGGAAGCCCATCAGCTCGTTGAAGCCGCTATTGGGATAGGTAAGGACGCGCTCGCTGGTCAGGATGTTGACGCCGTTGGTGGAGACGACGCGCACCGGGCCGTCTGTCACGCCGATCCAGCGCGGGGTCACGCGCCCGCCGGCCGGGATGCTGAACGGGCTGCCGGCCATCTTCGTACCGGCGACATAAATATCCACGCTGGCAGTTTGAACCGCGTCCGGGTTGACCACCATCACCCACATGCGCATCAGGTTGGTGTTTGTGCCAGGGATGAAGCTGTGATCGTAGGCCGGGTACCAGTATTCGGTGGTGAACTGGTTGGCGGGGTAGCCCAGGAGTTCATTGAAGGCATTATTCGGCCCCGAAAGCGTACTCTGGCTGGCAACCACCGGCACTCCGTTGGTGGAGACCACGCGCACCGGGCCGGCCGCGAGGGAGGGGTAGCTCGGGGCAATCACGGAGTTGACCGGAATGCTGTAGCTGCCTTGCTTGACGGCGCCCACGTAAATATCAACCGTGGCAGCCTGGCTGGCGCTGATATTGCCGACCTGAATGACATTGGTCATGCTGATGCTGTCGTACCAGGGGAACCAGTATTCAGTGGTGAGCTGGTTGGCGGGCAGGCCAAGAATTTCGTTGAAAGAATTGGTCGGATAGGTGAGAACGCGCTCGCTGGTGAAAATTTTGACACCGTTGGTGGAAACGACTTCGACCGGGCCGTTCTTGGTTCCAATCCAGCGCGGGGTAATATGTCCGCCAATTGGAATGGTGAAGGGGCTGCCGCTCTGCAGCACGCCTGCGAAGTAGACATTCACAATGGCGGATTGGGTGGTGGAGGCGTTGCCGACCAGCAGCCACATGCGCATCGGGTTGGTGTTGGTGCCATTGATGAAACTGTGATCATAAGCAGGAAACCAGTAATCGGTGCTGAGCTGGGTGGTGGCAATGCCCATGACTTCGTTGTAGCTCTGACCAGAAGTGGCACGCTGGCTGGTGAAGATTGGCGAGCCATCGTTGGAGGTCACCTGAACCGGCCCGCCGACCAGGCCGCTGAAGTTCTTCGCGAAAAACCCGCCCTGCGCGAGCGTAGTAAGACCCATGTCCACGCCACCGATGAAGATATGCGCGCCAGGGGCAGGCACAGTAGGCGTCAGAGTCTGGGTGGCCGTGACAGTGGGGGTCAGGGTCTGGGTGGCCGTGGCCGTGACGGTGGGGGTCAGGGTTTTGGTTGCGGTGGCCGTGACGGTGGGCGTGCGGGTTTTGGTTCCGGTGGTCGTGACGGTGGGCGTGCGGGTTTTGGTTCCGGTGGTCGTGACGGTGGGCGTGCGGGTTTTGGTTCCGGTGACGGTGACGGTAGCCGTGACGGTGGGGGTCAGGGTTTTGGTCGCGCTGGCCGTGACGGTGGGTGTGCGGGTTTTGGTGACGGTAGCCGTGACGGTGGGCGTGCGGGTTTTGGTGAAAGCGGCAGTGGCGGTCGGTGTGGGAGTGTTGGTGGCGATCCCGGTATAGGTGACAGTGTTGTCGCTGCTGGTAGAGACGGTGTTGGTGTTACCGACCAGGTCCTGCACCACGCCCGCCGCGACACTGACGGTCACCGTGCCGCTGGCGGTCATGCCACTGACGGCCACGTTATAAGTGTTGGCGAGTGCCGTTGTGTAGACGCCCAGCGGGCCAAGCGGACCGGAGGAGCTGGTCACCACGGCGCTGGCTGGCCTGGCGGTGCCGCCCAGGGTCAGATTGGCATTGGTAAAACTGCTGACCGGTTCGCTAAAGTGAACCGTGAAATTGATCGGGCTGCCGGCGGTCGGGTCGGCCTGTCCGCTGGCCTGCTCGACGGTGACGGCCGGTTTGGTGGCGTCATACGTGACGGTGCTATCCGTGCTGGTGGAGGCGGCGTTGCCCGCGTAGTTATCACTCTGAGCCGCCCCGGCCGGGATGGAGGCGGTCACGGTGCCGTCCTGAGTCATGCCGCTGACAGCCACATTAAAGATCGTGCCGCGCGTCTGGGTCGAGTTTGCGCTGGCCGGGCCGGAGGTGACGGTCACAATCGCGCTGGCAGGGTTGGCTGTGCCGCTCAGCGCGACATCCGAACCGGTAAAGCCGTTGACAGGTTGGCTGAAGGTAACTGTAAAATTGATGCTGCTGGCGTTGGTCGGGTCGTTCTGCCCGCTGGCCTGGTTGATGGTGACGGTGGGCGAGGCGGCGTATTCAAAGGCGCCAATGTCGCAGAGCGCGCCCTGCGGGCGGGTCACGCCGCGCTGATCCGTGCCGCCCGCGCCATAATTGGGAGAGCCAACCGCCGCCGCGCAGACGGTGTTGTCGCCCGCGTCGATGGCCGCCGAGCCGCTGCCGAGCGCCATGCTCTGGCTCGGGCCGCCGTTATCGGCCAGGGCACCCAGCCTGGGGTCGGCGCTGCTGAGCGAACCGGCCGCGCTGAAGCCGCAGGTGCTGCCGTCATCCAGGTTATGGCCGCCATCCGTGATGCTGCCAGCGCAGTTGCCGCCAGGGTTCCCGGCCAGCAGCGTATTGTAAAAATCAACCGCGGCTGAGGTATTGATGCCGCTGCCAGAGCCGGTGGCGGTATTGCCCGCGATGGTATTGTTCGTGGATGTGAGCGTGCCATCGTTGTAGAGGCCGCCACCCTGGTTGGTGTTATTGCCAGAAACAGTGCTGTTGGTGATCGTCAGCGTGCTGCCAAAATAATTGTAGTGCCGCCGCCGGAACCGTAGGGCGCATGATTGCCAGATATGGCGCTGTTGGTGACCGTCAGCGTGCTGCCATAATAATTGTAGATGCCGCCGCCGGCGCTGCCGTCCCCGACCGTATTCCCAGAAATGGTGCTGTTGGTGAGCGCCAGCGTGACGCCCTGGTCATTGTAGATGCCGCCGCCATTCCCAACAGATGTATTGCCAGAAACGGTGCTGTTGGTGAGCGTCAGGCTGCTGCCATTCAGAATACCGCCGCCATTGTCGGCCTTGCCATTGCGGATGGTCAGGTGCATGAGGCTGGCCGCGCCGTGGGTGATATGAAAGACGCTCGAGGCGGCGCTGCCATCCACGATGATGACGTGGCTGCCGCCATCGATGGTCAGATCTTTGACGAGCAGCAGCTCACCGCTGGTGAGGCTGATGGTGGTATCGTTCTGGAAGCTGATCGTGCCACCCGGGCAGACATTACTGATGGCCTGGCGCAGCGAGCCGGCGCCTGAATCGGCATTGCTTGTGACGGTGATGGCTGAGCTGGAGCAGACGATGACCACGGCCGGGTTGGTGTAGACGCTCGAGACGTTGCCGCTGCCGTCTTTGGCCCACGGGTAGAGGGTGTAGAGGCCGGTGCCCGCCACCGTGAAGGTGCTGGGGGCCGTGCCGCTCCAGGCGCCATCTGCCGAAAGCGGTTGGGCGCTGGAACTGGTGATTATGTAGGCGGTGGCCGCCGGGTCGCTGTCGTTGGGCGCCAAAGCCGTGATGGGGATGCTCAGGCTGGTGTTGACGGAGGCAGCCTTGAAGGCTTTGATCCCCAGGGGATTGGCTTCGTAGGCGCCGATGTCGCAGTGCCCGCCCTGTGGGCGCGAAATACCGCGCTGGTCGAGACTGTTGACCGAAGCCGCGTCGCTGCAGACGGCATCATCCCCGGCGTCGATGGCCGCCGAACCGCTCAGCAGCGCCATGCTCTGGGTGGGCCCGCCGTTATCGGCCAGGGCGCCCAGATTGGGATCGGCGCTCCGCAGCGAGCCGTTATCCGGGCTGAAGGTGCAGGTGTTGCCAGAATCCAGGTTGTGGCCGCCATCCGTGATGGCTCCAGCGCAGTTGCGGCCAGGGTTAGCGGCCAGCAGCGAATTATGGAAAGTGGCCGTTCCGTATGCAGAATAGATGCCGCTGCCTTCCAAATCAGCCGTATTCCCGGCAATGGTGCTGTTTGTGACCGTCAGCGTGCCGCTATTATAGAAGCCGCCGCCATTTTGCCTGGTTGTATTGCCCGAAATGGTGCTGTCCGTGATCGTCATGATGCTGAGATTTTGAATACCGCCATTACTGTAAGTTGACGTATTGCCCGAAATGGTGCTGCCCGTGATCGTCGCAGTGCCTGAACTTTCAATACCGCCAACACCATAAGCTGACGTATTGCCCGAAATGGTGCTGTTGGTGACCGTCAACGTATCGCCATAATTATTGGAGAGGCCGCCAACACCATAAGCTGACGTATTGCCCGAAATGGTG
Organism: uncultured Anaerolineae bacterium; assembly: GCA_903910795.1. GTDB lineage: Bacteria > Chloroflexota > Anaerolineae > Anaerolineales > Villigracilaceae > UBA5195. The sequence continues at coordinate 8,915 of CAIWAX010000125.1, forward strand.
CTGTCGGTAACCGTCAACGTGCCTTCATTTATGATGCCCCCGTTGTCTGTATTGCCAGAAATGGTGCTGCTGCTGATTGTCAGCGTGCCTTCATTGTATATGCCGCCCGAATTATTGTCCGAAATGAGGCTGTTGGAGATCGCCACCTTGACGCTCGGGTCAAATTCAACGTAGATGCCGCCGCTTCTACTAATGGCATAGCCATTCTGGATGGTCAGATGCTTGAGGTTGACCGTGCCGCCAGTGATGTGTATGACGCGCAAGGCGGCGTTGCCATCCAGGACAACCTTATGGCTGCCGCCGTCGATGGTCAGAGAATTGGGAATGAACAGCTCGTCGCTGGTGAGCGTGATGCTGGTATCGTTCTGGAAGGTGATCGTGCCGCCCGGGCAGACACTACTGATGGCCTGGCGCAGCGAACCGGCGCCCGAATCATTGGCGTTTGTGACGGTGATGTCGCTGCGGCAGACGATCACGGAGGCCGGGTTGGCAAAGCGGAAGGAAACATCACCGGCTGCAGACTTGACCCACGGGTAGAGCGTGTACGCGCCGAAGCCGGCCACCGTGAAGGTGGCAGGCACGCTGGCGCTCCAGCCGCTATCGGTGGAGAGCGGGCGCGCGCTGGAAGTTGTGATCAGGTAACTGGCCGCGGGCGGCGCCGTGAGGGTGGGCGTGAAAGCCGTGATCGGAATGTTCAGGCTGGTGCTGGGAGAAGTGGCCGTGAAGGTGTTGACCGAGACCGGAGAGACATATTCGTAGGCGCCGATATCGCAGTGATCGCCCTGCGGGCGGGTCACGCCGCGCTGGTCGAGGTTGTTGACGGTCGTAACGTCGCTGCAGACGGTATCATAACCGGCATCGATGGCCGGGGAATCACTGCCCAGGGCCAGGGTTTTGGTCGGCCCGCCGTTATCGGCCAGGGGGCCCAGCTTCGGGTCAACATTGTTGAGCGAGTAGTAGCTGGGGCCGACCCCGCAGGTGCTGCCGTCATCCAGGTTGTAGCCATCATCCGCGATGGGGCCATCGCAGTTGCCGCCGGTGTTAGCGGCCAGCAGCATATTGGAAAAATGAATCCCTGTTCTAGTGACGATGCCGCCGCCGTAATCGCTGGCGGTGTTCCCGGCAAGGGTACTGCTTTTGGCTATCAGTTCGCCATAATTGTAGATGCAGCCGCCCAGGGAGGCAGTGTTGCCGGAAATGGTGCTGTTGATGGTTCGGAGGGTGCCGTTATGATTGTTGATGCCGCCGCCCATCCCGCCGGTCGCCGTATTCCCTGAAATGGTGCTGTTCGTGATCGTCAGCAGACCATAATCATTGTAGATGCCAGCGCCATGATCGGCCTTGCCATTCTGGATGGTGAGAGAATTGAGGCTGACAGTGCTGCTGTTGATGTTGAAAACGCGCGAGGCGGCGTTGCCATCCACCACGATCTTGTGGCTGCCGCCGTCAATGGTCAGATCCTTATCGATGAGCAACTCACCGCTGGTGAGCGTGATGGTGGTATCTTTGTCGAAGGTGACGGTACTGCCCGGGCAGGCATCCTTGATGGCCTGGCGCAGCGAATCGGCGCCCGAATCAGCGTTGTTCGTCACCGTGGGGGCCCAGCCCGCGCAGACGAGGACAGAGAGCGGGCTGGCGTAAACCGGCGAAACGTTCCCGGAAGCATCCTTGACCCACGGATAGAGGTTGTACGAGCCGGTATCCGGGACGAGATAGGTGGCGGGCACGCTGCTGCTCCAGCCGCCATCCGTAGAGAGCGGCTGGGTATTGCTGACGGTGATCAGGTAGGCCGAGGCAGGCGGGGTGCTGTCATTGGGCGTGAAAGCTGGGATGGGGATGGACAGGCTGGTGCTGGGCGAGGTGGCGCTGAAGGTTTTGACACCCAGTGGAATGAAGAGTTCAAAGGCGCCGATATCGCAGTGCGCGCCATGCGGGCGGGCCACGCCGCGCTGGTCGAGGTTGTTGACGGTAGTGGCATCACTGCAGACGGTATCATCCCCGGCGTCGATGGCCGCGGAACCGCTGCCCAGCGCCATAGTGTCGGTCGGGCCGCCGTTATCTGCCAGGGCGCCCAGCTTCGGGTCGGCAGCGTTGAGCGAACCGGCCGCGCTGAAGCCGCAGGTGCCGCCGTCATCCAGGTTGTGGCCGCCATCCGTGATGCTGCCAGCGCAGTTGCCGCCGGTGTTCCCGGCCAGCAGCGTATTATATAGATTAACCGCTGCTGAGGCATCGATGCCGCCGCCGGAGCCGCTGGCGCTATTCCCAGAAATGGTGACGTTTGTGCTGGTCAGCGTACCGCTATTTTCGATGCCGCCGCCCGGGCTGCTGGCTGCCGCATTGCCAGCCAGGGTGCTGTTGATGATCATCAGCTTGCCGCTATTGTTGATGCCGCCGCCGGGGCCAGTAGTGGCTGTATTGCCGGAAATGGTACTGCTGTTGAGCGTCAGCGTACCGGCGTTGCGGATGCCTGCGCCAATAGCAGCCCAGCCGTTCTGAATGGTGAGATGCTTGAGGCTGACCCCAGCGCTGGTGATGTTGAAGACGCGCGAGGCGGCGTTGCCGTCCACCACGATCTTGTGGCTGCCGCCGTCGATGATCATATCCTTATCGATGAGCAGCTCGCCGCTGGTGAGCGTGATAGAGGTATCGTTCTGGAAGCTGATCGTGCCGCCCGAACACAGGTCCTGGACAGCCTTGCGCAGCGAGCCCGCGCCCGAATCGGCGTTGTTTGTGACGGTGAAGGCTGAGCCTGCGCAGACAATCACAGCGGCCGGGCTGGCGTAGACCGGCGAAACGTTCCCGGAAGCATCCTTGACCCACGGGTAAAGCGTATACGCGCCGGTATCCGCGACGGTGTAAGTGCCGGGTGCGCTGTTGTTCCAGCCGCCATCCGTTGAGAGCGGCTGGGTGCTGCTGCTGGTGATCAGGTAGGCCGAGGCAGCCGGAAGGCTCAGATTGGCCGTGAAAGCCGTGATGGGGATGGCCAGGCTGAGGCTGGGTGAGGTGGCGCTGAAGGTTTTTACCCCGATTGGAGCGAGTTCAAAGGCGCCGATGTCGCAGTGCGCGCCCTGCGGGCGGGCCACGCCGCGCTGGTCGAGGTTTTTGACAGATGCAGCGTTGCTGCAAACGGTGTCATTCCCGGCGTCGATGGCCGCGGAACCGCTGCCGAGCGCCAGGGTCTGGGTGGGGCCGCCGTTGCTGGCCAGGGCGCCCAGCTTTGGGTCGGCGCTGTTGAGCGAACCGGCGGCGCTGAAGCCGCAGGTGCTGCCGTCATCCAGGTTGTGGCCGCCATCCGAGATGCTGCCAGCGCAGTTGCCGCCAGTGTTACCGGCCAGTATTGTATTATACAAATAATCCTGCCCTGATGTATAGCCGTAGATGCCGCCGCCGTAATCGCTGGCGGTATTGCCGGCAATGGTGCTATTGGTGGCCAACAGTGTGCGGTTATTGAAAATGCCGCCGCCGCCGGGTCCACTGACTGCCGTATTGCCAGAGACGGTGCTGTTGGTGAGGGTCAAGAAGCTAAAATTGGCGATGCCGCCGCCACTCCAATCAACCGAATTGCCCGAGATGGTGCTGCTCGTGATCGTCAACTCATTGTAATAACTGATGATTCCGCCACCGAAACCCTGGAATGCCGTATTGCCGGAGATGGTGCTGTTCGTGATCGTCAGCGTGCCGGCCTGATTGTAGATACCACCGCCGGATCCATTGGTGGCTGTATTGCCGGAAATAGTGCTGTCCGTGACCGTCAGATTACCTAAATAGCTGTAAATGCCTGCGCCATAGTCAGTCTTGCCGTTCTGAATGGTGAGATGCTTGAGGCTGACCCGAGCGCTGCTGATATGAAAGACGCGCGAGGCGGTGTTGCCATCCACCACGATCGTGTGGCTGCCGCCGTCGATGGTCATGTCCTTGTCGAGCAGCAGCTCGCCGCTGGTGAGCGTGATGGTGGTATCGTTCTGGAAGCTGATTGTGCCGCCCGAACATAGATCGCTGATGGCCTGGCGCAGCGAGCCCGCGCCCGCATCGGCGTTGTTTGTGACGGTGAAGGAAGAGCCCGTGCAGACAATCACAGAGGCCGGGCTGCCGTAGAGTACCGAAACATTGCCGTCCGGGTCTTTGGCCCACGGGTAAAGCATGTAATGACCAGTGCCCGCCACAGTATAGGTGCCGGGAACCGTGCTGCTCCAGGTGGCGGCAGTCGCGTCGGGCGGCGTGGCACTGGTAGTGATCAGGTAGCCGGTCACCACGAGGTTGTCCGAGGCTGTAAAGGCTGTGATCGGGATAGCCAAGTTGGAGGTTGACGAGATGGCCGTGAAAGAGGTCACGCTGGGTGCGGTCTGATCCAGTTCAAAGGCGCCGATGTCGCAGCGCACGCCCTGCGGGCGGGCCACGCCGCGCTGGTCGAGGCTGTTGACGGATGCAGCGTTGCTGCAAACGCTGTTATCCCCGGCGTCGATGGCCGCGGAACCGCTGCCCAGCGCCAGGGTCTGGGTGGGGCCACCGTTACCGGCCAGGGCGCCCAGCTTTGGGTCGGCGCTGTTGAGCGAGAGGTTGGCGGCGCTGAAGCCGCAGGTGCTGCCGTCATCCAGGTTGTGACCGCCATCCGTGATACTGCCAGCGCAGTTGCCGCCGGTGTTACCTGCCAGCAAAGTATTGTAAAAATTAACCGCTTCTGTTGTCTGGATGCCACCGCCGGAGCCACTGCTGGTATTCCCGGCAATGGTGCTGTTGGCAGCCGTCAGTGTGCCTTCATTGTAGATGCCACCGCCCGAGCCACCGGTTAGCGTGTTGCCGGAAATAGTGCTGTTCGTGGCTGTCAGCGTGCCATAATTGGCGATACCTCCGCCACCCGAAGCAGCCGTATTGCCCGAGATGGTGCTGTTCGTGAGCGTGAGCGTGCCGCCAAGGTTGTAGATGCCGCCGCCGGGGCCGCTGGTGGCTGTATTGCCGGAAATAGTGCTGTCCGTGACCGTCAGCGTACCAAAATAGTTGTAAATGCCCGCGCCATAGATAGCCTTGCCGTTCTGGATAGTGAGATGCTTGAGGCTGACTGTGCTGAAGGACACTTCAATGACTTTTGAGGCGGCATGGCCATCCAGGATGATCGCGTGGCTACCGCCGTCGATGGTCAGGTTCTTGTCGAGCAGCAGCTCGCCGCTGGTGAGCGTGATGGTGGTATCTTTTTGGAAGGTGAGCGTGCCGCCCGGACAGGCATCACTGATGGCCTGGCGCAGCGAGCCGGCGCCCGAATCGGCATTGTTTGTGACGGTGATGGCACTTAAACAGACTGTCACGGAGGCCGGGCTGGCATAGACCATTGAAACATCGCCTGAAGCAGCTTTCACCCACGGGTAGAGCGTGTACGAGCCGCTGCTGGCAACCGTGAACGTGGCAGGCGCGCTGGCGCTCCAGCCGGAATCCGTGGAAAGCGGGCGCGCGCTGGAAGTTGTGATCAGATAGCTGGCCGCGGGCGGCAGCGTAACGTTGGGCGTGAAGGCCGTGATGGGAATGTTCAGGCTGGTGCTGGAAGAGGTGGCCGCGAAGGTGCTGACCGAAACCGGGAAGACATATTCGTAGGCGCCGATATCGCAGTGTGTGCCCTGCGGGCGGGTCGTAGCGCGCTGGTCGAGGCCGTTGACGCTGGCAGCCTCGCTGCAGACGGTATCATTCCCGGCATCGATGGCCGCGGAATCGGTGCCCAGCGCCATGGTCTGGGTCGACCCGCCGTTACCGGCCAGGGCGCCCAGCATTGGGTCGGCATTGTGCTTCGAACCTGTGGCTCGAAAGTTGCAAGTATCGCCGTCATCCAGGTTATAGCCGTTATCGGTGAAGGTTCCACTGCAGTTGCGGGAGCTGTTACCGGCCAGCAAGGTATTATTTAAGAAGGTCGTTCCATCTGGAGAATAGATACCTCCCCCGAATGAACTGGCAGAATTGCTGGCAACAGTGTTGTTTTTGCTCGTCAGCGTGCCCTTATTTTCGATGCCGCCGCCGGGTCCATAGGTCGCCCTATTGCCGGAAATGGTGCTGTTGCTGAGCGTCAGCGTGCCAGTATTTTTGATGCCGCCACCGGAGCCATTGGTTGCCGTATTGCCAGAAATGGTGCTGTGCGTGACTGTCAGCTTGCCCCAATTGTCGATACCGCCGCCTATCTGCGACGTATTGCCGGAAATGGTGCTGTCCGTGATCGTCACCGTGCTGCCGGAATTGTCGATGCCGCCGCCGGTATTCCCGGAAATAGTGCTGCCCGTGACCGTCAGCGTGCTGGCCAAATCACTGTAGATGCCGCCGCCATTGCCGAAGGCTGCATGATTGCCAGAAATAAGGCTGTCGGTGACCGTCAGCGTGCTGCCATAACCATTGTAGATACCAATGCCGTTACCGCCGTCCCCGACTGTATTATCAGAAACGGTGCTGCTGGTGACCGTCAGCGTGTTGCCATATTCATTGGAGATGCCGCCGCCATTCCACCTGACCGCATTGCCAGAAACGGTGCAGTTCGTGACCGTCAGCGTGCCGGCGTTGTCGATTCCGCCGCCATTATCGGCCTGGCCATTCTGGATGGTGAGATGCTTGAGGTTGAGCGTGCCGCTGGTGATATGAAAGACGCGCGAGGCGGCGTTGCCGTCCACGATGACCGTGTGGCTGCCGCCGTCGATGGTCATGTCGATGGAGGTGCCCAGCTCGCCGCTGGTGAGCGTGATGGTGTAGTCGCTATCGAAGGTGATTGTGCCGCCCGCGCAAATATCCGCGATAGCCTGGCGCAGCGAGCCCGCGCCCGCATCGGCGTTGCTCGTGACCGTGATGGCGCTCGAGCAGGTGGTGCTGAGCGGCGCGGCGTGGGCCGGGGCTCCGCCCAGCAGGCCGAGCAGCAGGACAAAGAGGATCAGAACCTTGAGCCAAAAAGAGCGGAAATGGGCTGTCATGGGGGATTCATCCTTATGTTTGTTTCTTAAGCAAAATGAGGCCAGTTACCTGGAAGCGGGATTGTTTGCTTACGGCTGCTGCGCGGATTCTTAAAGAGCGAATGGAAGCAATGAAAAGCAATGAAAAGCAATGAAATTCACGGGAAGCACAGTTCATTTTAATGTAATTCTTATATTATGTATACAAAGATGTGTTTACAGATTTGCAAGGTTGGATTTTAGCCAGCGCGTTGGTTCATTTTCCGCACATTTCCCGCCAGAGAACAACATGGGTCAAAAAAGAGGAGCCCCCACTTGAACGAGGACTCCTCTTTTGTTTTGCTGTAACTGCTCAC
>CAIWAX010000126.1 GCA_903910795.1 uncultured Anaerolineae bacterium
ACCCCCTCCCAACCTCCCCCAAATCCAAGAACGATTTGGAGGAGGGGCAAGGCGCCAAGCACGCAAAATTTTCGCCAAGAGAAAACCGACTCCATATAACAATGACATGTTCGCGAATTAATGCCCACCAGCGATTTGAGCCTGATTACCACCGCGGCCAAGATACTGGATGATACCCATGCAGCCCCACGTCAGGATAAAGCTGATAATGGTTGCTGCGGCTGGCTCATAGGCTTTATTTTGGATTAACAAACTGATATAAGGTGCAAAAGCTGGCTTGGCAAGGTATTGCGCCAGAATATATTCCCCGATCACAATCGCAAAGCTGAGAAATGCGCCGTTCAAAATAGCGACCCGGATATTGGGTAAGATTACACGAAAAAGAATGGTTCCCCATCCAGCTCCCAGGCTTTGCGCAGCTTCAGTCAGTGTGCGCACATCGATGGCTTGCAAACCGGTATCGATTGATCGATACATGTAAGGCATCGATAAAATGGTGTAAGCGGCAACCAACAGGGCCGGGCTGTCAACAATCAACAGCGGCGGGTGGCTGTATGTCGATATCAGCCCAAAAACATACACAATTCCGGGAATAACAAATGGCAGCAGGGTTACAAATTCAACATAAGGGCGCAGCCCAGGCAGCTTTAAGCGCACCCAATAGGCGGTTGGCACGAATAACAAAATAGACAGTGCAATCGTCAACAGCGCCCACATTACCGATGCAAAGAAATCGGTCAAAAATCTTGGATCAGCAAACAGATTCTGGTAGGCTTTGAACCCCAAATGCCCAATTTCACCGCGCAAAGAAAACATAAAAGTTGCCAAAAGCGGCAGAAAAAAATACAGGATGCCCAGTAACATCCAGAACCAGGACCAGATTATGCCTGCACGCTTCATCGTAACCACCTTTCAGCTTTTCGTTGAAGCAATGTATAGCCCATTATGACGACTGCCATGATAACCACCATACCAAACGCCATGGAATACCCCAGACCAGGATCGTTCAAAACATCCCCGCGCAGTTGGGCGCCGATCACAATCGTAGCCAGGTTGACACCTGCACCACCTGTTAGAGCTTGAGCCGTGGCAAAAGCGCCAAAGGCGTTCCCAAACAACAGGATCATGGTTCCAAGCAGGGAAGGCAACAAAATTGGGAAGGCGACATAACGCCAGTATTGAAAAGAAGTGGCACCCAAGTTCTCGCAGGCTTCCAGCCATTCCTTGCGCAAGCCATCAATGGCTGGGGCAATGATCAGCACCATCAGAGGAAATTGGAAATACATGTAAACCAGGCTCAATCCCCAAAATCGATAAAGCATAAAACCGTTGGCGTACATGTCAATCCCAACTGCTTTCAACCAGACTGTCAACATGCCGGTCGGGCTCAATAACGCAATGAAAGCAAAAGCAAGTGGGACGCCAGCAAAATTCGAGGCCACTCCGCTAAAAGTCATCAGACTCGAGCGCATAAAACCTGGCAACCCGCCGCGAGTGGCTGAAAAAGCCAGCAGGAAACCAAAAATACCACCGCCCAGGGCCGTCACCACGCTGATCTGGATACTGGTGATATAAGCATTGATAATAAAAGGATCGCCCAGCCCGATGATATTCTTGAGCGTGAAACTATGTGTAACTGAATCCTGAAAGGTTTCCATCACCAGGGTTGAGGAGGGATAAATAAGAAAGAAAATTGCAAATAAAAAGAATGGCACAGCCCCCAGCCACGCCCATGATATTTTAATGGAATAATTCCGGTTCTCCCGTAAGGGCGCCGGGACGATGTTGTTTGGGAGAGGAGCGGGACGCGCCTGAGGCGCGTCCCGCTTTACAACTGTCACTATAACCTGCCTACTTTACGTTTACGCCAACGGTTGTGTCCCAACCTGTCTTGATCGCAGCCGAAGCGGCTGAGAGCTGAGCAGGGACGGGGGAAACAGCCGAAGAGAAAGCAGAGGAAGCGGGCAACTTGGCCTTCACGTCGGCCGGGATAACACCGCGTGCTTCGAGGTCAGGCTGTTGAACGCCATGAGCAAAGCCCTTGATCCAGGCGAGCTGGCCGGCATCGGTATGCAGAACTTCCATCCACAACTTGGCGCAATTGACATGCGGCGCATAAGCACTGATCGCCTGGACATACATGGAAGCAACGGTCGGGGTGAGATATGTGACCGAAACTGGTGGGTTGCCAGCCAGGGAAGCCTGATCACCAAAGGCATTGTAATCCCAGGCAAAAGTGATGGGGGTGGCACCCTGCGCAACAGTACCGACCTTGGCGATGACCGGCACGAAGTTACCGGCCGCGTTCATTTTCTTGAAGAAATCAAGACCAGGTTGGATGTTATCCAGCGTCCCACCGTTCGCCAGCGCGGCGGCAATTACCGTCTGGGCAGCCTGATTGGAGCTGCGAGGATCACCAGTCAGGGCAATCTGGCCCTTATATTCGGGCTTGAGCAGATCGGCCCAGGTTGCGGGGACATTCTTTACAACAGCGGTGTTGACTTCCATAGCCATGACGCCATAGTAGCCGCCAATCCACATGCCGTTCGGATCCTTGGAGGGAATGCCCAAAACGGTGTCGGGGATTTTGTCCCAATTGGAAATCTTATAGGGCTGGTAATCGCCAGCATCAATACCCAACTTGCCATAGGCATAACCGACATCAACGACATCCGGAGCCTGCGGGCCCTTGTTGCCCTTGTTGGCTTCAATGGCTTTGAGTTCGTCAGCCGAACCGGCGTTTTCGTCGAGCGAGTTGATCTTGACACCCGAAATGGTTTCGAAAGCGGTGAAGATTTCACCGTAGTTGGCCCAGTTGGCAGGGGTGGCGATGATAGTCAACTGGCCTTCGGCTTTGCAGGCGGCAATCAGATCAGCGGAAGGAGCCATAGGAGCGGCCGAGGCTGCGGCGGCTCCGCCGGTCAGACCGGTGAAGTCGGTGGCTTTATAGTAACCAGAGTCAACCAGAGCGGCCTTAACATTGCTCTTGTCAACGGTCACGACTGCAGACGGGGCGGCAGGAACATCAATCTTGCCGTTGTTATAGGTGTTGGTGCTCTTGGGGGTGCCGCCGCCCAGCATGGTAACTGCGGCGGTGATGGCATCCTTCACCAGGGTGCGGACATCCTTGAAGACGGTCATGGACTGCTTGCCGTCAATGATGTACTGGACGGAGGCCTTTTCGGCGTCCTGACCGGTGACGGTGTAACCCTTGACATCCTTGTCAGCGGCGAAGGCATCCGCGATAGCGCGGGCGGTGCCGTCGTTCGGGGCCAGGATCGCAACGGTGCCCTTGTCGGCAGCGGTCGCAGCGGTCAGGTTGGCTTCAGACAGGTTCTTGGC
>CAIWAX010000127.1 GCA_903910795.1 uncultured Anaerolineae bacterium
GAAGAAGCTCTTGCCACTTTGGCTAATCAGTCCGCAGAAATCTTGCGCTTGATGGGTGTTTACACCAAACACTTGGCGACAGCTACTGCTTTGTAATAATCATTTTCTTAACATCTATATAAGGAGGTTAGGAAGAGCAGGGTCAATTCGGGTAAGGCAATTGCTAAAAACTCGGGCGAAATCTTTTTGGATAATGGATACCCATCAATCCTGGTTGGCATGGCCCAAGTTAAATAACCGAACAATAAATATTTGAAAGATTTTTGCTGGAGATCAAGAATGGAAATCCCTTTACAAGCGCAAGTTGAATGCACTGACGGCATTTGTGGACATTCCGTGTATGTCCTGATCGATCCTGTGATCGACCAGGTAACTCATTTGATCGTGAAAGAAGCTGCCTCACCGAACACGGAATACATTGTGCCGGTAAATGTTTTCTCTGCAACAATCGCTGGTACGATCCAACTTAGTTGCAGCAAGGCAGAACTGGAGCAAATGGCTCCATTTATTCAAACCGACTATATTCAAGAGAAAATACCTGATTATTCAGAATATCGTTATGGAGTAATCGGAATGGGATCGTATTTCTATAGGCCCTACGTTACCCGAGAAATAACAGTCGAGGTACCCGTGGAGCATCGACAAATCCCGGTTGGAGAACTGGCCATACAGCGGGGTACGCGCGTTGAGGCAACGGATGGTTATGTTGGCAAAGTTGACGAATTCGTGGTCGACCCGTTGAACAGTCACATTACCCATTTGGTCATGCGCGAAGGACATCTGTGGGGAAAGAAGGATGTAATTATTCCCCTTTCAGCCTTAGGGAAGACACAGGACGACACGGTCTTCCTTAAACTCGATAAGCACCAGATCGAGGCCCTGCCGGAATTCCCGCTGCACAGACTTTGGGATTAATTGTCGGGTGGTAGAGTCCAACCTGACAGAAACTGCCAGCGAGGAAATATGTTTTTTGAAGTGATATATATTTCAAGAAACAACCCTGATTCATCGTAAGGAGAAAGTTATGCTTACACAATTGACACGCAACTGGTGGGCAGTGGCCATACGCGGCCTGATCGCGATTACATATGGCTTGATGGCGTTGATCTGGCCCGGGCTGACGATTGAAATCCTGATCATGTTTTTTGGCGCGTATATGGTAACGGATGGAATATTCGCAATTATCGCCGCCTTCAGCAACCGGACCGAGCATGATAACTGGTGGGTACTTTTGCTGGAAGGACCATTGGGCATCGTTGCGGGGCTGGTTACCTTTTTCAATCCCGGCCTGGCGACACTTGTATTGGTTTTCATCATCTCGTTTTGGGCGATCATGACCGGCGTGCTGGAAATTGTCGCAGCAATCCGGTTGCGCAAGGAAATTCAGAATGAATGGCTGCTCGCGCTCAGCGGAGTTATCTCGCTGGCGTTTGGAATATTATTGCTCATCTTCCCTGCGGCAGGTGTTCTGACCATCGCCTGGATGATTGGCTGGTATGCAATACTCTTTGGCGCAATGTTGTTGGGGTTGGGTTTCCGCCTGCGCCAGCACGGCGCTCACCACACCGGAACTTTGGCCGCCATCTAATAGCCAATAATGACCACGCGAGAGTTCGGCACAGCCTTGCAATCGCAGAGTTAGTTGCACAGTTCAAGTACCTGGCAATTTAGACGGATCGCACGATTGAACAGTCTAAAAATTGGCGAATGCCAGCACCCAGACATTCGCCAATTTTCCTCGGTCAGTAATAACTCAGATTTTGGCGCGTATTGCGGCTTTCAGGTCTGATTTTTTGAAAAAAAATTCCCATGGAACAAAACCTGGAGAAAGTATGAAACGTATTCTCATTCTAATAGCAGATTACGGATTTGGCCACCACAGTGCCGCCAACGCAGTCGAAGAAGCGCTGAAAGAAACTTACGGTCAGGATTGTGTAGTGGAAATCGTCAACCCCCTGGACGATGAACGCGCTCCAGCTTTTTTACGAGACGAACAGGTGAATTACGACAACCTCGTTCGGGAGATGCCAGATCTGTATAAACTGGGGTATAAAGTCAGTGACAGCTCGATGGCAAGTAACCTGATTGAAAACACGCTGACTCTCTTTCTATTCAACCTGCTGCGCGATATCGTCCACCAGCACCAACCGGATGTCATCGTTTGCACCTACCCTCTCTACCCCGCCATTCTGTCGACTATCTTCAGCGTTGAGAACCACCCCATCCCCATAATTACTATCGTTACAGATCTGGTTACCGTACATAATTTGTGGTTCTACCCAAAAACAGATTTGTGCCTGGTGCCAAATCAAATCGTGTATGATTTGGCAATTGAAGCCGGCCTTGCCCCCGAAAAAATCAAGATTACCGGTATCCCGGTTCATCCGGAGCTGGGAAAAGGGAACCAGGATCAGGTTTCAATCCGGTTGGCGCTGGGATGGAATCCGGATTTATTCACAGTCCTGGCCGTTGGCAGCAAACGCGTTGAGAATTTATATGAATCACTACATGCCCTGAATCATTCTGGTCTGCCGCTTCAATTAGTAGTGGTTGCTGGCGGAGATGATGACCTCCATCGCCGTTTTGAACAGGTGGAATGGCATAGGGAAGCACATTTATACAATTTTGTTACCAATATGGCAACTTTAATGAGGGCCGCAAATTGTGTGCTGGGCAAAGCAGGTGGGTTATTCGTGACAGAATCGCTGGCATGCGGTCTGCCTCTCATCTTAATCAATGTCATCCCCGGGCAGGAAACCGGGAATGCTGATTATGTCATCCAGGGCAATGCCGGGGATCTGGCTCGAGACCCGATCGAAGTTCTCGAGACAACGTGTCATTGGTTGGAAAAAAGGGGCGAACTGTATAAAGCACGCAGCGAAAATGCGCGCCGCCTGGGACGGCCACATGCCGCGCACGATATTGCCAGGTTGGTCTGGGCTGCTGCAATGGCACCTATCGATGTTTCATCTGATGAGCCCCTGCCTGAAAGAGTTCGATAGAATTCTGGCAGAATAGAATCAGCGCTTTAATCTGTCGCGGCAGTGTTTCCAAACAGCCTAAACGCAACCAATCAAATCCACTGCCAACAAATAATGCCACATTTGCCACGCGGCTCTCGCGATTAAAATTCCACGAACTAGCCCCAAACGTATGCTCAAGATGGGACGAATATCAGATGGCAGAGAAAATATCAGGAAGCCAGCTTGTTTCTTAAAGCCAGTGTTACCGCTTCTGTCCGACTGGCGACCCCAAGTTTGGAGAGGATATTACTGACATGCGATTTGATGGTGGATGGACTGATCGTCAGTTTTCCAGCAATTTGTGTATTGTTCAGCCCCTCGATCATCAGGCCGAGAACCTCGCGTTCGCGCACCGTCAGATCCAGACCGGGCGCCGGAGGCAGGTTGGCAGTCTCGACCAGCACCTGGGCTGCTTCAGGGGAGAGGGTGGCCCGCCCGGACCGGGCGGCGCGGATGGCCCACGCCAGATCATCGGCGGAAACGTCCTTCAGCAAAAAGCCAATCGCCCCGGCTTCGAGCGCGTTTTTAATCAGTTCGCCCTCCTTGAAGCTGGTCAAGGCGATCACCTGCACGTGTGGAAATTGCTTGCGGATGGCGCGGGTGGCGCTGGCCCCATCCATCTCCGGCATGACCATATCCATCAGGATGACATCCGGCTTAACCTGCTCACAGAGTTCAATGGCAGCCAGGCCGCTATCCGCCTCGCCCACCAATTTAAAATCGTCGAAAACCATCAAGAAGGTTGCCAGGCCGCGCCGCACCATGGCATGGTCATCCACCAGCATGACTCGAATCGGTTGGAACGATGTGCTCCCGGTTTCAGAACCCGGCAAATTATTCTCTGTTTCTGTCATACATCCTCCTGCTCTGGCCAATGTAGGTCTATCTGTGTGCCGCTGCCTGGCTGGCTGGTAATCGTCAGCACAGCGCCCAGGGCTTCCGCGCGCTCGCGCATCATGCCCAGGCCATAATGACCGGAGGGCGGCGTGACGGATGGATCAAAGCCGCGGCCATTATCGCGAATGGTGATCTGCGGCAGTCCTTCCTCCTGTTTTGCATGAACAAGGGTAATTTCCACCTGGCTGGCCTTGCCGTGTTTGGCGATATTGTTCAAGGCCTCCTGGCAGATGCGATAAAGCGCCACCTGCACATTGGCGCGCAGATTTCTATCGCCGTGGATGGTCACAATTACCGGGATATTTGTCCGGCCGGTGAAGGCGTTCCCAAGCAAACGCAGCAAGTCGCCCAGGTTTGAATCCGTCAGCGTGGAAGGCCGCAGTTCAGCCAGCAGCGCGCGCATTTCCGCCTGGGCGCCGCGCGTCAGGCGGCGTAAATCTTCCAATGAGCGCCGCGCTTCAGCCTGGTCCCGATCCCAAAGACGCGGCAGCACCTCGGCGATCAAGCCAGCCGAGAACAATGATTGGTTGATGGCATCATGCAGATTGCGTGCCAGGCGCTGCCGTTCTTCCAACACCGCAAGGGCCTGCGCGTGTCCATATAACTCGGCGTTGACCATGGTGATGGCAGCCTGGTTG
Source organism: uncultured Anaerolineae bacterium (assembly GCA_903910795.1). Taxonomy (GTDB): domain Bacteria; phylum Chloroflexota; class Anaerolineae; order Anaerolineales; family Villigracilaceae; genus UBA5195. Next base: position 4,559 of record CAIWAX010000127.1, read on the forward strand.
GCTACGCTCAACGCCAGGTCGGCATGGTGCGCTGTAAAATAATTTTTGCCGGTCTCCGCGATGCCAATACCGCCGATGATGCGGCCCTTCACGGCCATCGGTACCCACATCCAGGATATCATGCCTTCCAGCAGCTCAGCAGAGCTATTATCCAGCAGCGCGCGCAGGAAGAGCGCCTGGGGATCATCACCCCAGATATCCGCGATGCGAATGGGCTGGTGCTCATTGAATAACGTCACCAGGGTTTCGGCGCCCGCCAGGCGGACGCGAAAAGGCTCGGCCTGCTCCAGCGCGGATGTTCCGCGCATGGCCAGTGTCACCAGCGTTGAATCTTCCAGGGCAAACAACGCGCCGTGCGTGTACGCGATGATTTTGCGCAGTTGGTCAAGGATCAGGCCTGGTTGAAGCTCCAGTGTGGAGGCCAGGGTGTGGGAAATTTCCAGCAGGGTGGCCTGTTCGTGCGTGCGGTTCCGAACACTCTTATCCAGCAGTTGTTCGGCCCGGATGCGTTCACTGATATCCCGGACATTGCCCAACAGGCAGACCTGGCCCTCGCTCATGAAGATCGTGCCGCGCCACTCGGCATAAAACGTGGTTCCATCCAATCGGATGTGCCGGATGCGAATATCGAACTTGCTGTTAATTGCGAACGCCCCAACATATTCGTTGAATCCATGCTGGCTGTCCGGATGGAGCAAACGGACTAACGGGGCTCCAATCATTTCTTCGTATGCGTAACCGTGCATCTGGCAGGCCGCCGGGTTTGCGTCAAGAACCATGCCGCTCTCCAACCCGCTGATAATCAGTCCATCGTTGGCAGCCTCGAAGACTTTTTGATACTGCTGCCCTGGTTTCTGTGGGAACTGGCTCAAAATGAATTCCTTTTTTTGATTTCGATTCGTTGAAATCCTTGAATTTCGGCAAGTACCTTTTTCAGCCTGGTTCCCTTTTCGGAGTCAGCCGGTTGGCTGCCTTCAAGTTCGATCAGACCCAGGTTGTTTTGATTGGCATCCAGCGCTTGATATAGGCGGGGAAGCTCACGTTCGGTCAACAGTTCAAGTACAGATCAGCGCACCGCTCGATCTCTTTGCCCATCCGGTTCCGGAGGGCTGATTTTCGCAGGTTTACTGCTTTTCCAGCTTGATCCAGGCTGAGAAAACCAGATTGTTATCTTAAAAGATTGTAGCACATTGCCACAATTTCCATGTTATGTAGGCACGGTCTTAATGCGCCGTTACGTGAAATCGAACATTAACATGGTAAATATTGTGACACAGATCAGGTTCCTCGCAATCTTCGGTTATGTGGTCGCAGCCATATTGATGGCAAAAACCTTGTTCAATCTCTCAGCGCGCCCACTGACGGCGATTGCGCCCGGGCTGGGCCAGGCTCTCACCCGGGACATTAAGGTTTCCCGCCGCCTGGGATGCCTCTTCAAGGATCACCGCTATTTTTTGCATCCAAGACATTCGGTGTCTTTCCTATGCGCAGCATACAAACCTCCCGTTTTCTCACATACCTGATCCAATTGGAATCGTTTCCGGGCCTGCTGAAGCCTCAAGCGTCAGGCGCACCTTGTGCCGCAGGCCGTCATCAAGCAGCGGAATGGACCGGCTTGCAAGAGGCTGCCCGTCCAGCGTGATCTGAACATGAGCGGGAATAACCGGATGGTTTTGCAGCATGTCACTGGCAGGAAGCGGGCCTGCCGCCTGCGGCGCCTGCACGACTTCAATCAAGTAATGGCTGGTGCCAAAGCGATAATCGACTTTATACCCCGGCCAACTGCGCGGGATGCAGGGGTTGAGCTCAAGTGTATTTCCCACCCGCGTGATCCCCAGGATGGCTTCCAGACCCAGGCGGTACATCCAGCCGGAGGAACCGGTGTACCAGGTCCAGCCGCCGCTGCCGACATAGGGCGCCACACTGTAAATATCGGCGGCAATCACATACGGCTCCACCTGATAGCGGGCCGTTTTTTCAGGCGTGTCCGCGTGGCTGATCGGGTTCAACAGGTGAAACAACTCCACGGCCCGCTGGCCCTGCCCAAGTTTGGCAAAGGCCCAGGCGGCCCAGATGGCGGCGTGCGTGTACTGCCCGCCATTTTCGCGCACACCCGGCAGATAGCCTTTGATGTAGCCCGGGTCGCGTTCGGTGTTGTCGAAGGGCGGTGTAAAGAGCAGGATAAGCTGGTCGCTCTGCCTGACCAGCAGCCGGTTGACAGAGTCCATGGCCTGGGCCGCCCGCTGCGGGTTGGCGGCGCCCGATAAAACCGCCCAGGATTGGGCAATCGAATCGATTTGACATTCATTGTTTACGCGCGAACCCAGGCGCGACCCACCGTCATAAAAAGCGCGCAGGTACCATTCCCCATCCCAGGCATTGGCATCCAGTTGTTGGGCGTACTGCTTTGCCTTTTGAAGGTAAGGCGCGGGATCGGCACCCATGTGTCCGGCCAGCGGCGCAAAACGGAGCAAGGTGTCGTAGAGGAACCAACCCAGCCAGACACTCTCACCCTTGCCCCTGGCGCCAACGCGGTTCATGCCGTCATTCCAATCACCCGCGCCCATCAAAGGCAGGCTGTGTACCCCGCTGGTCGCGCCTTTCTCGAGCGCGCGGCGGCAGTGTTCGTAGACCGAAGCAGTTTCGCCTGTGCTTTCATATTGGGCGTAACGTTCCATTTCGGTCGGTTTGAGCGCTTCGCCTTTCAGGAAGGGCAGGTTCTCCTTCAATATGGAGGTATCGCCGGTCGCGCTGACATACGCCGCCGTTACATACGGCAGCCAGAGCAGGTCATCTGAAAAGCGTGTACGCACGCCGCGATCTGTGGGTGGATTCCACCAATGGAGCACATCCCCGGCTTCGAATTGGTGCCGGGCCGCATCCAATATCCGGGCGCGGGTCAGGTCCGGGCGGGTATGCAGCAGCGCCAGGACATCCTGGAGCTGGTCGCGGAACCCAAAGGCTCCGCTGGATTGATACAGCCCGGTGCGGCCCCACAAGCGGCAGGACAGCGTCTGGTAGAGAAGCCAGCGGTTAAGCATTAAGTCCATGGCAGGGTCAGGCGTTTGCACCGTGACGGCGTCCAGGATGGCATCCCAATGTTGCCCGAGGGCCTGCCAGGCGGCATCCACCTGCCCGGTTTTCTGAAATTGCGCGATCAACGCCAGGCTTTCGCCCCGGTTTGCGCCTTCGCCAAGCAGGAAATAGACTTCTTCCACGGCGCCGGGCGCCAGGTCGACGTGCAGTTGGATGGCGGCGCATGGATCCAGCCCGGCATTGACCGCGCTCGCCAACCCGATCCGGCCAAGCGCCGCCGGGCTGCGCAGGCTTCCCAGCCTGCCCAAAAACTCTGTCCGGTCGGCTGTCACGCCGTGCGGTTTTTTGTTGGCAGCCAGGAAGGCCACACATTCGCCAAATTCGCTGTTGAAATGGTTGGACGCCAGCAAGGCGTGCTGATCGGAGGCAAACTCCGGCATGATATGCGCCTGCTGGGTTTCGCGCGTGGTCCCCATGACCCACTCGGCGTAATAGGTAACGGTGATGCGGCGCGGGCGTTTCCACAGGTTTTGCAGGCGCAGATGCGCAATTTTCACCGGCGCATCCGCCGCGGCGAACAGGCGCAGGCGCTGGTTCAGCCCGGTGCTCTGGCTCTCAAAAATTGAATAACCGGCCCCGTGCCGGATCGTGTGCAGCGTCGCGGCCCCGCAGGGCATGGGCGTCGGGCTCCAGACCAGCCCGGTTTCCTCATCACGCAAGTACAGGGCTTCGCCAGGCAGATCGCTGACGGGGTCGTTGCGCCAGGGTGTCAGGCGGTTTTCGCCGCTGTTGCCGGCCCAGGTGCAGCCCGAACCGGCCTCGGAAACCAGGAAGCCAAACTGGGGATTGGCGATGACATTCACCCAGGGGTGCGGCGTCGCCTGACCGGTTGTCCCCGCCTCGGAACCGGTATCTGACCGCAGGTGGATGATGTATTCCCTGCCATCCCGGCTGAAACCGCCCAGGCCGTTTTCAAATAACAAATCACCCGGCGCCTGGAGAGCCGGTATCGACTCTACTTCTTTGACCGATGAAAGCGACGGAGTAAATTCAGGCAGCCGGTTGGTCAACCCGGTTAAGCGCTGGGCATGCTCGGCCAGGCTGCCGCCTGCTTCATCCAGGATGACGCCCGCCACCGTTTGCAGCAGGATCATATCCGCTGCCTGCAATTGATCGGCGCGTACGATGAAAATGCCATCGCGCTGGTTGAGGGCGCTTTCAACGCCCAGGCCACGGATCTGGCGCTGAATGGCGTTGTGCAGATCGAGGGCGTAACCCGTATCCTGATCGTTGAGGATGACCAGGTTGACGGTGGTGTGGCGGCTGCGCCAATAGGTGAAGGCCTGCAGCGCCTCGGCCAGCAGCGGCGAATCGCCAGCGTGCACCCGCACCAGCAGGATGGGATAATCACCGGAAATTCCAAAAGCCCACAAACTGGATTGCCCGCGCACATTTTGGGCCAGGATATGCGGCGCGGCCCGCAGCACCCCGCAGGGGTACAGCAGCGCGGATAATATCCGCTGGATGTTTTCCAGCGCGTAACCGTTCAAGCCTAAATCAAGGAGCTGGCGTTCGGTGCTGGAGCGCGCGTTCTCAAAGGCCAGATGGACATCCTGCCCGGTGCGGTATTTGGACAATTTTGCCAGCGCCTCAGCCCGGGTGGGAGCCGCCAGCGTAAGAAACGAGACCCTGGTTTTTGCGTGCGGCTTCAAATCAATTTCCTGGGCCAGCGAAAATACCGGATCCAGCGTGCCGCCAGCCGCATCCGGGCCGGCAAGCATGTCAGATTGGATGCCAACCGGGTCCCGGACTGTTCGATATCTGCCTAAAAATTTGGCCCGGCTGCTCTCGTACTCCCGGGTTGCAGTCCGCCCGGCCTCGATCAGGATGGCGTGGATCAGCACAACCGGTTTTTCATCGGCCGAACGCGGGCGTCTTTGATATAAAAGCGCGTTCTCATTGGGCAAATATTCACTCTCGATAAAAAGTTTATTAAAGGCCGGGTGCCGGCGATCGGCGGCCTGCTCTGCCAGCACAACTTCGGCATAGCTGGTCAGCTCGAGGTGCCGCGGGCGGTCGCTTTCATTGAGCAGGTTCACCCGCCGGATTTCAACTCCATCCGTGCTGACGGTAACCCCGGTGCGCATGGAAATACCATTATCCGAGCGCAGGAACTCGACCTTGTGGGGGTAAAACAAGACTTCCTCCTGATCGTTCAGCACACCCAGCGGCTGGCAGGTGGCGGACCACAACGCACCGTTTTCACGATCCTGGACATAAATCCATGTTCCCCACCCATCGAGACTGGTGTCAACCTGCCAGCGGGTTAAGGCAAATTCACGCCATTGGCTGTACCCGGCGCCAGTGTTGGTGATCAGCAGGCTGGTATCACCCTGGGACAGCACATGCACGAGCGGATAGGGGCTGTTGACCGGCACGCTCCACGGTGAACTGGTTACCGCGCGCACGGCTTCCGCCACTTCCAGCGGATCATCCGCGTGCGGGTACTCAATCGGCGGATTTTGCGGGATTTTTTCCTGAAGTAACAGCTCGACACTCTGGATGTGTTCATCCATGTGGAAACGCCGCACCATGATGTCGTTCGACAGGTAATTGCTGGCTGCCAGCAGGATCATGCCCTGGTGGTGCGCCATGTAGGATTGCACGGTGGCGTGAAGCTGTCCGGCAGGCAGGCGCGTTTTGGTGTAATCGATCGCCTCGTGAAAGCCATAACATCCGAGCATGCCCAGTTTTTCGAGGTTTGCCAGGTTGGCGAGTACCGCCTGGGGCTGCATCGACAGCCCAAGCAGGCTGGCGTAAGGCGAGATAACCAGATCATCTGAAAGATCGCGTTTATACCCCAGGTCCGGCACGCCAAAGGCCCGGTACTGGTAATTCAAATTGAGATCGAAAGCGTAATAACCTGATTCGGAGGTGCCCCAGGGCACCTGTTTTTCCCGCCCATACTCGATCTGCGCATCCAGGGCGGCATAACAGCTATCAGACAGAAATGTCCCGGGGTAATTTTTGATGAAGAGGGTCGGCATGAGATATTCAAACATCGTGCCGCTCCACGAGAGCAGAACCTGTTTCCCGCCGACCTGGGTGATTGGCCGTCCAAGATGCTGCCAGTGGCTCTGCGGTACGGCGCCTCTTGAGATGGCGATCAGGCTGGCAATCCGGGCCTCGGAGGCGATCAGATCATAGTAACTTGGGTCAAGCTGTTCGGTGCTGACGTTATAGCCGATGTGAAAAACCTGCCGGCGCTCATCGTATAAAAAGTGAAAATCCATGCGGTTAATGATGCTGTTGGCCTGCCCGCCAAGATAATGAAAAGCTTCCATCAGGCCCACGGCCGCCGAGCGCGCCAGCGCTAAATCTGCTTCCAGTTTTTGATTCCAGGCCGTGGCCGGCTGCGCGCCAGGCTGCGCGTTTATTTTCAGCAGATCGATCTGGATGCGGTCGTACACCGCCCCGGCCTGCGCCAGGCTGGGCGGCAAAACCGGCAGGTTTTCGAAAAACAGCTTCCCTTCCGGGGTTTGTAGAAAGGCAAAGTCCGGGTCCGAGGCCAGCCCGGTCCCCAGCCTCAGCCAGGGCGCAAACAAATCCAGGCTGCGAAGCATATCCTGCAGTTGGTGCTGCAATAAATCGAGATAGAGTTGAAGTTCGGTCAGCACAGCGGGCTGCAGGTTGGGATGATTGTCCAGAAGCTCCAGCAGTTGGCGCGATACACCCGCCCAGCCTTCGTTTGAGAGCCAGACCAGGGTGCTTCTCCAATTGGCCGGCTGATTTTGAACGGCGCTGACACGTATGTAAATCCGCGTCAATTCGATTGCAAATGGAGCTGTTTTTGTTTTTTCCAACCCTGGGTTTGGATTGTTATCCAGCTTCTGCAAAATTTCGGCCAGAATATCCAGAATTACGAGCAGACCCTGCCACTGCCTGCCGCCCAAAACCGGCTCATCTGGCAAAGACAGGCAGCCCTGTTTCAGCGTTATCAGGCAGGCCGCCAGGTTTCCGCTGTCAACGGTGGAGACATAACGCGGCGGAAGGGCATCCAGCTTTTGTGAGTCATACCAGTTCAGGAGATGGCCGCGGTAATGTTCCAGCGTGTCGAGGGTCTCGAAGGTTGAACGTAAACGAATCGCCAGTTCAGACAGGCCAAGATAGCCCAGATCATAGGCCGATAAGGTCGAGACCAGGAACAAGCCGATGTTGGTTGGCGTGGTGTAGTGCGCCACATAGCCAAGCGGCGATTCTTGAAAATGGTCGGGCGGCAGCCAGTGATCATTCGGCCCGGCAAACTGTTCGAAAAAGGCCCAGGTCCGCCTGGCCAGGCGCAGGATCTGGCGGCGCTGGGTTTCGGAAATGGGTTTGGGGATATGCGTGATCGGCTGGCTGATGAGATACGCGATTTGAGGAGCGCTGAGCCAGAAAAGGATGACAGGCAGCGCCACCCACAGCGCAGCCGGGTTGAAGACGGCGATGGAAACTCCCAACAGGCTGATCAGCCCCACGCCGCTGAGCATCTCCACCCAGGTTTCGTGATTGGGTTTCAAACCAACCGCCCTGGCAGCATTGGCCGCGGTGGTCCATTCCAGCAGATGTTTGCGTCCAATCAGTAAACGAGCCAGCGTTTTGCGGATCGCCCCCAACATCAGGAGCGCCTCGTAAGGCAGGAACAGGATGGTCAGCAGCCAGCGCAGGAGCGGCAGCCGGGTTGGGGCAAGGATTTGTTTAGAACTCAACCGGCCGTGGTTATGCTGACCCAGCTCAAAGGTCTGCGCGGCGATCGGCAGCGCCGCCGGGATCAAAACCAACAGGGTCCAGACCAGCGGCGAGCCCGGCAGGAAGAGCCAGCCCGCGCCAAGCAGCGCCAGGAGGGTGGGCGGTAACAAGCTGCGGCGCAGGTTGTCGAAGACTTTCCATAAATTTATGACCGTCAGGCGGTTGGGGACCAGCCCTTTTGGGGTGCGCACCAACGGGAACAACCAGGGCAAAAGCTGCCAATCACCGCGGATCCAGCGTCTCAGGCGCCGGATGTAGACCAGATAGCTGGTAGGGTACTCTTCATATAAAACGATATCCGTCACGAGCGCGGCGCGGCCGTATATTCCTTCAAAAAGATCATGGCTGAGCAGGGTATTCTGTCGCACCTGCCCGGCCAGGCTGCGCTCAAAGGCGGCCACATCGTAAATACCCTTGCCAACGTAACTGCCTTCCCCAAACAAATCCTGGTAGACATCCGAGACGGCGAAGGAGTACATGTCAAAACCGGAATTGCCGGCAAAAATTTGCGAAAAGAGCGAGCGGTTTGCGCTGGTCGGCTTGATGGCCACGCGCGGCTGCAGCACGGTGTAACCGGCGACCACGGAGCGTCCGTCCGGGGAAAATTCGGCATGGTTAAGCGGATGCGCCAGGGTGGCGATCAAAAGGGCCGCGCTGCCCTGCGGCAGGGATGTATCCGCATCCAATGTGATGACATACTTGATCGAGTTGAGAATGCTTGCTTCGCCGACCTGGGTCGAATAGCTGGTTTCGCCCAAATTTAGCAGCAGGCGATTAAAGTCTGCCAGCTTGCCGCGCTTGCGCTCCCAGCCCATCCAGGCGCCTTCGGATGGATTCCATTGGCGTTGGCGGTGGAACAAATAAAAAGGCTGGGCCTGCGAATACTTTCGGTTGAGGCTTTCAATTCCGGCGCTGGCAGATGCCAGAAGCTGCTCATCCTTGGGCATCACCTCCTGAAGCGCATCCCGAAAATCGGTCAACAAGGCAAAGGTTAACATCCGGTCAGAATTGGACAGGTAATAAAGTTCCAAACCCTGCAGCAGATGGTTCAATTCTTCCGTGCTCCCCAACAGGGTTGGAACAACCACCATCGTCCGGTTCCCGGCGGGGATGCCTTCCGAAAAATCCATGCGCGGCAGGCTCTGGGGCTTCAGGCTGTGGGTCACGTTCCAATGCACGAGCGTGATGGCCGCTTCAATCGCCAATCCACAGCCCAGAATCCCCACCACCAGCAGCGCGATCGGCGAGCCGCCGGTTAGTTTGGCATAACCCAGGATTAGCAGCAGGAACAGGACCGAAAAAAGAGCGATACTGCCCAGGTACGTGCGCGTTGGAGCCGCGAGGATGGCCCGTTTCCGGCGGGCGTTGAATTCCGGTCTGTAGTCCAGGCTGACTTCGAGCGTCTCCCGGCCGGCATCCCGCAGGTAATAGCCAACATGCGCCTGCCGCACCGGACCTTTATCCCGCGACTTCCGGGCAAAATCAACCGCCCTGGCGGCAGCCTCTTCCTCGGTAAATAGCGAATGGCGCGCCAATTCCTCAATGACACTTCGGTAACTATTGCGGGTTGCGAAATCCATCTCCGGATAGATGCCGGCCGGGTCTTCGCGCAATATGTGTTCCACCAGGCTGGTTTGCTCAAAGAAGATTTTCCAATCCGCGGCCGCCAGCAAACGCAAGCTGAGGAAACAATTGGCAACCATGGCTTCATCCGGGATAGCCGGGCCGGCGGCCTGACCCTGATCCGGCAAAGTATCCCCAACTGCCAGGTCCGATACCTCGCTGATGCCTTTGGGTTTCTCCATGCCGGTCAGTTTCGCCGCGGCGTAAACAAGCTGCTCCAACACCACAATCCGCAGCATGACCGGCAGCGCCCAGAGCTCACCGATGGTCAGGGGCGCGACGTGCTGGTAGGCCAGCATAAACGCGGCTGTTTGCGACAGGTCGACCAGTCCGTGGTTGTATCCAACCCAGGACTGCGCCAGCGCAAAAATACGGCTGTGACCTCGCAAGACGGTTCCGGTCAGCTTGGGAAGTTCATTCAGAAAGCTTGCCGGCAGGTCTTCTTCAATTTGTCGCAGCGTTTGCTTGAGAATATAAAAATTATCCAGCATCCATTCGCTGGCACGGGAGGCCGGCGCATCCCTGGCCGGGTTGGATTTAAACAAGGCGTTGGCTTTGCGCAGGGCCAGATCCCAGCGATGCAAATCACCCAGCAGGTTGTTTTTTTGAAAAAGGGACAGGCTGAGATTGATCTGTTTCGATTGACGCCGGTCTTTTCCGGGCAAAGGGATGGGGCTGGCATTATGAATTTGTGCCAGGCTGTGCGCGAATTCATTTACGAAGGCATCAGAATCCGATAAGACTTGGTCGAGGGGAATAACCAGCGGTGAAATCTGCATAAGTTAACGCTCTGAGAGCACTCCCGCAGGGACGACACCAGGGATCGGCTCGCGTCTGGAAGGAAGATCCTGCACGATCAAAAGCGAGACTTTACTGTAGAGAATGAAATTGTTCACCATTCCTCCATAAGGCCATTCGTGATTTCCTGAATAGCCATGCGCGCTTAAGGCCACCAGGTCGATCTGTTCCTGTTCCGACAATTGATGCAGGGCAACGGCCGCGTTTTCGCTGGTCAGCAAATGGGTGCGAACTTCAATCCCTTCCAGGGTTGAGCGGAACTTGACCTGTTCAAGATAATGTGCCGCCTCTTCCAGGTTACGCGCCACAATCCGGTTGGATAGGTCGATATCTTCACGCTCCGGGGGCATCTGGCGTGCCATTTCCGGGATTTGCACGATTTGCGCCAGGTGAATCTGTGACTTATTAAATTTTGCCAATTGCTTGATGATTGGCAAAACATTTTCCGCCCGTTGGGAGCCGTCCAACGGCACCAGAATCCGCTGGTAGCCCGGGCCTTCCACCCAGCCCAGCGGGGCTTCGCCGGCCGGATTGGCACGAACGATTAACAGCGAGGTCGGGGCACTCAGAATGATTTTTTGAGTAACACTGCTGATCCCCCATTGGGTCAAGCCATTGCGGCCATGGCTGCTCAAAATGATCAATTTCACACCCTGGTTGAGGGCGAACTCCGCAATGCCTTCCGCATCCAGACCTTCCAGCACGATGGTATGCGCCCGGAGACCCAGTTCCTCGAAATTTGACCTTTCCTTTTCCAGGTAAAGGGCGGCGCGGGTTTTATTGATTTGCCAGTTTAGCAAGTCAAATAATTGGGCGGATGTGCCTGCCTGTTTTTTTTCCAACAAACGCAGCAAGGTGACTTCTGTATCAAAAGAACGCGCAAAGGCGATCACATGCGGCAGGACACACTCTGCCAGTTGAGAACCGTCCAGCGGAACGAGAATAGGATCGAACATGGTTCATCCCTTCGATTTTTATAGGAAGATGGAATGGATAATCGTATGAAATACCCATGAGACTGGCACCGGAAACCTGTCAGGGACCGGAATACGTCTGGTTTCATTCTATGCCAGAGGCGCCCCGCGCGTATCGACCGTCCGGGGAGTGTTATTATCCGCCACTTGGGGGATGTTCTGACAAAAAATATCGTCAATCCTGCCAGTAAAACCTTATTTCCCCCGTTTCCTGGTTTTTCAAGTGCATTATCTTCGA
>CAIWAX010000128.1 GCA_903910795.1 uncultured Anaerolineae bacterium
ACTTTCCATACTGAACTTATGGGTATTTTCCATACTGAACTTATGGGTACTTTCCATACGGATGGTCATGCGTTGTTTACCTTAACTAATTTTGCTGCCCGCGTACGCGGGTCAGAGCCTGGCGTACCAACGGAAATAGCGGTTGGCGAACTTTCCAATTGATCACTGAGATTTGCAGTTGAGCAATATCATTCAGCATAATTTGACGCTCGATACGGGCGGCCCGAATTGCCAATAGGTTGTCCTGATCCTGGGCCAGGCTTGAATAAACAAAATCAATTGGATCAGGACTGATCAACAGCACCTGGTAGCCAGAAGCCTTTAGGCGCAGGAATAAAGATCGGTCTGCAGATATAAGCGGGCTGACGATTATCACGAAGGCATGACTTGGGAACATCCGGATTGGAATAAAGTCGAGGCTTTTAAGCGCCCGATTTTCTAAGCTAACCTTCGCTTTGGACAGACAACTCATCATGCGGTGCAGTTGTGTTTTGCCATAACCTGGAAAAACATTTAGCGTTGTTTCTCCAAAAACGAATAAACTAACCCGATGTCCCTGATGTAAAAACATTTCTGCCAATGAAGCTGTCGCGCCAACACTGGCTTCAAAAAGGCTTGCTGCGCCAATTCGCAGTTCGGTTCGATTCCGTGCATCCAAGATCAAGCCAATTTCGGCAATCTCCTCTTGCTCAAACTCTTTGGTAAAAAATTTATGCGGATGGCGGGCCGTCAAACGCCAGTCCAGCCAGCGCAGCGCATCCCCCGCATGATATTCACGCACGCCAAAAAAATCGGTGCCACTTCCCCCCAGCCGGGCGGGGATCGACCCCGGTGAATGCAGGGTGCTGTGGGGTCGGAACTGGATCGTTTTGAACTTTTTTATCTGCGGACGGACCTGGATCATGGCGCTGGCAGGCAAAACCATTTCAGTTTCGATCAGCCCGAGTGGGTCGCAGATGACTGTGCGGATGGATTTCCAGGAGAAATCTCCGCGTATGGCTGTAAAAGTATATTTTAATTCAGTCGACTCTCCTGGTTTTAATTCCACCCAGCGCCTCAAATCTCCCGAGATAATTTCCATCCCCTCTTGAATTGTTTCATCAATAAAAAGATGAACTGTTGCCTGAGCCTGGTTTTGCAAGTTTATATTGACATCGATGGAGACATTTTCGCCTGAGTGATTCTGTTCCAGGGTTCGTACCACGTTAAAACGCAACTTTTCTAATACCGGAGTCTTCAGGATGCCTGCCCCTAAAAAGACCAGGAAAGGCAGCATCATCCAGGCTATATCTGCATTGCGCGAGATCAATGCAGTGATGAACAGGCCCATGATGAGCAACCCCACCACCAGAGTTTTGTTATTCATGTTCTGGATTGAGCACAGGTACAGGAACCGATTGGGTTATTTCTGCAATCACCTTGTTTTCTGACTTTTTCGTATCCCATAAACTGGGATCCAGGATGATGCGGTGAGCCAGGGCGGGTTGGGTAAATTGCTTGACATCATCTGGAAGCACGTAATTTCGGCCTTTGATGGCAGCCCAGGCACGCGCCAGTTTGAGCAGCGCCAGCGACCCGCGCGGACTTACCCCTACCACTACCTGGCGATGAGATCGGGATTTGGCGGCCAGGTCGACCATGTATCGGCGCACATCCGCATCCACATAGACTTGTTCCACGGCGGCGCGCATCATCAGGAAGGTGGCGGGGGAAATCACGGCTTGCAGGGCGACCATATCCTTTTTCCGTTCTGCACGCCGTTTTAGTATTTCATCCTCTTCTTCCCGGCTGGGGTAACCGATGGATAACTTGACCATAAAGCGGTCAAGCTGGGCTTCGGGCAGCGGGAAAGTGCCTTCATATTCGATCGGATTCTGGGTGGCGATCACGATAAATGGATCCGGCAGCATGAGGGTTTCACCTTCCAGGGTGACCTGGTATTCCTGCATGGCTTCCAGCAAGGCCGATTGGGTCTTTGGAGAGGCCCGGTTGATTTCATCGGCCAGGAGAATATTGGAAAAAATCGGGCCTTTGCGCAGCGTAAAGCGGTTTTGATCGTTTTCAAAGATATAGCCCCCGGTGATATCTCCGGGAAGCAGGTCAGGAGTGAACTGGATGCGTTTGAACTGCATCCCCAGCGCCATGGCAAAAGAGTTGGCGATCAAAGTTTTGGCCAGACCGGGATAGTCTTCCAACAAGATATGACCACCAGAAGAAAGCAAAGCCGCCATGATAAGCTGGAGCACTTCGCGCTTTCCAACCACGGCCTTTTCAACCTCTTGAATTACCTGGGCAGACAATTCGGCAACTTGATCAATGTTCATTTGGGGTGAATTTTGCAGCGTCATTTTCCATCTCCAGAGAAGTTTCAAGAAAACTGAATATTTCGTCTATCATGCGGTAATACTCCGCGCGCTCCTGTGCTTTTCCGCGGCGAATCCAGTTCCGTGGAGCCTCCAGGACTGACTGCAGCAACTTTACTGAACTTATGGGTATTTTCCATTTGAAGGAGCGCCCCGCTGTTTGGGGTTTTTCCGGGAAAAGAAAAGCATGGATATTTTCTGGCAAAGGGATCTGCCCCCGTTCCAGCGCTTCATAAAAAACAAAAGAAGTTGAAGCGTGCTGCTTCGAGGCATACAGGGATGCCAGCAGGCGAACGAGCTCCCGCTTCAGTGTGCTTTTATCATGGGCATTAAAGTTGGGCAGGAGATAAAGATTACGCCAATACTCCACGGTTTGGACGGTTTCATTCGTGTAGGAAAATTCATCGGTGGGAAGGGTTTTGGAACCCTGGGGTGGCAGGCGATAGAGGATCATGAA
>CAIWAX010000129.1 GCA_903910795.1 uncultured Anaerolineae bacterium
GTGATCACATTGTTGCCATCCGCATCGCCGCCTTTCAGCTCCAGGGAGTTGAGGGTTCGGTGACCGGAGGAAAATGCGGCAGTTTTACCCAAAGTGCTCAGCAGGCTCAAGTAACCAGGCTTGGCGATTGTCACTGTATAGGTGCCATCCGGTACGGTCAAGAAGGAAAGGTTGTTAACCATCTTGTCGAGAGAGGTGGCGCTGAACTTTTCAGCGCTGCTCTGCCAGAATTTCATGACCGCGTTATCTCGCGCAATACGGCCCTGCATCGAGACCGTGGCGAGCACATCACCGGCAGCCTCAACTGTGAAATCGGTAGAGGGAGCTCGGGCCGGGATCATATTCGAAGGGCCGGAACCGGGGTTCATGCTAAAGGATTGGTCGAAATAATCCACATAAATAGGGCCATTGCCAGTGTGATCCGCCGTGAAAGTAAGTGTGTACACAAGCGCAGCCGAGTCATTGAGCGCGGTGTAGGTGGTGCTGCCATTTCCGGCCAGACCATGGAACTTGATTTTCCCATCTATATTGGCTGTTGTACTATCCAATACAGCCCTGTTGGGCAGCAAGCTGTTGGTCATGGAGGCTGAAACAAAGGTCAATTGGTCTTTGGGGAAAGTGACCACGAAATCAGCGCCAGTCAGGTTTTTGGCAGAGATTTGAACACTCACGGTAACTGTGTCGCCAACAATCGCGGTGGCGGATGAATGACCGCTGTCAAAGGCAAACGCAACCCTGGCATAGGTAAAGGGGGTATATGCTGCAGGTGTTGCAGTGTTCTTCATTGCATCGGTATCTATGGTCATGGGCCCGGAGTAGCTGCCCCAGGAATTATACGTCATGTCGAAAGTATTGGTGGTCGGGAAGGAAACCGCGCCCAGGGCGGTGCTCTCAAAATAGTTACCCTTGATATCCGCGATCCCGGCGGGCATTGAGGTGAACTGGAGATCGGTGCCGTTGAGGATGTTTATAAAATAGTTATTGACCACCTGCACATTAGTGACGTCGCCCGCGAAATAAATGCCGACATCACTCGCATTACTACCTGAGCCTGACCCTTGCAGCAGCAAGCCATCAATGATCACGTTACTGACCTTGTCATTGACCGTAATATAGTGGGCATTGACTCCAAAGCAGCCCGCGTAAGTCGCGTGCTCGGCGGAAATGCGCACCCCGCTTGTCGCGATGATAAAACAGCCACCAATGGAGGGGATAATAAATACATTATCAGCCAGCACGATTTCCACCGCTTTGCTGACAGTAATTGGGGCGCTAATGGTCATATTCCATGGAGCTATGCCATTATTTACAGAGATCGTATCTCCGGTAACTGCGATTGCCAATGCCCCGGTGATGGTTAACTTGGCGCAATCACTGTCACCGACCGAATAATTAACGTTTGTTGTGCCGTTGCATAGAGAATCGTCACCATTCGGGCGCACATAGATCGTGTGGGTGCCGTAGGCTTTTGCAGATCCGGCCGGGGACATTCCCACGGCCAGCGCCAGGATGAGCAGGACGCTGAAGAGAACTTGAGCTTTCTTATTGTGGTTCATGGCTTCTCCTTGTGAATATGATGCGCACGTTGGCGCAAGGGTAAACATGCTTGAAATATTGGATACGTATTGATACTTAAATTCTACGTCTCGTGCTCCCGCCTGACATCAGCATTCTGTTTATCTTTGTTTAATATTGTGTTTATCTTTTCGTAAAAAGTATTTACTCAGCCCATCTCATCGCCCTGCGCGCCTTTGGCGTTGCGAAGGAGGTTGCTCGCCCCGCATTTTCTTTGCGGGGCGAGCAAGTCCGCTATCATGCCTGCACTTAGGTACTGCGGCAATCCCCCCAGATATTGGCGGAGGTTGCCACAGTCGCTGAGGACCGCTCCTTCGCAATGACGGCTGAGGAATAACGATTATTGGGCCGACCAGCCGGAGTAGGCCGTGGACGAAGTCAGGCCGTAGTTGCCGCCCATCAGCGCCAGGTCATAGATATCCACCAGGCCCGACGAGTTGATATCGGTGAATTTACCGCTGGTGTAGGTACCACCGGTATAGCCATAATCCGAACCGATTGCCTCTGCATCCAGGATGTTGATGATGTTGTTATCATCCGCGTCGCCGCCTTTCAACTCCAGCGCCTTGATGGTCCTGCTGCCGGATACGAAGTAGGCGCTTTTGTTCAGCGTGGTGGTCAGATCCAGGTAGCCGGGCTTGGTAAAGGACAGCTTGTAGGAGCCATCTAGAACGGTCAGGAGCGAATAGTTGCCGGTCATCTGGTCACTGGAGCTGGCGTGCTTGATGGAGGTCAGCGTCTGGTCCACCATTTGCCATAATTCGGCATAGACACTGTCGCGCGCGATACGGCCTTGCATCGAGACCGTGCCGGTCACGGGGCCCTGGTCTGAAATGGTGAAATTCGTTTGAACCATACTGGTACTGATCTTGTTGGAAGGCCCGGCGGTGTTGTCAGTAAACTTATTCCAGGCAGTAAAGATATAAGTGCTGCCGTTACTGATCACATGAAAGGTGGCTGTGAAAACAAAGGCGTTGCTCTTGGTGAGGGTGGCGTAGGTTTGAGTTTCCGAGTCAAACTTGGTCAGACCGTGGAAGGTGAGGTAACCGTATTGGCTGTTATAGGTATCAATGCTCGCATTGGAATTGAAATCGGTTCCGGTTGTGCTCGAAGAAACATACTCAAACTTGTCAGATGGGAAGTACAGCGTAATATCGGCGCCCGTCAAGCGCACAGCGTTCAGGTAATAATTTACAGTGATGTCATCGCCCACCATGGCAGTGCCTGAACTATGAGAGCCCCAATCAAAGATGGGCAGGGCAAATGTATAGTTCAAAGAAGAGGCCCCGTGCATGGCCGCGATATCGTTGGCGCGTGGTCCTTCGGCGCGGCCCCACGAGTTGTAATTAAGATCGATATTGCTGGATTTGGGATCATCCGGCAGCAAAACACTTCCGTCATGATTCTCATCAAAATAATTGCCCTTGATGTCAATCACACTCCCCTGCGGGGTGGATGTGAATTCGATATCGCGTCCATAATAAAACACGGTAAAGTAATTGTTCAGAATCTGGACATTGGTAATGGCGCCCGCAAAATAAATACCCACATCGGAGCTATAGCCGCTGCCTCTCAGATACAGCCCATCAATGATCAGGTTGCTGACACCTGCGTCCACATAGATCAGCGTGGCGGGGGTTTCGGAGTTCAGGCGGGCATAGCAGGAACCATTCTGGTTGATCTCCGACGAAATCCTGACGCCGCTGGCGGACACGATAAAACAGCCATTCGCGCCGCCTTCCATGGTCAAAAACACGTTCTGCCCCAGGATGAACTGCACCCCTTTACTGATGGTGATGGGGCTGGAAAGCGATATGTACCATTCGCGCCCATCATTATTGACCATGAGGATATCGCCATCGCCGGCGGCATCCATGGCCGCGGCAACACTGCGCTTGGCGCAGTGCCCGCTCACACCGGCGGAATTGGTTTTGCCGTCACAGGCGTCATTGCCATCCGGGCGCACATAGTAGGTGGTGCCGGCGCCGTAGGCTTTGGCGGAACCAGGCAAGCTGCCCACCGCCAACGCCAGGATCAGCATGGCGCTGAAAAGCAGTTGTAACTTTCGAGGATGTTTCATGGCCTCTCCTTCACTTGAGTTTCTACCTGAAATAGCGCAGCATGGCGGGCATTAAGTATTCTTACCCGTGACTTTCTTTGCATACTAGTTCTATCAAAAATGCCTGCCCCGCGCATCCGCAATTTGTTTATCTTTGTTTATCTTTTAAAATAACAATCCGCCACCCGGATGGATGGCGGATTGTTATTCCCGCAAGGCGGGCCTAAATAAGAAGGTTACCTTGCCACCGAATGTGTTAGATTGGACAGGATCGCCTCGCGCAGTCGATCCCCCAGCTCACCTTTTAACAAGACCTGTGTATTTTTTGCTCTCAAAACCGCCCGCTGCTGCGCCAGGCTGTCTACCAGAACAATGCTCTTGACACACGGGAGGGCTAGATTGACTTCGCTCAAAAAGGATTCCATAAAAAATCGTAAAGAACCAGAAAACATGCCCGCATCGAGCAGCAGGACGTGGGCCTGGCAAGCCTGCAAATTGCAAACAATGTTCTCAAGCATGGTAACACTGCCAACCAGTTCAATTTCTGACACTGTTGCCAGATAAGTGCGCAAGGAACTGCCCATCAAGCTGGTCGGAGCGGCCAGCAGTAGGCGTGTTTTGGTTACATTGCTCATACAGATAGCATACCAAATCCCCGCCTGTCTGACATCAGTATTTTGTTTATCTTTGTTTATCTTCTCAACTATCCCCCAGGCCCGCCGCCTGGCAAGGCGTTCTTCAGGGCCTTGCTTTATTCTTTTGTGCGTAGATTGCCAACTGAATGCGGTTGTGCAGTTCAAGTTTGTGCATAATATTGGCGATATGCACGCGCACAGTGGCCTCGCTCAACACCAGACGGCTGGCAATCTCTGTATTGGAGAAGCCATTCCCAACCAGGGTCAGCACATCGTGCTCACGTGTTGTGATTGGATTCGGCTGCACCTCAACCATCTCAGCTTGCAAACCGCGCGCCAATTTTTCGCCGATTTCCGGCGGAATGAAACGCCGCCCGGCGGCCACATCACGCAGGCCGATCAGAATACGGTCACGCGGAAAATCCTTGAGAATATAACCGGCTGCCCCGGCCCGCACAGCCGCCACAACCTTTTCATCTTCATTTGAACTGGTGATCGCCAGCACGCGTACATCCTGGTTTTGAGCCATGATCAGACGGGTGGCTTCGATCCCATCCATGACCGGCATGTAAAGATCCATCAAGACCACCTGCGGCTTCAATTTTGCGGCCAGTTCAACAGCCTGTTGGCCGTTGACCGCTTCTCCGACGATTTCAAAATCGGGTTCCCCCTCAATTGCATCCCTCAGGGCTGCGCGCATCAGCGGGTGATCATCGACGATCAGGATACGAATATCACTCATGGGTGGATTCCTTGTCCGGCACAGTTTTGTCCTGCATTTTAACACGGATGATGGTTCCTGAAGATGGCTTTGAAATGATTTCAAAGCGGGCTCCCAGCGTTTCGCAGCGTTCGGCCATGGTTTTCAAGCCCATTCCACCTGATTGCAGCGACTCAGGGTGAAAACCCTGGCCATCATCCCTGATTTCCACTTGCAGGTTATACCACGCCCCGCTAAAACTCAGGCTGACGTTCCTGGCCTGGGCGTGTTTAAGTGAATTATTGAGCGCTTCCATGGTCAGCGGATATAACTGCGCTTCCCATTCCCTGGGCCAGGCTGCATCTGACGAAACCAGCAGTTCAGCATGGATGCCTGCGCGGCGTTCAACCGCATCCAGGCGGTTGCCGAGCAGTTCAAGCAGGCCCGTTTCATCTGGAGAAGCCAGGCGCATTTCGTACAATAGCAGCCTCATTTCTTTAAGAGCCTGGCGCGCGCTCGTATCCAGCCTGCCCAGTACCCGCCTCAAGCGCTGCGGGTCGATATGCTCATCCAAAGCGGTTTGGGAAGAAAGCACCAAACTGTTGAGCGATTGGGTGACCGAATCATGCAGATCACGTGCCAGGCGGCGTCTTTCCTGAACAAAGGCACTATCCGCGATGATCTGGCGCAGCCGCGCATTTTCCAGAACCAGCCCGAATCCATCGGTACAGGCGCTGAACAAGGAAATTTCATCCACCGTAAAAGAGTGGCCAGCCTGCCAGTACACAGCCAGCAGGCCCAGGTTGCGATCGCGCACTTTCACCCATTTATAGAGCGCCGCGGCATCGTTCTCCTGGCGCAACTCCGCGGGCAAATCAATCGAACGCTGTGTGGATGGATCCGCGCGCACATCTGACGAGAATGGCAGCCAAGCAGAGGGAAAAGGCCGGCGCAGTAACTTGGGATCCAACCCGATGCCGCAAAAGGATTCAATCTGCAACTGTTTATGCTCATTTAGCTGGATAAAAAGAATTTGGCGGCAGTCGAGCGTGGCTGCGATCCTGTCCAGCAACTGATCAGTCAAATTATCACTGCTGGTGGCTGTGCTGCCAACCAGGATCAGATCATATAACCCCGAAAGTTTGGAACTCTGCTCGGCCAGTTGAAAAGAAAGAGCATCATGAGATTGGCGCAGTTGTTGTTCAAGTTGCTCTCTTTTAAAAACTTCCTGTTCCAGTTCATTGACTGAGAGCTGCAGGCTCAGGTTCCTTTCCTTGTCTGCCCGGCGGTAATCTTCCAGGACAGACCACCCGATCAGCATGGCTGAAAACCCATACCCGAATGGTAAGGCCTGGAACCCGGCCAATTCATCCGGAGAGTAGGCAAGTAATAGGTAGGCGGCAAATGGGGAAAACAGCGCTGCAGCAATATAAAAAGCCAGCCATCTTTCCCAACCGGAGGATTTAATCGAATGGTAACAAACCAAAAATAATGATACCAAAGGCCAAACGAGAAAATACAGATTGGCAGCCAGGTAATAGGGTCCGTGTAGAAAGAAAGTCACGTTGCTGCCCACAGGGCCCGGCATGGACGATATCCAGAACCAATGATGAAGACCGTTGGTTAGATCCAGGAACGCATTGAGAACCACCGGAATCCACAATATCCAGCGGTACGGGCGGAACCAGGCCCACAGATCAAAATAATCCGTGCTGAAATAAAAGATCAATACTGTGTAGCTGACGCTGAGCATGTCTTCCATTACCACAAAGGTAAATTTGAAAACAGGTTCCACTACTGCTGTTTCGAAAAACCCACCCAACAACCAGATACCAACACTCAGCAAGGTCAAGGAAAGGATACCGGTGCCCTTGCGGATGCGAGGGCGAACCACGTTGATAACCGCTGAGGCCAGGTTGATACACGCGGCCAGCAAATACATTAAGGATAAAGAGGTAACGTTCAAGTTCAATCTGCCAGCATCCTTTTTTGCATAAACATCCCGGCTAAAACGTAAAGCTCTCGCCCACCTTGAGCACGTGTACCTGCGTGCCCGACTCTTTCACCACCCTTGCCGCCCAATCCTGCGGATTCTGGGCGAT
The DNA here is from genome assembly GCA_903910795.1 of uncultured Anaerolineae bacterium. GTDB lineage: Bacteria > Chloroflexota > Anaerolineae > Anaerolineales > Villigracilaceae > UBA5195. Next base: position 7,072 of record CAIWAX010000129.1, read on the forward strand.
CACATCCCAGGTGCCAAAGTGGATCGGGATGACATGTTTGGGCGCCAGCAGCTTAACAGCGCGCAGCGCGTCATCCGGCCCCATGGTGTAGTTGTCGCCAATCGGGAGCACCGCCACATCCAGGCCCTCCTCGCCGATCAGCTTCATATCGCCAAACAGGCCCGTATCGCCAGCCATGTAAATCTTTTTGCCGTCCGTGGTCGTCAACAGGAAGCCGGCCGGGTTGCCGCCGTTTGCGCCATCCGGCAGCGCCGAGCCGTGCAGCGCCAGGGTCAGCTTGAGATAGCCAAACGGATAGTGATAACCGCCGCCGATGTGCTGGGCGTGGGTATTATCGACCCCCTGCCGCTCCATCCAACCGCAGATCTCGGCGTTGGCGATGACCGTCGCGCCGCTGCGTTTGGCGATGCTGACCGCGTCACCGACATGATCGCCGTGGCCGTGGGTAATGAGAATGTAATTGGGGTTGACCTGTTCGGCCTTGGCGGTGGCGGCCGGATTACCGGTGAAGAACGGGTCCACAATCAAATGCTGGCCGCCGGTTTCCAACCCGAGCACGGCATGCCCAAACCAGGTGAGCTTATTTGTCATCGTTTGTTCCTCCAGTGTTTTAATTAGTATAGGCAGAATTCGCAACCGAGTCAAATTGAAAATCCGGTAGGGACACGGCCCTGCCGTGTCCTTCTTCCCACGTTATGAGCCACAAAGCCTCACTCAGGCGAACAGAACAGGCGGGCGTATAATACCCCCCATTCCCAGTTAATTCAGGAGACCATATGAACAAAAAACCCACCTGGCGCGCACGCCTTAATTATTCCTTTGACAATGCCCTCTCCAAAGGGCCGCTGGTACTGATTGGCTGGCTGGCGCTTGCGGCCTTGATCCTGGTTGTGCTGGCCACCGTAGTATCTTTGCTCGTTCCGGGAGTGGCGCCGGATGGCACCGGGCTTAAAGAAGTGTTCTGGGACTTCCTGTTTCAGGCCCTGACCCCCAACCCGTTCGACGTAACCTCGCCGCTGCCTTTCCTGTTCATCATGCTGGTTGTTACGTTGGGCAGCCTCTTTATGGTCAGTATTCTGATCGGTACCCTGACGACCGGCATTGGGGAACGCCTGGAACAAATGCGCCGCGGCCGCTCGCATGTGCTCGAAAACGATCACACCATCATCCTGGGCTGGTCGCACCAGGTCTTTACCATCGTGGAAGAACTCGTCACTGCCAACGAAAACCGCAAGAACGGGGCCGTGATCGCCATTTTGTGCGAACGCGACAAAGTAGATATGGAAAATGACCTGCGCAGCCGGGTGCCCAATACCAAAAATACGCGCGTCATCTGCCGCAGCGGTTCCCCTATTGACCCGACCGACCTGCAAATTGCCAGCCCGCACACCGCCCGCGCCATCATCATTCTGCCGCCCGAAGATGGCGAGCCCGATTCGATTGTGATCAAAACCATCCTGGCTCTGACCAACAACCCCAACCGCCGCCCGGAACCCTATCACATTGTGACCCAGATCAGCGCCGCCCGCAACCAGGAAGTCATTCGCATGTTGGGCAACAAAGATGCTATCAACGCCGTATTGACCGATGATGTGATCGCACGCGTCATGGCTCAGACCAGCCATCAATCGGGTCTTTCGGTGGTTTACACCGAGCTGCTCAACTTCAGCGGTGATGAAATCTATTTTAAGGAAGAGCAGACCCTTTCCGGCCGTACCTTTGCCGATTCGCTCTCAGTGTATGAAGATTCATCGGTCATGGGCCTGCAGTTGGCTGACGGCAGCATCAAGCTTAACCCGCCGATGAACACCCGCCTGTCGCCCGGTGACAAGGTCATCGCCATGTCTGCCGATGACGATACCATCCAACTTTCCGGGTTGGAAAAACATCCCATTCAGTCTCATCTCATCCGCAGCAGCGCCAGGCGCGAAAGCCAGCCCGCTGAAAAATGCCTGATCCTGGGTTGGAATGCTTCCGCCGCCACAATCATACGCGAACTGGATCATTATGCGCCCGCCGGATCAACCATCATGGTGGTGGCCGAACAGAGTTTGCAGGAAACGATACTGCATAGCGCGGCCACCCGCAACCAGAAAATTGAATTTTGCGGCGGGGATACTTCCGACCGCGCCCTGCTCAACACGCTCAATATCGCGGATTTTGACCACGTACTCGTGCTGGCTGACACCCGGCTGGACATCCAGTCCGCGGACGCCCGCACTTTGATCACACTCCTACACCTGCGCGACATAGCCGAAAAGGATGCCACGCCCTTCTCCATCGTCAGCGAAATGCTCGACCTGCGCAACCGCGAACTGGCCGAGGTGGTGCGCGTGGATGACTTTATCGTCAGCGATCATTTGATCAGCCTGTTGATGTCGCAGCTCTCTGAGAATGGGGCGCTGTTCGATGTCTTCACCGACCTGTTCGACTCGCTAGGCTCCGAGATTTACCTCAAACCGGCCCAAGAATATGTGGAAATCGGCTCGCCGGTCAACTTCTATACCGTGATGGAGGCCGCCCGCCAGCGCGGAGAAATTGCCATCGGCTATCGGATCGTCAGTCAACTGCACAACGCCGCCAAATCTTACGGCGTAATCACCAACCCGCGCAAATCGGTCGAAGTGAAATTCTCGCTTCAAGATAAGATAATCGTCCTGGCGGAGGATTGATTCGGGAGTATGATGAAAGGTAGAGACTGGGCGTCCAAGCCCCGGGCTCTTTTTTTACAACCTCTATTGCACTTTGGCGTATATTAAACAGTGCAATTGCACATACAAGGAGAAAATCTATGGCAAATTTAGGTATTTTTTTGCTGTGCGGCGTAATGCTGCTCGGCCTGCTGGTGCTTGTGATTCTGTCGGGCATCCGCTTCATTCCCAACAACCGCATTGGTATTGTCGAAAGACGCTGGAGTTTTGGGAAAGGCTCAGTTAAATCCGGGCTGATCGCGATGAATGGGGAAGCCGGTTACCAGCCCCAGGTGCTGCGCGGTGGCCTGCATTACCTGCTGCCGATCCAGTACGTCGTACATACCATGTCGCTGGTCACGATTTCACAGGGCAAGATCGGTTATATCTTTGCCCGTGACGGGCGTCAGCTTGAGCCCTCGCAGGTTCTGGCTTCCAACGTCACCGTCCAGGATTTCCAGGATGTCGAAAGCTTCATGAAAAATGGCGGCCAGCGCGGCCCCCAGCGCCGCATTCTGCGCGAAGGCACGTATGCTATTAACCTGGTGCAGTTCATCGTCATCACCGAGGAACGCGTTTTCTCCCTGCCGATGAGCCGCGAAGAAAACGATGTTGTCTTGAAAATGGCCGAAGTCATCAAGGAACGGCAGGGCTTCCGCCCGGTAGTCATCAAGGATACCGATGACATGATCGGCATTGTCACTGTCCACGATGGCCCATCCCTGGGCCAGGGCGAGATCATCGCCAAAGTGGTTGGGGATGACCCCGCAGTTTTGGGCACCTATCACAACAAGTTCCAGGATGCCGATCATTTCCTTGAAGCCGGTGGTCATCGCGGACGCCAGCTTCAAGTACTGGTGGAAGGTACTTACTACATCAACCGCCTGTTTGCCACCGTTGAAATGATCCAGAAGACCATCATCGAAGTCGGCAATGTGGGCGTGGTGGTTTCATACACCGGCGAAGCCGGCGAAGACCTTTCCGGCGCAGACTACCGTCACGGCGAGCTGGTCTCCAAGGGTAACCGCGGTGTCTGGAGCGAGCCGCTCCTGCCAGGCAAATACGCCTTCAACACCTATGCTGGCAAAGTCACCACCGTGCCAACCACTAACATCATCCTGAAATGGATCCGCAACCAGGTTGGCGCGCATCATTTTGATGAAAACCTGGCCGAAGTCTCGCTGATTACCAAGGATGCCTTTGAACCCAATCTGCCGCTTTCGGTGGTGATCCACATCGACTACCAGAAGGCCCCATTGGTCATCCAGCGCTTTGGCGATATCAAGCGCCTGGTGGAGCAAACCCTCGACCCGATGGTCTCGGCTTATTTCAAGAATATCGGACAAACTCGCACCCTGATCCAGTTGATCCAGGATCGCAGCGTCATCCAGTCGCAATCCAGCAGCGAAATGAAGGAAAAGTTCGCCCATTACAACCTGGAACTGGAAGAAGTGCTGATCGGCACGCCTGCCTCGCCGGCCGGCGATACCCAGATCGAAACCATCCTGACCCAGCTACGCTCGCGCCAGGTGGCAGCCGAACAGGTCGAAACCTACGACCGCCAGGAAAAGGCCGCCGTCAAGGAACGCGAACTGCGCGAAGCTCAATCCCGCGCCCAGATGCAGACCAAGATGACCGAAGCCGAACTGGATATCAACATCCAGAGCAACCAGGGGAAAGCCGAATACCAGCGCTCCATCCAACAGGCCGCCCAAATCCGCGCCCTGGCTGAAGCCGAGGCCGAAAAGATCGCCCGCATCGGCGTGGCCCAGGCGCTCGCCACCGAAGAACAGGTGCGCGCTTATGGCGGCCCGCAGTTCCAGGTGACACAACAGGTACTCAACCGCTTCTCGGATGCCATCCAGCAGTCCAAAGTGGATGTGGTGCCGCGGATCATGGTTTCAAGCGGCGGCGGTGAAGGCAGCAGTGCCTCGGGCAGCATCATGGAAGCCCTGCTGACCATGCTGCTCTCGGATCGCTACGCCAGCATGGCCAGCGATGCCAGCAAGACCGAGCGCTCACCGGAAGCTGAAACCCTGCGCCAGCAAATCATGGATAATATGAAGAACAAGCCCTCCAGCGGCGGAGACAAGCCTGCCGCGAAGTAAACAGCAACAAGAATTGAAAAAAAATGAGCCTGCGATTACGCAGGCTCATTTTTTTCGGCGCTACAGAATATAGAGGAGAAACATAAAAACACAGGGAAATTCTGTATTTTTGATCCTGGTTTTTCCATCGTGACCCTGGTGTCGATTGTGTTTAAAAGTATCTTTCCGGCAATATCGTCTCATATCCGTAATGGAAGCGGTAAACCCTTTTATTGTAATAGCCCGGATGGCCTATGTTTTAAATCGTGGGGGGACAGGTATACTATGTCGCATTCATCGATGGGAACGCCCGGCTTTACCGTCAGCCTTTTCCGACCCTTAGGCCTGGAAAGGCATTTTTAATCGCAACCGCAATTGGCCGGCCGGGCGCATTCGCCTATCGTGATCGAGGCGCACTTATGATCGGTTTACTGGACTGGGTTGGCCCGCTCTTTGTCATGATCGTGATTGTTGGTCTCTTCCTCTTCAGGTCTTACACAGTGACCCAGGCCGACCAGAAGCGCCGCAAACAGGCTGTCAAGGCCAGCGCGCAAATCACCCAGGTTGGCCATTCACGCAGTTCTGAGAAATATGGCGATATCGTCGTCGATTTGACCCTTGAAATCACTCCGCCAAGCGGGGCTCCTTACCAGTTAAACGTAAGATGGCGAGTGAAACCTGCCTCTACGTCCAAAATACAGGTGGGCAGCAAGCTGGCGGTCAAAATTGATCCGAATAACCCGCAGATGGTTTATTCGGCTGAAAAAGGTATCCAGGATATGAACCATTAGCCTGGCCTGCCTGGCCCCAGGTCATTGATCTTTTAGAATTTCAATATTTTCCAGGAGACACCCGCATGTCAGACTTTTTGGTTGGCCCCTATATAGGTTTTTTTGCAATGTTTTGCGGCCTGGGTTTATTCGTATTCGTCGCAGCAATTCTTTTTTACGGAATGTACAGAACCGCGAAAAAAGACCGGGATCATTATGCCAACGCCATTCCGGCCACAGCCAGGGTGATCAGCGTTGACGATTCGGATGTTTCCAGCGGTGGGATTGATCTTGAGTTGACCCTGGAAGTGACGCCCCCCAACGGAATACCCTACCAGGTCTCAAGCAACTGGTCGGTTGAACCATTATCCATTTCCAAAATTCAGGCTGGCAGCATCCTGCCGGTAAAAATCGACGTCAAAAACCCAAAAATAATTTACCCGGTCGATGACTGGGCCTGGGGCTATGGGAAAATGCCCTCAAACTGAGCGCCGCACAGGGCGCCTTTTTCCATTAAAATGCAGCCATGACCATGCTCCGTGCCCTCAAACACCGCAGTTTTGCGCTCCTGTTCACAGGCCAGGCCCTCTCCCGCCTGGGCGACTTTATCTTTAACATCGCCCTGGCCTGGTGGGTGCTGCAAAAAACCGGCTCGGCCCTGGCCATGAGCGGCGTCATGATCTTCGGCGCAGTGCCCATGCTGATCTTCCTGCTGGCCGGCGGCCTGGTCGTGGACCGCGTCAACCGCGCCTGGCTGCTGTTTCTCTCCGACCTGGGACGCGGGATCATCATGGTTCTGGCCACCTGGCTGGTGGGCATTAACCGCCTGGAAATCTGGATGGTATACGGCGGGGCGGTTTTCTTTTCTTTTGCGGATGCCTTCTTCATGCCAGCCTACACCGCCCTGGTGCCGCAGCTTGCACCGCAGGAGGATTGGCCCAGCGCCAATTCTCTTACCAGCCTCAGTTCGCAGCTTTCGCGCGTGCTCGGACCGGCCGTGGGCGGCTTGCTGATCAGCCTGGGTGGCACGGCCCTGGCCTTTGGCCTCAACGCCGCCTCCTACTTCATCTCGGCCGCCCTGCTCGTGCCGGTGCTTTTCTCCCCTGAGGCCAGTACCCATCTCGAAACCCCGCCCGATCAGCTCACGGCGCCGCGCGAATCGATGCTCAGCCCGCTGCGCGAGGGCTGGCAGATTGTGCTCGGCCAACCCATCCTGTGGGTCACCATCAGCGTGGCGGCCTTTGGCAACATCTTCCTGGCCGGGCCTTTCAGTGTGGGCATGCCGTTTTTGGTCAAAGACTTCATGGGCGGCAATGAAAAGACACTCGGCCTGGTGCTGGCCATCTTCCCGGTCGGGTACATTCTCGCCAGCCTGCTGTTGGGCAACCTCAAACGCCTGCCCCATCGCGGCCTGCTGTTGTTCGTTTCCGAAATCCTGGCCGGGATCGGCCTGGCGGCCTTTGGTTTCCACCTTCCTTTCTGGGTACTGGCTGCGGCCGCCATCCTGAACGGTGCCGCCCTGCAGACCTTTGACCTGGCCTGGACCAACCTGCTGCAGGAACTGGTGCCCAACGAAAAACTCGGCCGCGTCTCCAGCATTGACATGCTCGGTTCCTTTGTCTTGTTGCCGCTCGGCTTTGGCCTGACCGGTCTGCTGGTGGAAGCCATCGGCCCGGCCTGGACCTTCGTGCTGGGCGGGTCGCTCACCACGCTGATCGGCGCCCTGGTCCTGCTCCTGCCGCAAATCCGCCGGGTGGATTGATCGGAGATTTTCTGATATGCCCAAATACAACTTTTCGCTCCAGCACCCTCTCGCCAATGTCCAGACCACGTATTCCGGTTTTGATGCGCCCATCTGCGGCCTGGACTGTGGACAAAAATGCGCTCCATTCAACCCATCCGGGAAACCCTTCTGCTGCGACATCTGCCACGCCGTACCGGCGGTTTACCGGGAAGAATGGGATTACCTGCAGCCCAACACCGACCTATGGCATGCCTGGCGCGGGGATGAATGTCAGAGCGCCGCGCCGGGTGAACGCGCTGATCTGCTGGCCTCAACCCCTGAAAACATGCTGCTGCTGGCCTGCCTGGGCCCGGCTGCCTGCCAGCGGCCTTATCGCGCCTTGAGCTGCCGCCAGTTCCCCTTCTTCCCGTATGTCACCTCCGATTACCGCTTCCTGGGACTGGCCTATGATTGGGAATTTGAGTCTGTCTGCTGGGTAATCAGCAATCTGAACCAGGTGACCGCTACCTACCGCCAGCAGTTCGTTGAAACCCACGACCGCCTGTTTGCCTTTTCACAGGAAGCCTTTGACAGCTACCAGCTTCACTCCGAACGGATGCGCGCGCACTTTCTCGATCAGCGCCGCCGCATCCCGCTTATCCACCGCGATGGAGGCTTTTACCTGGTCAGCCCTGGCAGCGAGCGCCTGCGGCGTGCCGATGCGCACCACCTGCCCCGGTTTGGCCCCTACAGATAAACAATCCATCACCGGTAGGGACACGGCGCGCCGTGTCCCGATTTTTAACCTACCGGGGAAGATTCTCACAGCCATTTCACAGGTGATTCACGGGGAACGCACAGCCAGCCCGCGTAAAATGGTTCTTGTAGGTTGAAACAAACCACCCAAGAAAAAAGAGGCCACCATGAAAAAAACAACTCCGGCGTTAGTCGCCACCTTCCTGATCAGCGCAGTTCTGGGCGGCAGCATGTTCATGATCGGGCTGGATGCCACCCGCACGACCACCCAGACCGCCGCAGTGCCGCAGGGCATCATCAACATCCATACCTCCCCCGCCCTGGCCGGAACCATCACCCTCAAGACCGCTGCCCCGGCCGCATCGAACGCCAGCCCCGTTTTACGCACGGCCGGGTCATAAATCTTTACCCATCTTTTTTGAACTTCCGCCATCATCCCGAGGATAGCTGCAATGAAAAACCTGAAGAAATACATTCACATCTACATCACCACCGTCAGCATGATCGCTTTCCTGACCGGCTGGGGCTTTCTGGCGCATACGCCCGCTGCCACCGCCAGCCGCGCCCTCACGACCACAGCGCCAAGCATCACGGCCACCTCTCCCTCCCAGGCCAGCAGCGGCCTGTTCAGTGTGGCTCCGGCCACCCGCAGCAATTCCACCACCCGGCTGCGCACCAGCGGATCGTAAGCAGGAAATGTCAACTTTTGAGAACCAGCATGAAGCAGAAACTCCCGGGCCGGGGAGTTTCTGCTTCATGCACTCACGTCAAATTCTGGCTTATTTCAGCATTCAAAAATACTGATGCTCTCGATGTGATAGGTTTGGGGGAAGAGATCAAAGGGGGTAACCTGTTTGAGGCGGTAACCGCCCGCCAGCAGCCGCGCGGCATCGCGCGCCAGGGTGGCCGGATCGCAGGAGACATACGCCAGGGTTTGGGGCTTGAGCCGGAGCAGCGCATCCAGCGCAGCCTTGTCCAGCCCGGCGCGCGGCGGGTCGACGATCACAACGTCCGCGCGGGTTTTCAAAGCGGGCAGAATTTCCTCTGCCGCGCCCTCATACAAATCCACATGCTCAAACTCATCCAGGTTGAACGCGAAATCTTCGCAGGCCGGGGACGACGTTTCAATCCCGATCAGCTTGCCAACCTTTGGCGCGAAAAAGGCGCTGAACAAACCCACACCGCAGTACACATCCAGCAAGGTGCTGGCGGCCGTCACCGGCAGGTTTTCCAGCAGGTGCGTCACCATTTGGCCCGCCATGCCCGTGTTGACCTGGAAAAAAGAAGCTGCCGAGACTTTGAACGGCCGGCCCAGCACACTGATGAGGAGGTATCCATCACCGGCCATCACCACGCTGTCATTTTCGGTGATATGTACCACCGAAATGCCCGCTTCGGTTTCCATCTCGGGCGCTTCGGGTTCATCCGATTCAAGCGCCAGCAGCAGCTCGTCATCCATCCCAACCCGTAGTGAAACACGCTCCACCGGCGAATCCGGCTCAAACTCCAGGGTTGGCCAGAGGCGATTGATGGCGGCTTGCGGCAGAAAGCACTCTTTGATCGCGATCAGTTCCGTGGGGTCGCTGGCTGCCACAAATCCCAGTACCCCGCTCTGATCCAGATGGAACTGCACATGGTTGCGGTAACCCCATTCCTCCGGCGCCGGGACGATTGGCTGAACCGGCGGGTTTTCGAGCTTCCCGATGCGGGTCAACTGGTCGCGCAGTATCTCTGTTTTGAGCTTGAGCTGGGCGGGATAAGGCAGATGCTGGTAATGGCAGCCGCCGCACACGCCGTAATGCGGGCAGCGCGGCGCGATGCGCTCGGGCGAGGCCTTGACCACCTCCACCAGCTCGGCGCGGGAATAATTCTTGCGCTCGTCCACAATGCGCGCGCGGACGGTTTCGCCCGCCAACGCAAACGGCACAAAGACCGCCCGGCCGTCATAGCGGCCGATGGCTTCGCCGCCGTAACTGAGGGCTGTCAGTACAATTTCAACCACTTTATCCATAAGCGTAAAAGGGGCGGTTGATCAACCGCCCCATCTCCATTTACACCGGACTGCATACAGGCCCGGCATTTGCCAGACTGCTAAAACTATCTGAGGAAAAATGACAGCACAATCAAAATTCCAAAACCGCTGGCCGCCAGGATACCGATCTGCTTTAATTCAGATTTAATGACTGTGTAGTCCGGGTTGAATTCCGTGGACGAGTTGGGCGTGCCGCGCTGAATACCAGCGAAGGTCGGTGCGGCTTTGGAACCAACGCTTCTCATTTTCTTGGCCATTATTGTTACACTCCTAAGGGTTCTGTAATACAGCGGAGACAACGATCCGCTGGTTGTCAATCAGGTAAGGATAACACGAAATCAGGGTCACAACAGCATTGGGCGTAGCCGCCATCACATCCACGCGGGTCGGCGCCACAATCTGGGTGCCCGTGACCACATAGGTATACTGCCGCGCGTTGGTGTACAGGATGACCGTGTCACCCGGCTGCAGCTTATCCAGGTTGCGAAAGATCTCGCCAAAAATATCGTCATGCGCCGCGAAAACCACGTTACCGGTTTCGCCGGGGTTGGGTGTACCCAGGTGCTGCGCGACGCCCTTCTTCAACTGCTCCCAGCCGTCACCCTGCACGATCGGCGCGTCCACGCTGATAGCCGGGATCTGGATGCGGATGCCCTGCTGCGGGCTGGAGGTCGGCACCGGCACATTTTGCATGGCCTGCACCAACGGACGCAAATGCTCCGGGATTTCGGCGTCGTTTGGCTGGGCACCCTGCGCGGAGGTGGGCGGGGTGTGCCCGGACGGCAACACCACAGCCATGATCAGCGCGGTCGGGACGGCTGTGGGCGGCTGGATGGCCGCCGCGGCTTCCTGGTTGAGCGTCCGCAGGATGGAAAGACCGTTGAGCACCAGCCCAATCAGCGCCAGGACAGCCAATACCTCGACACCCAGCAGGATGTTGTCGGTCAGACGGCCGCGCTTATTGAACTTACCCACAGGGCGTATGTGGGTGCTTTCCGCGCGGGGCCTGCCCTCCGGCTCTTTTCCCGGCGCGGAACTTTCCGCCGGGGTTTCAACCACCCGGCCCACATTCGGGCCCTCGACGGGCCTGAATTCCGGGTCGGAGGTCAGGCCAATCACCCGTCCTTCACGCCGGAATTTCTCCAGGCGTTCGCGGCGAGCCAGCCGGCGCTTATCCTGCAAGAGACGGCGCAGCTCTTCTTCGGATAAATCCTCCGGGCGTTTATCAACCATAACCTTATGATTATACCGCGAATGGTGACTCTACCACGGATTGTGATTTCTAGCGCTAAAGGGGACTTTACGGGTATAGCGCAAAACTGTTGGTAAATTTTTGGCAAACTTCCACGCACACCATTTCGGCGGGCTGACCCACAGGGCACACTTCGTGCGAGGCCCTTCCTCAGTACAAAAAGCCCTTCGGGCTGCCAAATGGAAAGTACCCATAAGTTCA
>CAIWAX010000130.1 GCA_903910795.1 uncultured Anaerolineae bacterium
CGAACTTATGGGTACTTTCCATACCGAACTTATGGGTACTTTCCATACCGAACTTATGGGTACTTTCCATACCGAACTTATGGGTACTTTCCATACCGAACTTATGGGTACTTTCCATTCAGATGGCCCTTACTAGGAGCGAGAACCGGGCCTGTCGGATGAAACTTTTAGCGGTATGTAAAGCGTGAAGGTGCTGCCCTGGCCTGGCTGGCTATGAACTTCAATACGCCCGCCGTTGGCCTCAGCTAATTTCTTACTGACGGCCAGCCCCAGTCCGATGCCACGCGGTTTGGTGGTAAAAAGCGGTTCAAATAGTTTCGGTAAATTTTCCGGCTGGATGCCAGTTCCGGTATCCTCGATCGCAATGGCAGCTTCTTGATCTCTCTTTACGGCCGATATAGTCAGTTGGCCGCCGGCTGGCATGGCCTGACAGGCATTGGAGAGCAGGTTTTGAATTACCTGTGCCATTTGCCGCCTGTCTGCGCTGGCGGCTGGAAGGTTTTCCGGGAGGTTTGTTTTTAGTGCGACATTTGCGGGTAGGACGAATTTTTCAAGCGTGGCCCGGATCAGATCGGGCACAGACATTGGTTCTGGATCGGCTGAGATGACACGAGAAAAATCCAGCAAATCGCTGATGATCTTTTCAGCAGTCAGGGTTTCGGTGTCAATGATTTCAAGGTACTCTTTAACTTTTACATTCGCATCTGGTTGTACCATGCGTAGAAAATAAATTGCATTATGGATAACACCCAGGGGGTTGCGTAATTCGTGCCCCACGCTTCCAGCCATTTGGCCGATAACAGCCAATTTCCCTTGCCGGACAAGCTTTTCCTGGGCATTCCGCAGTTCGCGGGTGCGCTCTTCAACGCGCATTTCCAATTCCGCATTGAGCTCGCGGATTTTTTCTTCGCTTTGTCTCAGGATTGTGATATCACGTAACGCCGCCAACCAGGCTGTTTTTCCCATCCAATCAAAATCCCGTATCCTCATTTCCACCACCCGTCGCCTCCCATCCGGGCGCACCAAATCAAGCTCGGTGTGGTCGGAGGTTAACAATGGCAGGCCGATATTCTGGCCGACAATTGTTTCTGGCTGTCGGTTGAGTAGATCGCAAGTCGCCGGATTGGCGAACAGTGCCTGGCCCTCTGCATCCAGAACCAGGATGCCATCAACGTTGCTTTCAATCAATTCAAAAAGCTGTCGTTCCTTTTTATGCAGGGCCTCTTCGGCTTCCCTGATCCGCAGCATGGCTTGAACGCGGGCTACCAATTCGCGATTGGAAATGGGACGCGTCAGGTAACCATCTGCGCCGGTATTTAACCCTTGCACCTGGCTCTCGGTATCAACCCGCGAGCCGGAGATGACGATGATATACAATCTTGCCAGTTCCGGCTCAGATTTGGCCTTCCGCAGAACTTCGTAGCCATCCATTTTGGGCATGTGAACATCAAGCAGGGTCAAAGCCGGTTGGTATTTGCGCAGCATTTCCAGCGCTTTTTCGCCATCCTCTGCCTCGACAATTTCGTAGCCCACTGCTTCCAGCGCCCGCCGGGTGCTGATTCGAATAAGTTCATCGTCATCTACAACCAAAATCCGAGTAGGAGATACCATACTACAATCCTTTTTTAATCGCCTGGTTCCACATACACAGGGTGTCCGGCCAGGATACCTGCCACACTCCGGAAAGGTTCACCGATATGCATACCCTGGGCATCGATCTTAAACTCATGAATATCATGATCGTGGGCCGAACCGCGCATTTTAAGAACGGTCAGACCGCGTTGCATTTCACCGCGCATTTCTACATAGCGAAGCAAGATGATGGTGTCTGTAATGGTGGAAATATGCGTTTCAGTTATGGAAGCGCCGCCAGTCAGCGTTGGAGTTGTGGCGGTGAACAACCCCGCGATTTCTTCATGCTTTATAAAAGACGTCAGGCTGATCACAAACTCGCGAAAACCCTTTATGGTTGAAATGCGTTCCAGGGCTGAAAGACTGTCAACCGCGACACGGTTTGGCTTGAATTCTTCAATCGCGGCTTTCATACGGATGAAGTGATCTTCCAATCCTGTAACTTCGGGGTAATCGCACAAGACCTTCAGCTTGCCATCGGCTTCCATGCGTTCAAAGTCGCGTCCCCAACCGGCGGCGTTGCGGAATAACTGTTCGCGGCTTTCTTCAAACGCAAAAAACAGGCATTTTTCTCCGGCTGTTACACCGCCAGCGATAAATTCTGTTGTGATCAGGGTTTTGCCTGCCCCGGTTGCGCCCGAAACCATAATAATCGAATCCCGAAAGAAACCGCCGCCGCACATCTTGTCCAGAACGACATTCCCAGAGGTGACACGCACGACGGATGATTTTTGTTTCAGTTCGATGGCAGCCAGAGGGATGACAACGATGCCTTGTTTTGGAATGATCGTGAAAGGATACTCGCCTTTATGGTGGTTTGTACCGCGAAATTTCAATATTTCCATCGTGCGGCGGCGCTTTTCAGCCTCCAGAACATTTCTTAGAATAATGACATTATCGGCGACAAATTCTTCCACCCCAAACCGTGAAATATCTCCATATTCATCGCGCCGCTCGGCGGTCATCAGGGCCGTTACCCCCATGGCTTTTAGGGCCGATGAGATTCGGAACAGCTCGCTGCGAATCACAGAGCCATCTTCAAACCGGCTGAATATTGCGCCCAATGAATCCATGGCCACCCGTTTTGCGCTGGTCCTTTTGATTGCGTATTCAATCCGCGCTAACAGTCCACTTAAATCGTAACGCCCGGCCACGATCAGTTCTTCGCCCAACTGTGGGGATGCATCCACAAAAGCCCATTGACCACTGGCTTCCCATTCCAACACATCCCAGCCCAGCGAAAGGATATTTCGGCGAATATCATCAGGCGATTCCTCGAAAGTGATGAACACGCCTGCTTCTCCAGACTGCCGGATGCCCTCTGCCAGGAATTGAGCTGCTAGAACGGTTTTGCCGCTGCCGGCTGTGCCAGACACCAGTGTTGTGCGGCCCTTTGGCAGGCCGCCCTCGGTAACATTATCAAACCCGGAAATGCCCGTACGAAGTTTTTCGATTCTAAGGTCATTTTTCATGATTTTGCGCTCCTAGGACTAAATCTTTCCCTCTGGGTTAACGCCCAGCACTTTAATTAATGTGGTTATATCTGATAGATCGCCAATGACCCGGCGCGCAGGTTCAGGAAAAGCTCGAATTAACGTTGGTGTGGCGAGGATTTTATCCATTTCGGCTAGATCAGGGTGTTCGAGTACATCCACAATACTGATTTCGCAATCGCCTTGAAAAGCTTCTTCCTCAATGCGCTTGAGATTGGCAATCGCTTTATCCGAATATAGTGATTGAC
>CAIWAX010000131.1 GCA_903910795.1 uncultured Anaerolineae bacterium
CCCTAGAGATTGTTCGCTTGGTTTCGTTATTCATCGGACTTGTAGATTTCTCTTCGGCCTGGATCATGGAGATCTCATCATCAATATCCTGAACATCTTCGAGCAGTTCGATCATGTGTCGCTGCGAGCCAACCTGGTGTTCACGCCGGATCGCGATTTCCTGGAGCAGGGCTTCACGGTCCTTATTGAGCATAGGCGACCAGGAAACGAAGATGTTTACATCCGTATCTGCCTCAGTGACCCCCTCAATATTCTTGATCGCCATCATTTTGAGGACAATTCCAAACAGCACCCGAAATCCATCCGTGAAGTTTTGTCGTTCCATCTTAACATGGCTCAAAAGCGGCCACATTCGAGTGGTGAGTGTCAGGGCGCTGCGTTGCGAGCCTTCATCCTCACCATCGGCGACAGCCGGATGATTGACTTCTCGGCGGTATGCTTGCATTAGCTTTTCACTGAAATCGATCATCGGGCTGGAGGCCGACTGCCTTTGGAGAGATTCCATCCCAGGGTCAGGCTCGCTTGTTCCGATAGACTGCCGTGAGCCAAGGTCATAAACCGTGAGGCTGCCGCCCAATTTCTTGACCTGCACAGAACCACGCACATTCTTGATGTAAGTCAGACTATGAGAATCTTCGGCGATCGCGTCCCCGATATCCGCCATCCGTAGATTGAGTTCTTTGATGATCCCTTTGACCGTATCGGTGATCATGCTGTCGCCGTAGAAGCCGTTTGTGCGGATGTGCGGGATATAAACGATTGGCACGATACCAAAGACGTTCTTCCCTTCGAGCGGAACATCTCCGACTTTGAGAACTACATCATTTACCCGGATTGAGTACTCCTCTTCAGTCCAATGCTCTGAGTACCAGTATGGGGAATATTCCCCTCGGTCCACGCCCAGAGATTTGGCCTCGTCGTAAGAAATGGCTCGCACGATCCAGGCGTTCCGAAGTCGCCAATTATCCGCTCCATAAATTTCGCCAATAAATTCCTGGGTTTTTATCGTGGATATTCGGATTTTTCCTTCAGTCGGTATCCAATCTACACAGTAGACCGATCCACCCAGATATTGCGATTCAGTCGCAGTTTGCTGGAGAGTTGCACCCAGATTCGAGTTGAGCAGTACTTGGGAAATTATCTTTTCCAACTCTTTTTCTCGAGCCTTATTCCTGACCTTTTTTCCAACCACATTCAACCTGATCGGCAAACCGCCAGATTCCACCGCCCCCATCGACTCACCCAGGAGAATCGTGACGTGCTTTTCTGCGGTGGACTTTAACGGGTTGATGCGAAGTGGGTACAATTCGACGCGCCGGCCAGTGGTTGCATCCACGTCGAATTTGATCAGTTTGAACCCTGAATACCACTCATTCAATTCCTCATAAATTTCTTGTCGGTTCAGATATGCCCGATACGGGAAACCTGGAAGATGTTGAATTAGAAAAGAAGGTGGCGTCTGGTTTGGCCAGGAAATTGAAAACATTCAGCTCCAGAAAACAAAAAAGGACTCTCAATGAAAAATAGAAATTCATCGAGAGTCCTAGTAATGTGTTGGGTATGTATCGTGGACGAAATATTTTTACTGCTTGGGCAAGTTTTTTGCCTTGATACGAGTAAAATTTATTTCTTTAGTATTTTATAACAAATGTTCTACTTAAGCAATGGAAGGCATAAAAATAAGCAATCTATGTTAATTTTATTATTTCAGCTGACACAAAAATCTTCTCCATTCCTGATGTTGAGCGGAATTAGTTTAAGTATCTCCAAAGTTGAGAATTCAAGCCTTGTGAACCAACCTAGAAATGGAAAGCTAAATATGTATCGCCGAACCTTCAACGACATGCGCCGCTTCCATCAGGGCCTCGGAAAGGGTCGGGTGAGCATGCACATTTCGGGCTATCTCCTTAGGGGTCAGCTCCATCATATGTGCAAGGGTGAGTTCTGGCAGCAGTTCAGTCACTTCGGGACCAATCATCGAAGCGCCCAAAATCTCCCCGTATCTCTCGTCAGTCACCAGTTTGACCCAACCTGCGTAATCTCCCAGGCCAAGTGCCTTGCCGTTAGCCTGGAATGGAAAGCGGCCAACCTTGACCGTGTATCCGCGTTCCCTGGCTTGGGACTCTGTCAACCCAAAAGATGCAATTTGTGGTTGACAGTAAGTGGCGCGGGGCATCATCTCGTAATCGAGCTTGACAGTGTCCACACCTGCGATATTCTCAGCGCAAACAATTCCCATAGCCGAGCCGACGTGCGCCAACATTAGTTTGCCCGTCACGTCACCGATAGCCCAAATACCTGGTATGTTGGTTGCCATGCGCTCGTCGATCTCAATGAAACCGCGTTCGTTGATCGTCACGCCCAATTCTTTCAGCCCTAATCCTTTGGAATTAGGACGAAAGCCAATCGCCACAAGCACCTGTTCGGCATCCAGGGTTTCGGTCTTTCCCGCGGCGGAGGATACCTTTACTCGCGCTCCAAAATCGGTTGATTCCACCGATTCAACCTTGTGACCGGTCAGAAAATTGATTCCATTCTTCTTGAAAGCTTTCTCTAATTCATTACTGACTTCCTCATCTTCAAGCGGCACCAAATGAGGAAGCATCTCGACGATTGTTACCTTCGCACCATAAGAATTCCAAACGGTGGCAAATTCCACACCGATTGCACCCGCACCGATAATAATCGCGCTTTTAGGCAATTTCTCCTGGGTGATGGCTTCCTGATAGGTTACGACTTTCTGTCCATCAATTTTCCATGCAGGTGGCACGGCAGGGGTTGCTCCTGAAGCAACAATAATGTTCCTTGTTGACAATATTTGCGGTTTTCCGTCGGCACCTGTAACGGTGACTGTTCCAGGCCCGGAAAGATGCGCAGTTCCCATGTATACATCGATGCCGTTTTTCTTCATTAAAAACCCGACGCCTTTGACCAATCGGGCAGAGACCTGGCGACTACGCTTGACCGCACTACTAAAATCAATGATTAGATTTTCGAAGGAAAATCCGAATTCCTTTCCGCGTTCCCGCAAGGTGTGTGCCACTTCGGCGTTCTTGAGGAGAGCCTTGGAGGGGATACAACCCACATTTAGGCACACGCCTCCAAGCCATTGCTTGTCAACGATTGCAGTTTTAAGTCCAAGTTGCGCAGCACGGATGGCGGCTACATCGCCGCCGGGACCCGCCCCGATAACGACGACATCATATTGATCAGCCATTTGTAAAATTCCCGTTATTGTTGCAAATTCTTAGAGATTCTTCTTCAATGTAAATTTGTTGTAGAATAGTTAATGGCAACGACAATACAAACTCGCGCTCCAAAACGCGAAGTAGATTTTTGAGGGATTGTCGCTGTGCGGTGTTACCGGGCGGATGGAATGTCAGGTTCCATCCGCCCCTTTTGTTTCAGGTTATTTCTTGTAGAACTTGACGTTATCTTTCGTCACCACTGAAACACCAATATCGGTAAATTTCGGTGCTTGAGGTGCATTGGCTGCACGCCAATCGGCGAATTCTGGGATGGTATTGTTGGTCAGCCAATACAAATAATAGGTCGCCATCCATTCTTCCATGACGCTGTTTTGTGCAAGGGTGGCAGTAATGGTTCCATCCTCAATGAATGGGAGCATGTCCTGGTCACGGTCCATGGCAACACACTTGATTTGCCCAGCCTTGCCAGTTTCTTTTAGGGCGCGCGCGATGGCTGCACCGGCGGTGGCATCGGTGCCGATGATCATATTAAGGTCAGGGTGGGCTTGGATCAATTGGGTGGCAACTGTCAAACCCACGGCCGGATCGGACTTATCATCTACGACTTCAAGAACCTTGATATCAGGATTCTTTGCGAAGACATCAAGATACCCACCCTTGCGACCTTCGTGGACATCGATTCCAGGAACGGTCATAATGGCAACGTTTCCTTTGCCCTTCAGGATATCCACAACGATCTGCCCACCGGTTTGCCCAACCCCTCGATTGTTTGGACCCACAAAACCATACCGCGCAGATTGGTCTGTTACATCGGAGTTAACACAAAAAACTGGAATGTTCTCCTTCATAGCGCGCTTCATAGTATCGGAAAGAGAAGCTACGTCTGCCGGAAAAATCATAATTCCAGCGGGTTTCTTTCCAATCAGGTCGTCCAGGATTTTTAATTGTTGTGAAGCATCATATTCCTGTGGGCCCAAGAACTGGGTTTTGACGCCCAAGGATTTCCCTGCAGCTTCGAGGCCTTTGCGCCCATCGATCCAGAATGAAACACCGGTGACAGCACACAGCCAGACATAAGTTTGATCCAATTGCGCAATCCCTGCAGTCGGTTGCGACTGGGCGACGGCGGTTGGCGCACTGGCTGCAGTTGCAGGAGCAGTCTGGCAACTAGTCAGCGCTAAGGCTCCTGCAGCGCCCAAAGTTGCTGCAGAAAACTTCAGGAAAGACCTTCGATTTAACTTAGTGCCGGGATGATCAATTAATTCAGACATTGTCTTCTCCTTTTTATTTGAACAGGTCGAATTTTATTCCAGGATAGAATTGAAATTTTTAGAACCTTTATACGATCTAATATTTCATTGCATAAGCACCTCTCGGTATGATTCATAAATACAATTTGCTATCATAATCGCCGCCTTGAAAGCATATCCATGGCAACTGCCAGGATCAGGATTGCGCCAGTCACAACACCCTCCCAATAAACAGATACGCCCAACATGGTCATTGCATTTGACACCAGCGCCATAAATACCAATCCCAGCAGCGCTCCGATGATTGTGCCTTCACCACCAGACAAGCTGGCTCCACCAATGACGCAAGCTGCGATCACACGTAACTCCACACCGGCATAAGCAGTTGGGATTCCGCTGGTTAGTCGAGCCATGGTTATAATGCCCCCTAATGCGGCAGCAAGGCCGGAACCGATGAAAGTCAACAAGATAATCCGATCAACTGGAATTCCAGATAGCCGTGCAGCTTTTTGGTTCCCACCAATATAATAAAGTTGTCTCAGAGTCCTACCTTTTCTCAATAGAATATCCACAACCAGTACTAATACGCATAAGATAATAAAAGGAACAGGGATTCCACCCAGGTTGCCTTGTCCTAGCCAGGCAAAATCCAATGGCACATTTACCACAGGGCTACCCTGGGTCACCCCGAGAGCCATACCGCGCGTGATAGTCATCATACCCAAGGTGGCAATCAGCGGATTTACTTTTATCCTTGTGACCAGTGTACCGTTGATAGCACCGATAGCCACACCTACCCCCAACCCGCCCAAAACTGCAATGATATATGGCATCCGTAAAGAAACAATCAGGAAAGCGGTGACGATACCACTCAGAGCCATGACTGCTCCTACCGATAAGTCAAAGGCTCCTGTAATTAGCAGAAGCGCCATTCCAATTGTGAGGATCCCCTCCATTGAAAAGCCACGGGCAATGGAAAGGAAATTGGTTATACTAAAAAAGTACGGAGATAGCATTGACATAATTACACAACTGAGCAGGATCAGAACCACCATCGCCATTTCACGCACACGCAGTAGCCTGATCAATA
>CAIWAX010000132.1 GCA_903910795.1 uncultured Anaerolineae bacterium
CAGAATGCCGCCGGCCAGCAGTATCGGCAGTGCTGAAAGCAGCATAATGGCCGGCCCGCGAGGTTCCTGGGGTATATCAGGCAGCGGCAGGGCCGCGCCTGCCGGCATCTGGATGCCGATAAACAGGTTCGTAAAAATTGCCAGCAACACCAATCCGGCAAAAATCCCCAGTCTGCGCATATTCCAGGGCAACTGAGCCTGCCGCTGCCACCACAGCAGACCGATGATAATTCCCAGAAAAATAAACCACCCCAGCCAGCCCGGGAAGATTCCAGGCCAGAATAGGGTGGGATAAGTGTCAAACAACCAGGGAATGATATCCATATAGGGATTTGCCAGGTCGTATACCTGTCAATCTATTATACCCAAAGGCGGGCATTCTATACCGAAAGGCGGGCATGATTATACAAAGGTGGGCGACCGCCCTGAAATTTACCACGTTACTGCTGTACTTTCGAAATCCTGTTTTATTGGGGTGTCTCGCTCCAGGTTTCAGCCGTATACCCCCCGGTACTCTTCGGGCAGCAGCCCGGCGATTTGCTCCATAACCAGATCGGCATTACGCTGGCGGGCTTCGCGGCGCTCATCTCCTTTGCCCATCATTGGCGGTAGAACTACCGGCTTGCCAATCCGTATTTCAAGCAGGTGACGTTCCAAATGGGTTGCCCTCTTGAAAAAATCATCGGTCGTGCCCGTAACGCCTACCGGTACGACTGGCACACCGGCTTTTTCAGCCAGGTAAGCAACACCAGGATGAGCGCGGCGCATTCCAATATGGTGAGATCGCCCGCCTTCCGGCGCAAGCAGCAGAGGTTTTCCGGCTGCCAGTACGCTCAGTCCCCGATCCAGCAAATCACGGTCATACTCCCCGCGATGAACAGGAATGGCGTAATAGAGTCTCACCAGTTGAGCCTGGCCCGGGCGCTTCCAAAGATCAACCGCTCCCATCCCTTCCAGCATTTCGGGCCAGAAGGCCAGCAAAAAAGGCGGGTCAAATGTGGATATATGATTGAAAGCCACCAGGTAAGGCTTCCCAAAAGGGATATTTTCCTCACCAGTCACGCGAATCCGCGCCAACAGGTGAAATAAACCCTGGAAAACAGGTTTCAAGATAACTCGCGCCGCGCGGTTTTGAAGGGGAACACTGTAGGCAGGTTCGCTTGCGGTGGTCATCGCATAACCCGGCTAGTTTTTACAAAGATCGTAAGCCTTTTCGAAAACCGCATCCGCATCCAGGAGATCAGAATCCAGGATGACCGCGTCATCAGCAGGTTTTAATGGAGCCACCGCGCGGGTTGAATCGATCCGGTCGCGTTCCATCACATTGGACAGGATACTCTCATAATCAGCCCGTCCGCCGCGCTCCATGACTTCCTTTGTCCGGCGGCGGGCGCGTTCCTCGGCGGAAGCATCCAAATAGATCTTCAAATCCGCATCCGGCAGAACCACCGTACCGATATCGCGCCCCACCATCACCACCCGTCCACGCAAACCAATCCGGCGCTGCTGGCGCGTGAGCGCGTTACGAACGCCAGCGTATGCCGCCACCACCGAAACTTGCGACTCCACTTCGGGCTTGCGGATTTCCCAGGTAATATCCTGCTCCTCGACCACCACATCGCATGGCCTGCCATCTGAAAGCGACGGCGCGCTGACATCAATGGGGATTTCTTCAGCCAGCCGGGTGACGGCTGCTTCATCCCTGGTATCAACCTGCTGGTTGATAGCCAGCCAGGTGACAGCGCGATACATCAGGCCGGTATCAAAGTATAGATACCCCAGCGCGCGCGCCAATCGAAATGCCAGAGTTGACTTGCCCGAGGCTG
>CAIWAX010000133.1 GCA_903910795.1 uncultured Anaerolineae bacterium
CGGGGGGCAGCCTGCATTTCGGGAATGTGTTTGCTTTTTCGCCTGCGCGCGTGAGCCAGACTTCCGAAGTCTCGCCGGTTTGTGGCGCTTCGGAAGTCTCAGGGCGGGGGATTACATACAAATTATGAAAATGTAAGTAAAATAGAGGGGTGGGAATCTTCCCCGATTTCCAGAAAGCCAGGGTTCTTCAATGAAAAATGCTACATTCAGAGGCAGTTCCTCAAGGAATCCGATTGCGGGTCCCATGCAAGGGCGGGACGCACTGCGTTTTACGCAGCATGTCGTCGATCAAATGCGTGACACCGTCTACTGGACCGACAGCACCGGGCGCCTGATCTATGTCAACGAGGCGGCCTGTGTTGCGTTGGGCTATACGCGCGCAGAACTGCTTTCGATGAGCATCATGCAGGTGGCGAACGGCTACACGGCCGAAGGCTGGGCCGCCCGCTGGAAGGAGCTCAAAAAAGGCGACAATCTGGTTTTTGAAGGCCAGCACCGCCGGAAAAACGGTGAAATCTTCCCTGTGGAAATACGGATCAGCTTTGTGGAATTCCAGGACCAGATGTACGTCTGCGGGATCACCAATGACATCAGCGAGCGCAAAAAAAACCTGGAACAGATGCAGATGCAGGCTTCGCTGCTGGAACAGGTGCATAACGGCGTGATCGCGGTTGATTTCAACAACACCATCCTGTACTGGAACAAATGGGCCGAGGAACTTTACCAGTGGAGCAGCCAGGAAGCCGTCGGCCAAAACATCACCGCACTGCTGGCGCCCGATGAACTGCGGGGCGAAACCCAGCGGATCTTTGAGCAACTGCAGCGCGCAGGCCATTGGGAAGGCAACTACAACGTGCGGCGCAAGGATGGCAGCCGCCTCCCGGCGCATATCACCAACACCTATCTGAAGGATGCCGCCGGGAACAATATCGGCTATATCGGCATCAGCGAAGACATCAGCGGGCTGATTAAAAGCGAAGCGGCCCTGCGCGACAGCGAGGCCATGTTTAACAAGTTATTCCATGCCAACCCGACGGCCGTGTGCCTGACCACGCTGGAAGACGGGCGCTTTCTGGAAGTGAACGACGCCTATGTAAAAATGCTGGAATGGACGCGCGAAGAATTGACCAGCCACACCTCGCTTGAATTGAAGATCTGGGCCGCGCCGGAACAACGCCAAAAGATGGTACAGGAGCTCAAAAAGCACGGGGTCATCACCAACGCGGAAGTGGATCTGCGCTCCAAATCCGGCCGCAGCCTGCATGTCAACTGGGCGGGCGGGTTGGTGAAGATCATGGGTGAAACCCGCCTGCTGATCAGCATCGAGGATGTCACCGCGCACCGGCAGTTGGAACATGCCTACAAAAAAGAGAGCAGCCTGCTGCGCACCGTGATCGACAACCTCCCGGATGCCATTTATATCAAGGATCTGCAGGGCCGCACAACCCTGGCCAACCGCGCCGACCTGGATACCATCGGGACCAGGAACGAGGCCGAGGTGCTCGGCAAAACCGATTGGGAATTGCTCCCGGTCGAGGTTGCCAACAAAACATCCGCCGATGACAGGCAGATTCTGCAATCCGGCCAGCCGCTCATCAACCGCGAAGAACTGATCGTGAATCGTCTGGGGGAGCAGCGCTGGCTGCTGACCACCAAACTGCCGTACCGCGATGAAAACGGGAAGATCATTGGCCTGATGGGGATCGGGCACGATATCACCAACCGTAAACAATTGGAAGAAGGCATCCGCAAGGAGCGGGCTGTGCTGCGGACGATCATTGACAGTCTGCCCGATTCTATTTATATGAAGGATCTCGAGGGCCGCAAGACCCTGGCCAACCGCGCCGACCTGGCCTTCACGGGTGTGAGCAGCGAGGCCGAGGTGCTTGGCAAAAGCGACCTGGAGCTGTATCCCGAAGATGTGGCCAGGTACGCCATCGACACAGAGCGTGCCATTATCGAAACCGGGCAACCTATCTTGAACCAGGAAGAGCGGCTCCTCAACCGGCAGGGAGAGCAGCGCTGGCTGCTGACCTCCAAAATGCCGTACCGCGATGAAAACGGGAATATCACCGGCATCCTGGGCATGGGGCACGACATCACCAATCGTAAACAAATGGAAGAGGCGCTGCGCGAGAGCGCAGCCAAGTACCGCCTGCTGACCGAGAGCATTCAGGCGGTGGTGTGGGTGATGGATGCCGAAAGCCTGCGCTTCTCGTACATCAGCCCGTCGGTTTACAACCAGCGCGGCTACACGCCCGAAGAGATCCTGGCCGCACCTGTCACAGTCAACTTCAAGCCGGGAACCGCGGAAATCATCCGCCAGGCCTACCGCCAGCGCGCTGACAGCCTGCTGGCAGGCGAAATCACGGAAGAGACCTTCTTCAGCGAGGAAATCAGGCAGGCGCGCAAGGATGGTTCTTCGCTGTGGACCGAGGTGGTCACCAAATATTATGTCAACCCCGTCAACGGCCGGGTGGAAGTGCTGGGCGTCACGCACGACATCAGCCACCGCAAAAAGATGGAAATGGAAATCCGGGAGCGCGTCAAGGAGCTGACTTGCCTGACAAGTGTGGCGCGCCTGCTGGAAAACGAAAGCCTGCAGAAGGATGAACTGTGCCAGGGCACAGCCGCGGCGCTGATCCCGGCCATGCAGTTCCCCGAACTGACCTCCGCCTGCATCGAGCTGGATGGGGCGCGTTATCAGGCTGGCGAGCTGCCGGCCGAGCGTTCGCACTGCCTGACAGCGGCCGTCAGCATCCGCGGGCGGGAATGCGGCCAGGTGACGGTTTATTACAGCCAGCCGCAGGAGTTCATCCTGCCGGAAGAGCAGACCCTGCTGGATAACATCGCGCGCATGTTGGGGCTGTGGCTGGAGCGTAAACAGGCCGCGGCCCAGGTGCACAAGCTGACCCAGGCCGTGGAGCAGAGCCCGCTTAACATTTTCATCACCAGCCTGGATGCAAAAATTGTGTATGCCAACCCGGCCTTCAGCGCCGTGACCGGTTACAGCCGGGAAGATGCTCTCGGGCACACCCCCAACGAACTGTTAAGGTCGAAGATGACCGGGCCGCTAGTGGATAATGAAATCCAAAGCACGCTGCTGAGCGGGCAGACCTGGCGCGGGGAATTCCTGGACCACAAGAAAAACGGTGAGACCTTCTGGGAAGCCGCTGCCATCTCAGCGCTGCGCGATGAAAATGGCCAGATCGTGGAGATTCTGGCGATTGAACAGGATATCAGCCAGCAGAAAGCCGACCAGCAGCGCATCGCGGAAGCGCTGGAGTTGAACCAGACCGTGCAGCAGGCCGCACCAATCGGCATCGTCATTTACAAGGCCAGCGGCGAGTGTATCGCCGCCAACCCGGCCGCGGGCGCGATTATTGGAACCAGCCCCACAGTGCTGATGAAGCAGAATTTCCGCGAGATTAAGACCTGGCAGGCCAATGGGATGAAGCAGACCGCCCTGCGCACGCTGGAAAACAACGAAAAAGCGGCCGTGACGGCGGAGCTTGTGACCACGTTTGGCAGGCAAGTGCGGCTGGAAGGCAGCTTTGTGCCCTTCCACTCGGCCGGGGAGGCGCACCTGCTGTTCGTTTTTGAAGATACCAGCGAGCGCCGGCTGGCGGAGAAACGAATCCAGGATAGCCAGGAAAAATACCGCTCGCTGTTTGATGAAGCCCCGATCGTGATCTGGGAAGAGGATTTCTCGGAGGTGAAGCAGGAGTTTGACCGGCTGCGCGCGGGCGTGCGCGATTGGCGCATCTATTTTGAAACGCGGCCGGATGAAGTCAGGCGGCTGGTGGGGTTGATCAAAGTGATTGATGTGAATGAAGAGAGCCTGGCTTTCTTCGGCGGCCAGCACAAGAGCGATGTGATACACGGCATGCCAAAATTCACAACAGATGAATCCTGGCAGTATTTCAAGGAAGAATTCATCGCCCTGGCGCTGGGGGCCAGCACCTTTGAGTGCGAGATGCCGACCCTGACCCTGCGCGAGGGCGAACACAAGCATACCTTCCTGCGCATCTCGGTGGCCAGCTCGCAGCGCGAGAGCCTCTCACGCGTGATCGTCTCGATTATGGATATCAGCGCGCGCAAACATGCCGAAGCCGATCTGCAAGCCGCGCACGCTGAGCTGGAAGCGCGTGTGCAGGCGCGCACCACCGAGCTGGCCTCGGCCAACCTGGCGCTGGAGAAGGCCGCGCGCGCCAAGGATGAGTTCCTGGCGGCCATGAGCCACGAGCTGCGCACCCCGCTGACGGGCATCCTGGGGCTGTCGCAGGCCCTGGAAATACAGCTCAAACCCACGCTGAACGAGAAGCAGTTGACCATGCTGCAAACTTTGCAGAAAAGCGGCCAGCGCCTGCACGAATTGATCAACGATGTGCTGGATTATTCACGGCTGCAGGCGGGTGAGATCAAGCTGCAGACCGCAGCGTTTTCGATCGAGTACACGCTGCAGAGCGGCCTGCAGGAGCTGAAACGCCAGGCGCTGGCGAAAGAGCAGGAGCTGGTCATGCAGGTGGAACCGCGGAATCTGACACTGCTGAACGATGAGCGCCGGGTGAAACAGGTGCTCACCAACCTGCTGAATAACGCCATCAAGTTCACACCCCGGGGCGGGCGGATCGAGATAGCGGCGCGCGGGCTGCCCGATCAACACGAAGTGCAGATCAGCGTGCGCGATAACGGCAAAGGCATCCCGCCGGAGGAGCTGGGGCGCATCTTCCAGCCCTTCACGCAGTTGGATGCGCGCCTGGCGCGCGAACACGGCGGCACCGGGCTGGGTTTGGCGCTGGTCAAGACTCTGTCCGAGCTGTTGGGTGGGCGCGTGACGGTGGAGAGCCAGGTTGGCGCGGGCAGCACCTTCAGCCTGTTCCTGCCCTGGGAGCAGTAAGACCTGGGAAAGGTGCAACGCACTTTCGCGCTGGCAAGGGCTGCACCTCTTCAAGGCGCCTGGCCTGGCTCGGCGCTGGGCGCAATCGGAAAGTGCGTTGCACCTGCTGCGCGACAATAAGTGAATATATTCACAACTGGTGTTTATTCGGGATTTGTACTAGAATAAATATTCGAATCATTGGCTCGTAGAAGTGCTGATATACAAAAGGTGCGTGGTTCCATTCATATTTTTTGAACAAAAAAGGAGAAGGGTATGAAGCTATTCAAAGTGTTATCCGTTTTAACCGTAATGATGCTGCTGATCAGCGCGCTGGGTGTTGCATCCGCCAGCGCCGCGGCTCCGGCGCCCAGCATGGAAGTGCGTCAGGCCAGCAAGGGCAGCAGCCTGGCGCCGCACACCGGTGCATTTACCCAGTGGGTTCCGGGCACAGGCAACACCAAGGAACTTCCTCCGGGAAGCCGTGACAGCAAAGGCCCGAGCGGCAAACCCAACCTGGGCGCCAACCGCAGCCTCTCGTTAGGCAAGAGCGGGCCGAACGGCGCGGCTGCCAACAGCAGCGCCCTGCTGAGCGCGGACCCGAAACTCAAGACCAGCTTTGATGGTCTGAACCTCTTCCAACAGCGTTACGCGCGCGGCGGCAACCAGTTCTCAACTGAACCCCCGGATCAGGGCCTGTGCGCGGGCAACGGCTTTGTGGTGGAAACCGTCAACGATGTTCTGAATGTCTATAATACCAGCGGCCAATCTGTGCTGCCGGCCAACCCGGTTGGCGGCGCGGTCGACCTGAACTCCTTCTATGGCTTCCCGCCCGAGATCGACCGCACCGTGAACCCCACGGTCTACGGCCCAGCCGTCACCGACCCGAGTTGTGTCTATGACAGCGCCTCCCAACGCTTCTATGGGGTCGCCCTGGTTCTGGAAGTTTACGCGACCGGCCCGGATGCCGGCTATGACACTGGCACCAACTGGATCTTTCTATCCGTCAGCAACACCAACGACCCGACCAAGGGCTGGACTCACTATTATCTGGATGTGACCAATGACGGCAGCAGAAACCCCGACCCCAGCAACCAGTGCCCGTGCATAGGCGATTACCCGCACCTGGGCATGGATGCCAACGGTGTATATGTCACAACCAATGCCTACCCCTGGTACGGGCCGGGCTTTAATGGCGCGCAAATTTACGCCTTCTCCAAGGCTGGCCTGCTCAATAACACCAGCCCGTCTTTCCCGGTGGTACATATTGACACCTGGAACGCGGTGGAAGCCAACAGCGATGCCGGCGGCGATCAACCCGGCTTCACCGTCTGGCCGGCCCAGGCCCCCAGCGGCGTCAATAACACCGCCAACGGTGGCACGGAATACTTCGTCAGCTCGAACGCGGCCGATGAAGCCACCCACCCGCTTTCCGGCACAGGCGGCACCTACACCTCCAGCAAGCTGGTGCTCTGGACTCTCCAGAATACCGCCGCGCTGAACACTCCCCAACCCCTTAAAATCAAGCTGAGCAACAAGCTGGTGTCTGTCAATCCCTACAGCCTGCCGCCCATGGCTATTCAGAAGGGCACCGGTTCGCTGGCGACCAACGCCACCCCGCTGGGGGCCTGCCTCAATGACATGAACACCAAGCTGAATGCCGGTATCTTTGGGCCGGGCGCCAAGGGCTGCTGGCAGATATTTTTGGATAGCAAACCCACCGTCAAAGAACTCATCAGCCCGCTGGACTCGAACGACACCCGCATCCAGCAGGTCTCGTACACCAATGGTTCGCTGTGGACTGCGCTGGATACCGGCATGGCGCCCAGTGGCAGCTCCGTCCCACGGGCCGGGATTGAATGGTTTATGCTCAACCCTGCCACCGCCAAGGTCACCAACCAGGGTTATCTCGGCGCGGTTGGAATGGACTTCACCTATCCGGCCATCGCCGTGACCACGGCTGGCAAGGGCATCATTGCCTTCACCGCCACCGGCGACAATGCCTTCCCGGGCGCCGCTTACGCGACCATGGACGGCACGAACGGCGTGACGGGCTGGGCGTATGCCAAGACTGGCGTTGCAGCCTATGATGGCGACTCCGGTTATTACAATTTGGGCTACTTCCGCCCGCGCTGGGGTGATTACGGCGCCGCGGCGGTGGACGGCGGCAACATCTGGTTCGCCAGTGAGTATGTTTCCGCGGCTTGCGACTTCAAAACCTGGGGCGGTACAAACTTCGATAAGGGCACAGGATTGCCGTACAGGTGCGGCGGCACGCGCAGCGCCTACGGCAACTGGGCGACCCGCGTCAGCATGTACCAACCGTAAGATAAAGCTTTCACCATCCATTCTGTACGGGCGCAGTATGCTTGCGCCCGTACTTTTTTTGTCGGTTTTTTTTGTAGGGGCAGGTCTTGCATTGCGGCATGGGATACCCGGCCCGCGAGCGCCATTTCGGGCAAGGGTTCCTGGCCCGCACGAGAGACCTGCCCCTACGCCGGGGGGGGCGCACCCGGCACTTAATTACGATAAACCTTCAACCCGCGGCAGTTGGCCAGGCGGGCATGATCCAGTTTGCGGCAGGCAAGGCAGCGCTGGTAGGAGCCTTCGGCCTGCCGCTGACGGCTGACGTCGTTTTTGAAGACCCGGGCGCCGCACAGGCACTGGAAGTGCGTGGAGGTTTCGCCGCACACGATGTGGAAAATACAGCCATGCTGTCTGCGGATCAACATGGTCAATCCAGCCCGGGAAGGAAGCGGCGAACGGCGCACTGCGGACATTGGCAGGTCAGCAGGTGGCCGTTTTTAGCGCGCGGGCCGATCGGTTCACCCGACTCCAGGACGCCAATCGCCAGCCCGATCCAGCGCGGGTTGTTCTGGTTGCTGTCTTTCAATTCCTCCAGCTTGGCGCGCAGATAAGCCGGTGTCATGTGCGGCATATTGAGCAAATCGTGCATTCGGGAGTTGCGATAAAACCCGGCTTCACGCAAGATTTGCCACATTTCGCTCTTTTCGGGTGATTCAGGCGGTAAAGTGGCGGTCAGCGGGGCGTTTTGGCCGTTTTGGTACCCGGAATTTTTCCGGGGGCTTTTATTATTGTTCTCCTCCTTCTCAAGATTATTAATATCTGGATTAATAATAGTAATAATAGACCCGGAATTTCTCCGGGGGTGCTGGGGCAAAAAAATATCATCCACCAGCACCCAGCCGTCCAGCGTGGCAATGATCAGGCGCATTTCCTTCAGAAGGCGGCAGGCCTGCGTGATGGATTTATCCGAATAGCCGCTCCAACGTTCGAGCCAGGCCTGGCTGACGGGCTCGGGACAGAAGAACAGCAGGAACAGCACGGCCAGCGGCGCGCCTTTGAACAGCTTGATGTTGTCGATGGAAAGATGAGACATATTACCTCCTGGGTTGGCGGGTGCACAACAGCGGTTGGCGGCCCGCGTGGGTTTGTCCCGGCTATATTAGCACATTAGTTCTGTTTTCGAAAAGGTGGATAGGGGGGATTTATGGTCTAGTCCGGTGGGGGGATGCGGAAATTCCGGGGGGGAGAGGGAAGGGGGGAGGTGTCAGGTGTTGGGAAAAGACGGCTGGGAAGTTGTTGGCTATTCAACCACGGGTAAATCGATCTATTTTCATTTCTGGACGCTCAAGCGACCAATCTCATCACCGGCATCCCGGGAGCATGGCCTGTAGGCGCGAAGATTGATGATCGGCAGGGGCACAGCGTGGCTGCGCCCCTACGCTCCCCCGGACACCCTGCCGCAGCATGACGTTTCCCCGAAAGCGAGTGAAATTTGGTAAGATAGGTTGTATGACCGGATCATTGAAATTTTCTGCGCTGCTGGCGGCGGCCCTGACGTGCCTGCTGGCCTGTGGGCTGGCGGGCTGCGCGCCGGCGACGCCGACCCGTTCCGGCCCGCGGCCAACGGCCAGCCCGACGCTCACCCCAACCGAAACCATCAGCCCCACCGAAACGGATACCCCGGCCCCCACCGTCACCGTCACCCCGCCGCCGCACAGCGACTTGCAGCCAATTTTCACGCAGGATTTAGCCGGCCAGTATCAAGGCATCCAGATCAACTCAAAATTGATCACGGATGTGAGCGCAGGCGACGAGGCCAGCAAGATCACGCTGGAGTCACCGGTCAGTCAGGCGGTGATGGCTGAGTTTTGGGTCAAGGCGGTTTACAAGGTCTGGCTGCAAACGGGCGGGCCGGACGGCACGGGGCCGGATGCGGATGTGAATTTTGGGCTGGAGAATTTCTGGAAGATGTGGCGCACGGCCCAGCAGAGCGGGGCGCAGGCCGATTGGGAGCAGGTGCAGATCACGCTGTACGCGCATGACCTGGCTGACCCGCTATACGAGCAGACGCCGGTCAAGTTCTGGATCGGGTATATGGGCGGCGACCCGCCGCCGGGCGGCACGCTGGCGGTGCGCGAGATTGACCTGGCGGTGGTGACGATTTCCACGCCGAATGTGACGCCCTGGGGGGTGTACGGGGCCGGGATGGGCACGAATTATCTGGATGAGACGCTGTACGCGTATGTCTGCAAGTTCCAGAAGAAGTACAACCGTTTTTCAGATACGGATGTCTCGGCGCTGATCGGGGATATTCCCAAGTGGTGGCTGGGGAACCACGGTCAGGATTTTGCCAATCTGCTGGCGAATTATGAATATGACTTTATCAGCATTCTGAAGCGCGGCGGGTTCAAGGTCAGCCCGCCGAAGTAGATGCCCTGGCTGCGGGGGAAGCCGTTTTATGGATTGATTTTACGATCATAGCCCGGCCGGGCGCGTGGATGGTTGCGGCAGGGACACGGCGCGCACGGCGCGCGTGCGTGAGAATGGGTGCGGGATGGGTTTGGCAGGGACACGGCGCGCCGTGTCCCTGCATGACCATCGGATAATTGAAGGTTCGTTGTGATGGAGGTTGGCTTTACGGTCTGCCAACCAAAATGTCGTTGCTCATGTTGATACTGTCGTAGTACGGGAACCAGTATTCACTGGACATCTGGTTGAGCGGGAAGCCCATCATCTCGTTAAAGACGCTATCGGGATAGGTCAGAACGCGCTCGCTGGTCAGGATGGGCACATCGTTGGTGCTGACGACGCGCACCGGGCCAGCCGTCAGGCCGATCCAGCGCGGGGTCACGCGCCCACCGGCCGGGATGTTGAACGGGCTGCCGGTCATCTTGACACCCGCGATGTAAATGTCGACTGTGGCAGCGCGCGGGCTCGGATTGCCGACCAGCACCCACATACGCATCAGGTCCGTGTTGCTGCCGGGGATGAAGCTGTGGTTGTAGGCCGGGAACCAGTATTCGGTGGTGAACTGGTTGGAGGGGTAGCCCAGCACTTCATTGAAGGCATGGTTGGGCCCGGAGAGCGTGATCTGGCTGGCCAGCACCGGCACGCCGTTGGTCGAGACGACGCGCACCGGGCCAAGCACCAGTTGCGGGATACTCTCTGAAATATAGCCGTTGGGAGGGATGCTGAAGCTGCCCTTCCAGGCATCGCCGATGTAAATTTCCACATTGGCAACCTGGCTGGCGCTGGTGTTGCCGACCTGGATGGCGTTGCTCATGCTGATGCTGTCGTAGTACGGGAACCAGTATTCATTGGTGAGCTGGCTGGCCGGGAAACCGAGAATTTCGTTGAAGGAATTGCCCGGGTAGGTGAAGACGCGCTCGCTGGCGAAGATCTTGACACCGTTCTCGGAAAGCACCTCGACCGGGCCGCCCTTGACGCCGATCCAGCGCGAGGTGACGCGCCCACCGGCCGGGATGCTGAACGGGCTGTCCGCCGTTTTGACGCCGCCGATATAGATGCTGACCATGGCGGCCTGGGTCGCGCTGGCGTTGCCGACCAGCACCCACATACGCATCGGGTTGGTGTTTCTGCCGGGGATGTAGCTGTGATCGTAGGCCGGGAACCAGTAATCCGTGCTGAGCTGGCCGGTGGGGATACCCATGACTTCGTTGTAGCTCTGGCCGGAGGTGACGCGCTGGCTGGTGAAGATGGGCGAGCCGTCCAGGGGTGTGGCGTTCGAGCTGCCATTGGTATAGAAGACATCCACCGGCCCGTTGACCAGGCCGCCGAAGCTCTTGACGATGAAGGCATCCGGCGCGAGGGCCGTGGTGCCCTTATCCACCCCGGCGATGACAATATCCACGCCTGCGCCGGCCTGGATGGGCTGTGTGGCAGTGGGTGTGGCCGTGACGGTGGGCGTCAGGGTTTGGGTGACGGTGGCCGTGACGGTCGGCGTCAGGGTCTGCGTGACGGTGGTCGTGACGGTCGGCGTCAGGGTCTGGGTGGTCGTGACGGTCGGCGTCAGGGTTTCGGTGGCGGTGACGGTCGGCGTCAGGGTCTGCGTGGTCGTGACGGTTGGCGTCAGGGTCTGCGTGGTCGTGACGGTCGGCGTGACGGTGGCCGAGGCCGTGGGCGTGACAGTCGCGGTAGGCGTGGCCGTCTCCGTGGGCGTCAGAGTCTGCGTGGTCGTGACGGTGGGTGTGACAGTCTCCGTGGGTGTAGGCGTCACGGTCGGCGTGGCGGTGGTGGTGACGGTGGCCGAGGCCGTAGGTGTGATCGTCTCGGTAGGCGTGACAGTCTCCGTGGGCGTGGCGGTGACGGTGGGCGTCAGGGTTTCGGTGGCGGTGACGGTCGGCGTCAGGGTCTGCGTGGTCGTGACGGTGGGTGTCAGGGTTTCGGTGGTGGTGACAGTCGGCGTCAGGGTTTCGGTGGTGGTGACAGTCGGCGTCAGGGTTTCGGTGGCGGTGACGGTCGGCGTCAGGGTTTCGGTGGCTGTGACAGTCGGCGTCAGGGTCTGCGTGGTCGTAACGGTCGGCGTCAGGGTTTCGGTGGCGGTAACGGTCGGCGTCAGGGTTTCGGTGGCGGTCGCGGTGGCGGTGGCGGTCGCGGTGGGCTCGGCCACGTATTCGAACGCGCCGATGTCACAGGCGGCCGGGCGGGTGATGCCGCGCTGGTCTTTGCCGCCCGCGCCATAGGCCGGGTCACCCACTGCGGCGGCGCAGGTGGCGCTGAGGCCCGTGTCGATGGCCGGGGAACCGAACAGCAGCGGGAGGGTCTGGGTGTCCCCGCCGTAATCGCCGAGTGTGCCGAGCAGCGGGTCGGTGCTGCTGTAGGAGTTGTTGGCCGCGCTGAAGCCGCACGATGTGCCATCCTCCAGGTTGCCGCCGCCATCGGTAAGTGTGCCGCCGGGTGAGCAGTTGTCGCCTGTGTTATTGGCAAGGATCACGTTTTTCAGGATGGCCGTATCGCTGAAGATGGCGCCGCCCAGGCTGGCCTGATTGCCGGAGAAGGTGCTGTTGGTTATTCTCAATGTTCCGCTCTGGTTAAAGATCGCCCCACCATCATCGGCTATGGCCTGGTTATTGGCGAAGGTGCTGTTTGTAATATTCAATATTCCAGTGTTAACGATGCCGCCACCCGGCGCATGATCCGACATATTATTCAACAGGCTATCGTTCAGCAGGGTCAAAGTTCCAGAATTAGCGATACCGCCAGCTTCGGAGGCATACCCGAGGGTTACGGTGAGATTTTTCAAACTGGCCGTCACCCCGGCATTGACATTGAAAACGCGCACATCGCCAGGATCGGGAGCAGAATTGCCGTCTTTATCGCCGCTGACGATGACCTTCTTGCCGGCGCCGTCGATGGTCACGCTGCGGTCAAGCGTCAGCGTGCTGGCAAGCGTGATGGTGTAAGTGTTATCAAAGCTGATCGTGCCACCCGTGCAGACATCCGCGATGGCCTGGCGCAGCGAGCCTGCGCCGTCATTGGCGTTGGTGGTGACGGTGATGGCCGCGGAACAATTGGTATTGGTCAGGCTGAAATCAACAGCGCTCGCCCCGGAGGAACTGGCGCTGACGGAATAAGGGCCGCCAATGGTGCTGTTGGCCGTCACGCTTTGCGAAACCGCCCCACTGGCAATCGCGGCAGTCTGTGTGGCTGGATTGGTGCTGGCGCCGGAGGCTGGCGCAGTGAAGGTCACAACGCCAGCATTGACCGGCTCGCCGTATGCGCTGGTGACGTTCAAGGTCAGCGGGTCGGTGAAGATGGTACTGATCTGCGCGCTCTGGCTGTCGCCGCCAGTCTTGGTCAGCGTGAAGCCCTGCGATTCAAATGCGCCGATGTCACAGGCGGCCGGGCGGGTGATGCCGCGCTGGTCTTTGCCGCCCGCGCCATAGGTCGGGGAACCCACTGCCGCGGCGCAGACCGTGCTGAGGCCCGTATTGATGGCCGGGGAACCGGGCAGCAGCGGGAGGGTACGGGTGTTCCCGCCGTAATCGCCGAGTGTGCCGAGCAGGGGGTTGGTGCTGCTGAGGGAGTTGTTGGCCGCGCTGAAGCCGCACGATGTGCCATCCTCCAGGTTGCCGCCGCCATCGCTCAGTACGCCAGAACAATTTCCACCGGCGGCCGTGTTGGCGAGGATGGTGTTGCTCAGCGTTGGGTTGCCCGCGACAACGTAGATTCCGCCGCCCGTCGAATTGGCAGAGTTGCCAGAGAAGCTGGCGTTGGTGATGTGTAATATGCCGCCGGTGTAAATAGCTCCGCCCTCACTTCCAGAGTTGCCGGAGAAGGTGCTGTTGGTCAGATAGGCTGTGCCGTTGTTGAAGATGGCACCGCCATTATCAGCGGTGGCGGTGTTTCCGCTGAAAGTGCTGGCGGTTACATTCAGGGTGCCCGAATTATCGATGGCGCCGCCGGCAGCATGATCGGCCTGATTGTTTAAGAAGGTAGTGTTTGTGACATTCAACGTGCCGTTGTTGTCAATGCCGCCGCCGCCCTTATCACTGTAGCCATTCTCCACAGTCAGGTTTTGCAGATTGAGGGTCATGCCGGAATTGAGCTGGAATACGGTTACTGTATGGTTGCCGCTGATAAGCACGCTTTGCCCCGCGCCATTAATGGTCATACTATGGTCGAGCATCAGCGTGCTGGCAAGGATGATGGTGTAATCGTTGTCAAAAGTGATCACGCCGCCCTCGCACACATCCGCGATGGCATGGCGCAGCGAGCCTGCGCCGTCATCGGCGCTGGTGGTGACGGTGATGGCCGCGAGACAATTCGAGGTATTGGTCAGGCTGAAATCAACAGCGCTCGCCCCCAGGAAACTGGCGGTGACGGTATAAGGGCCGCCACCGATGCCATTGGCCGTCACGCTTTGCGAAACCGCCCCACTGGCAATCGCGGCAGTCTGGATGGCCGGATTGGTGCTGGCACTGGAGGCTGGCGCAGTGAAGGTCACAACGCCCGCATTGACCGGCTCGCCGTGTGCGCTGGTGACGGTCAAAGTCAGTGGGTTGGTGAAGGCCGTATTGACCGGCGCGCTCTGGCTGTCGCCGCCGGTCTTGGTCAGCGTGAAGCCCTGGGATTCGAATGCGCCGATGTCACAGGCGGCCGGGCGGGTGATGCCGCGCTGGTCTTTGCCGCCCGCGCCATAGGCCGGGGAACCCACTGCCGCGGCGCAGGTGGCG
Source organism: uncultured Anaerolineae bacterium (assembly GCA_903910795.1). Lineage (GTDB taxonomy): Bacteria > Chloroflexota > Anaerolineae > Anaerolineales > Villigracilaceae > UBA5195. The sequence continues at coordinate 14,383 of CAIWAX010000133.1, forward strand.
CTGATTCCCGCGTCAATGGCCGGGGAGCCGGGCAGCAGCGGGATGGTCTGGGTGTTCCCGCCATAATCGCCGAGTGTGCCGAGCAGCGGGTCGGTGCTGCTGTAGGAGTTGTTGGCCACGCTGAAGCCGCACGAAGTGCCATCCTCCAGGTTGCCGCCGCCATCGGTAAGCGGGTTACTGATAAAGCAGTTGCTGCCAAGGTTGTTTTTGGCAAGCAGGGTGTTTTTGAGCGTGCCCGTGATGCTGTTGTAACTGAGTCCGCCGCCCCAATATGCGCTGTTGCCAGACAGGCTGCTGTTTATGACCATCAGCGCGGCATCGCTCCACAGGCCGCCGCCATTCAGCACGGCGGTATTCCCGGAGAAGGTGCTGTTCGTGACGGTCAGGTTCGAGTTATCATAAATACCGCCGCCATTCGTGGTGGCGCTGTTGGTAATGAAGCTGCTGCCCGCGACGTTGAGCACGCCACCGTTATTGTAAATACCGGCGCCATCGTTGGCGTGGTTGCCGGAGAAGGTGCTATCGCTCACATTCAGGGTCACATTGCTGCTGTAAATGCCGCCGCCATCCGAGGTATTCTTCCCATTCTTGATCGTCAGCTTCTTGATATTCAAGGTGAAGCTGCCAATGAAGAGCGGCGAACTCGCGCTGAAGACGGGCACCAGGTTGTTGCCGCTGACGATGACGCTATGCCCGCTGCCATCAATGGTCATACCCTGGCCGATCGTCAGGGTGCTGGCGAGCAGGATGGTGTGATCGGCGTCAAAATTGATCATCCCGTCCACGCACACATCCGCGATGGCCTGGCGCAGCGAACCCGCCCCAGTATTGGAGCTGCTGGTGACGGTGACGGTGTGGGCGCAATTCAGCACCTGCTGTTGGGGCGAGAGCGTATCGTCTGAACCGGAATAGCTTGAGTCCCCGCTGTACAGGGCGGTGATGGTGCGCATACCGGCGGTCAGCGTGGAAGTGGTGCAGTCCGCCTTTGCAGAACTGAGGCTGACGCTGGCACAGCCAGGGATGTCGACGCCGTCCGCCTGGAACTCGACCGTGCCAGTGGCCGCTGAAGGCGAGATGGTGGCCGTGAAGGTGACGGGGTCAGTGATGGCCGATGGATTCAATGAACTACCCAGGCTGGTGGTGGTGAAGTGCAAATAGTTTTTAATCACGTAATTGACGCTGCTCGCACCGGCTGCGCTGGCAGCGATGTTATAACTGCCGGCCAGGCCGTTGGCAGTGGCCGTGACGCTGACCTTGCCATCGCTGGCGATGGCCGCCGGGCTGCCGGTGATGGCCGCGCTGGCGCCGGAAGACGGCGGGGTGAAGGTGACCTGGCCGCCTGCCACCGGCTCGCTGAAGGCGCTGCTGACGGTCAGCCCGAGCGGAGTGGCAAAGGCTGTGTTGATGTCCGGGTTTTGGGGTGTGCCGGTCAGGCTGCCCAGGCTGAAGCCCTGGCTCTCAAAGGCGCCAACGTCACAGGCCGCCGGGCGGGTGATGCCGCGCTGGTCTTTGCCGCCCGCGCCATAAGCCGGGTCGCCAACCGCCGCCGCGCAGTCCGCGCTGAGGCCGGCGTCGATAGCCGGGGAGCCGGGCAGGAGCGGGAAGGTCTGGGTTGTGCCACCGTAATTGCCGAGTGTGCCAAGCAATGGGTCGGTGTCGCTTTTGGAAGTGGCCGCGCTGAAACCGCACGAAACGCCATTATCCAGGTTGCCGCCGCCATCCGTAAACGGGCTGTCGTCGCCATAACAATTATTATCGGCCAGGTCGCTGACCAGGATGCTGTTTTTTATGGTTAACGAGCGGCCCCAGGCGTTAAAGAAGCTGGCCCCGTAGCGGGTGCTGTTTCCGGAGAAGGTGCTGTTTGTGATCGTGAGTGTGCCATCGTTATTGATAGCGCCGCCGTAGCCGTATTCATGCGCAGAGTTGCCTGTGAAAGTGCTGTTCGAGACAACCAGCGTACCATTTCCGTTGTAGATAGCGCCGCCGGCAGCGGCGCCATTCCCCGAGAAGGTGCTGCCGGTCACATTCAGCGTGCCGCCCGCGTTGTAGATCGCGCCCGCCCCATCCGTGCCGCTATTTCCCGAGAAGGTGCTGCCGGTCACATTGACTGTGCCGCCCTCGTTGTAAAGCCCACCGCCGTAAGCGTCAGACTGCCCGTTCTCCACCGTGATATTTTTCAGGTTGAACGGGACGCTGGGATTGACATACAGGACGGTGACCGCATGGTTGCCGTTGAGGGCCACGTTGTGCCCGCTGCCATCGATGGTCAGGCCCACATCCATCGTCAAGCTGCTGGCGAGGGTGATGGTGTAATCATGATCGAAATTGATGGTGCCACCCGAGCAGATATCCGCGATGGCCTGGCGCAGCGAACCCGCCCCGCTGTCGTGGTTATTGCTGACGGTGATGGTGTCTGAACAGTTAGCCGAAATATTGGTCAGGGCGAAATCGACGCTGTCCGCCCCGTTCGCGCTGGCGCTCACTTGATAGCTGCCGCCAGAACGGTTGGCGGTGGCTGTGACACTGGCCTTGCCATCGCTGCCGATGGTGGCCGGGCTGCCGGAGATGGCCGCGCTGGCCAGCCCCGCGGACGGCCACGCGAACGTAACGTAGCCGCCTGCCACCGGCTCACCGTAGGCACTCGAGACGGTCATCCCAAGCGGATTGGCGAAGGCAGTCTGGGTGTTTGCGCTCTGGGGTGTGCCGGTCAGACTGCCCAGCGTGAAACCCCGCGACTCGAAGGCGCCGCTGTCACAGACTGTTGGGCGGGCGATGCCGCGCTGATCCAGGCCGCCCGCGCCGTAATCCGGCGAACCAACTGCCGAGGCGCAGTACGAACTGACGCCCGCGTTGATAGCCGGGGAACTGGGCAAGAGTGGGAAGGTCTGGGTGTCGCCGCCGTAATTGCCGAGCGGGCCGAGCAGGGGGTTGGTGTTGCTTTTGGAGCTGTCCTCTACGAAGTTGCAGGAACCGTCATCCTGCAGATTGCCGCCGCCATCCTGGAAAGA
>CAIWAX010000134.1 GCA_903910795.1 uncultured Anaerolineae bacterium
TCGTTAATCTGCAGCTCGGTTGTTTCCAGCCGGTCGCCATCGAAGGTCATCAGCACGGGACGATTGCCAAAGGCGCAGCCTTGATCCATGCGCCCGCAGCGCGAAGGCGTGGTGATTTCACCCTGGTAGGCCAGTTCCATTTCGCCGCGTGTGGTCATTTTCAGGTCATAGACCCGGTTGAAGGCCCGTGCTGTCAACACGCAGATGGCCGCGCTGGAAGAGAGACCTTTTTTGATGGGCAGATCGGTTTTATAGTTATCGATCACCAATCCGCGCACGTGATAATTGATCAGCATCTGGTAGGCTACACCGGCGATATAGCTCCAAAAACCGCCTTTCTGGGCTTCTTCGAGCAGCGTGCGGGCTTCCATCGGGATTTCATAGGGGCCGAGGCGGCTGCCGTCCTGCGAAACAGAGCTGAGTACCAGCGAGGTGGGGTGTGCTGAGACTTCGGCGTAAATGCCCTGGTCGGTGCCGGTGATCAGTGTATAACCCTTTTCAATTTGAGCGTTGTTGCGCCGGTAACCGCCGGCCCAATCGGAGTGTTCGCCCACCAGGCAAATGCGTCCGGGTACAAATATGTTCATAATAGTGGCCTTTAAACGAAGAAATGATGAAAGTATTTTATACCCCATCTGGTCACCTGGACAAAGTATTGTGAAAAGGTGACCGGGGCGTTATTTCATTTGGATGCGGGCAGAACACCGAAAACACGCACGCCTTCGCTGCTCGCGACCGCCAGGAAGCGCCCATCCGGGCTGAAATCCAGGGCCTGGACGGCGCTTGTGCCTGCCTGGAAACTGGCGCTCTGACCGCCATCCCGGGTCATGATCAACACTGCGCCATCCTTCTGCCCAACTGCGAACAGGCCGGTAGAGGATAAAGCCAGCGCGCTCGGTTCAGCCGGGATGACCAGGCTGGCGATCTGGCTGGTATCGTGGGTTTTAGGATCCAGTGAAAAGAGAGCGGTCTGGTTGTCTGTCAAATTGTACTGGGTGTAATAAATCATTCCATCGGATGTCATCAGCACCGGGCTGTACAGGAATTTTTGTTTTAGCTGGAAGGTGGCATTTCCGGTGGTTTTATCGATTACCGTGATCCTGAAGTTGGTGGCGGTTTCCGCGGTGATGAGCACGAATAAATTTTTATTTTCAGCAAAGTCTTGCAGCAGCCCTTTGACCGATTCCTGGGGCAGTTTGATAGCTTTACGGTACAGGTCGGTGCCCTGACCTGTATTAATGAGCGCGAAATCGCCGCTGCGATTGACAGCCGCCACACGGTATGGCCCCACCTGGATGGCAGTCTTGTTACTTTGAAAATCTGTCAGGCTGGTACTGGTATTGGTGTTTATTTCCTTGAATGTGTTGGCGTTGGATGAAAATAAGGCATGCTCGGGATCCGAGAAGCAGGTGTTATCGGCTGTAAACAGTTTGACCCAGCAGGTTGTATGCAGGCTGTTGATTAACAGGATGCCATCGCTGATAAAGTGGAAACCGTTATAAGTGAGTGTGTCGGCGGCCAGGATATTGGTTGTCACAGGCAAGGATAACGAACTGCCCCACAGGCTTGCCAGGCCATCGGGTGTGCTGCTATTGGTGGTATTGAAATTCAAAACCTTTTTGGCCTTGATATCCCATTGGCCGCTGTCTACGATGGCGCTGGTATGGTAAGTATCCCAGCGAACGGCGTAGCCCGCCAGGGTGTTGTTATCCACAAAATTGATTTGCCAGGTGCGGTTGGTGGCGTTGCTGGGCGGAATATTGATTTCGGAAAAAACCTTGATTCCTTCTATAGAATAGACCCTGAGCAGGATCGGCATGGCAATTGCCACCAGCCGTCCATCTGGTGAGAAGGCATAGGGTGTATTTTCATTTGGCAGGAGCAGGTTTGTTGAGGAATTCCAGGTTTTCACGCTGTAAAAAAGTAATTGTGATCCGCTGTGGATTACAAAATTATTTCCATCGGGTGTAAAGCCGATGCTGTTGACCGGGCGGACAAAATTGAGCACCTGCAGGTTGGTTTTTAAATCCAACACCCGCAGAGCGCCTTTTCCGGCACGCAGCGCCAGGAATGAGCCGTCCGGGGAAATGGCGATACCAGCTTCATTTGGGATGTCTTGAAAAGCGGGTTCAACTGGCAGGGTTAGTTTGAGGGTGGCGCTCTCCCCCTGAATGTCATAAATCTGGGCTTCCCAAAAACCCGCGCTGCGCGTGATGACCGCCAGGCGGCTGCCGTCCTGGTTGGCTGATATGCAACTGCTGCAAACGATGTCGGCTGTGAAGATATCCGGCCAGTGCGCAAGAATTTCCCCTTGCCGGTTGAACAGGAAGGTTCCATTCGTGGTGCTCATGAAAAGTTTTTGACCATCCGCGCTGATGGCGCTATGCCGCCGGCCTGGGGTGGTTTGGAGGCTAAAGACGGGTTTCAGGTGGGCTGTTTGTTCCACCACGATGGGCTGAAAACCCAGATCAATCACGGGCGTGCCTGGCGCGGCCGGATAAGGTAATTTGTGGGTTGGGGCGGGGATCGGAGTCGCCGTTAGTGTGGATGTGGAACTGGCAGCGGGTGTGGGGCTGTCCTGCGGCGCGGGTGTGAGGCTGCCCGCGTCGGGTGTGGGCGGCAGGGTGGCCCGCACGATGAAATTCTGGTCGGGGGGCAGGGTCACTGCCAGATCGGCCGGGATGACTGCAGGGCCGCTGCAAGCACTGAGCAGGGCAAGAAAAATAACTGCGAGGGCGGCAGTTCGAATTTTCATAATGACCTCTTCCTGAGATTATCCATCCCGTGCATAAACCGGAATTATCTTACAAGTTCTATTTTACATTAGACAACCCATCCCGTGCATAAACCGGAATTTCCATCTGGCACAAAAAGGACGCCCCTACGGGGCGTCCTGACTGAATTTGGTACAGATTTCTGATATTCGCGAAAATTCTTATTTACCTGTCAGCGCATTCTCGGCAGCCTGTAGAACGATATCTGCGCTGGAAAGAACGCTATTCGCGTCGACTGGTACTTTCAGGGTGGGCTGGACCCCCACACCTTCCAGGAACAGTGAGCCATCCGGGTTGACTTCCCGCCCAGTGGGAAATTGCATGCCGATGTTTTCGGGCATTTTGATCTGGCCTCTGGAAACCTCGGCCTCAATGCCTCCGGTCGGGTACTGCCCCACCACAATGGCGCCTGGCACTTTGCTCATGGCGTAGGCTTCCAATTCACAGGCGCTGGCGCAGTTTAGACCCACCAACACGGCGATTTTATCGAAGTGGTACTGGTTTTCATTGGCGGTCACCGTGTCGGGTGGGCCTTTGGGGATGAATTTCCCCTGGGTGTTGTCGTAATATTCCATTTGTCCGAGCGGGATTTCCTGGTTTGTTAAGAAACCTGCCAACCCGAGCGGTACGCCGCCGCCATTGTTGCGCAAGTCAACGATGACCCTGGTCACCTTCTGCTCCTGGAATTTCTTTAATCCATGCTCGAACAGGCGCAGCAGCAGGTTCAAGTCATCCGAATTGCTGTTGAGCTTGATGTAGCCGATATCTGTATTGTTTGATGAAAGGAGGTTCAACTCTACCGGCACCAGGGAAGAGGCTTTGTTGTATCCCAACTGTGCCAGCAATGTATCAACCTCTGGGTTGGCGGTCAGGGTGGTGGTTTTTGCGCTCCCGCCGGGGTTCGTAAAGGTGACGTCTGCCTGCCCGCCTGGTTTTGTGCGGGTCAACATAATGGCCTTGTTGTAAAGAATGGCGATATCCGAGGACTGGTTCTCGAAGAAGAGCGGTTCGGATTTGATAACATCCATGACCGGTTTCCCATTAAATTGGGTGATGACTGCTCCGGCCTTCATGCCGGCAGCTTCGGCCGGGCCGCCCGAAAGGACAGAACTGGCCAGCACCTGGTTATTATCCAGCACCCGAACTGTGAAGCCCAGGCCGCCGGCATAATTGGTGCGGAAGTCATTCGTAAACAGATCGCCGCCATCCATGCCGACATGCCCATCCCTGAAGGCGTAGGTGAAATCGTGCAGGGCGGCATAAAAACCCGCGGCGTTATGGTTCTGTTCGGCCTGCTGGATGCGTGGGCGAATGTTTGCCGCCAGGCTGTCCCAGTCCGGCGCTTTTCCGGCGATCCCGCTGAAAGCGTAATTGGTGCGCAAAAACTTTAACAGGTCATCAAAAGCCTGGGTATAGCTTTCCTTTGAATAGTCCTTGGGACCGGCATCGGGGGCTTCGAAAAGCGGCAGGTTGGCCTGGGGTGGCTGAGTGAAGGTGAAGGGTTTGGCATCCAGGTTGATGATGGAGTACCCGGCCGGCAGGGCCGCCACCGGGTCATCGGCGGTGAATAATTTCCCGTCCGGGCCAAAGCCGGTTGGGAAACTTTCCTTGGCATCCGGGGCATACACGATCAACTGCCCGCCGGTCACTTCGTTATCCTGGTCGGGGTTGGTCTTGATGGAAGCCATATCGTTCGGCCAGCCTTTCAACCGGTCATCGCCGCTCATGAAAGCATTTCCGGCGATATTCGGCTCATAATCAATCACAAATACTTGCACGCCTGCGTTGTGCTGGCCGTTATTATCCAGATCGTTGAGGGTGCCTTGCGGGATTTCGGGCAGGAAGAGCGTGTAACTGCCGCTGGCATCCTGGGGGTTATACTGAACATTCCCAATCACCTGGGAGTTTACCGGCACCACCCACCGTTTGTCGCGGGTGATAAAGCCGTGCAGATCCACAAGAATGACCTGGCGTTCGGCATACAAAATATTATCGACAAATTGGCCACCATCTTCCTGGGTGGATTTGAAGGCGCCCGTGATCTCATACGGCTGGTTTGAGCTGATAGGCGCGATCAAGGTCGGTCCCACAGTGGGAGTTGGCCCGGAGGCTGTGGGCGGCGCAGAGGTTGCCGGGGAAGCTGGCAGGTCAGCACCCTGCAGGGTTTTGCAGCTCAGGCTGGCCAGCAGGATAAACAGACCTGCAATCATTGCTTTTTGAATATTTTTCATCGGAACACCTTTCAAATGGATTAGGACGTATCCCGCGATTTGCGATTTGCCGATTTGCGATTTGCTTAGCAAATCGGCAAATCGCGACTCGAACTGGGATTACAATTATACTTAATTAGATAAGAATTCGATTATATACAGGGTTGCATGGACTGGAAAAAGAAATTTTCACAGGAAATTCAAATGGCAGTTCAGGCTCGTGCGCGCGGCAACGAGGGTCAGGCGCGGGTTTGCGCCCGCAGAGCAGCGGGTGAGGCAGCGCGTGAATACTTTCAACGGCGCGGACGCACAGCACGCGCAGAACCCACAGGGCTTGCCGGGATTACCCTGTCCGTTCGTACCTCCAGCGCGTATGATTTATTAAAAGCCCTGCTCGAAATCCCTGATTTGCCAGATGCGGCGCGCCGCGAGGCTGAATTCCTGACCACGCGCGTGACCGAGGCCTTCCAATTGCCCGTGGAGGTTGACTTGCTACAATCCGCCGTAGCGCTGGCCGCAAGCCTGCTGCCTGACGTGGACTGATCCCATGCAGAGACCGGGATTGCCATTGCACGATATAATCTCGTTATGATTCTGGTAACCGGTGGAACCGGTTTTGTTGGGCGTGCGCTGATTCGTCAGCTTGTTGATAATGGGCAGGAGGTGCGCACGCTAATTCGTCCTTCGCCGCGCACGCCCAACCTGCCGCGCGGCGTGCCGGTGGAAGTAGCCGTAGCCAGTCTGAACGATGAACGCGGTCTGCGCGCGGCCATGCGCGGGGTGGATGTCATCTACCACCTGGCCGGGGCCGAGCACCTGGGTGCGCGCGCGAACATTCTGGAAATTGATGCGCGCGGTACGTACAACTTATCAATGGCGGCGGCCGAGATGCGGGTGCGGCGCTTTTTTTATGTCAGCCACCTGGGCGCGGGTCGTTCCTCCTATTATCCGTTGCTGCGGGTGAAAGGTATTGCCGAAGAGCACATCCGGCGCAGCGGTGTGGGCCACACCATTTTTCGCACAGGCTTGTTGTATGGGCCGGAAGATCATTTCAGCACGGCGCTGGCCAGCTTGCTGGCATTTTTCCCGCTGTTTATCATACCGCGCGATGGCGAAGTGCTGATCCAACCGCTCTGGATTGAGGACCTGGTGACAGCCCTGATCTGGTCGCTGGATATGCCCGGAACGCTTAACCAAACCCTGGATGTGGGCGGCGCGGAATACTTCCCCTTCCGGCAGGCGGTTGAAATTGTCGAGGAAACCATTGGGAAAAAGCGCTCTCTGGTATCTTTGGGGCTGCCTTATTTGAGGATTTTGACGGTCATCATGGAAAGTTTCATGCCGGGTTTTCCCTTTTCGACGTTTTGGGTCGATTATCTTTCATATAATCGTACCTGCGCGGTGGATTCGATCTCGCGTTTGTTTGGCTTTTTACCGGCCCGTTTCACGTATAGGCTTGATCACTTGAAAGGTATTGATTGGAATCGCGCGGCCTGGAAAACATTATTCAGGCGAGTGCCCAAAAACTAACATGATGAAAATTAAAATTCTGGATACGATCGAAGAAATGGAACAGGTTGAGGAACTGCAGCGGATTGTCTGGCCAGGCAGTGAAACGGATGTGGTGCCATCTCATTTGCTGGTCACGGTGGCCCATAACGGTGGGTTGGTGCTGGGCGCCTACGAGGGTGACCAACTGGTGGGCCTATTGTTTGGTTTTGCCGGTCTCTACCATACGCCAGACGGCCCGCGCCCGAAGCATTGTTCACACCAGATGGGTGTCCACCCGGATGCCCGGGATTCTGGCATCGGTTTTGCGCTCAAACGCGCCCAGTGGCAAATGGTGCGCCAGCAGGGTCTTGACCGTGTGACCTGGACTTATGATCCGCTGCTCAGTCGCAATGGGCATTTGAATATTGGCAGGTTGGGCGCGGTTTGCAATACATATTTGCGGGATGTGTACGGCGCCATGCGTGATGGATTGAACGCCGGGCTTTCCTCCGACCGCTTCCAGGTGGATTGGTGGGTCAATACCCGGCGTGTGGCTGGCTGTCTGGGGCCAAACCCCCGCCCGGCGTCGAGTCTGGCAGATTTTGAAGAGGCCAATGCCCAGCTTTTATACAACGCTCATCGCGTGGATGATTTGCTTCGCCCGGGCGCGGCCATCGCCACTCCGCAGGCTAACCTGCTGCTGGCTGAAATCCCCGTGGACTTCATGGCTCTTAAGGCTTCTGATTTTGAACTGGCCCGCGATTGGCGCGTGTTTACGCGCGAACTGTTTGAAACCTGCTTTTCGGTGGGCTACCTGGTCACTGATTGTATTTTTGACCGCAGCGCAGGCCAGCCGCGCAGCTTTTATGTGCTGACTTTCGGTGAAGCCACCCTGTAAATCTGGCAGGGCGGCTTCATGGTTCCGGTGCGACAATCAAACCGGGTTACCATTCTTTCTACGTAACTGATCTGAAAATTTATTTTCATGATGACTACTCAACGGTGTTTTATTACTGGTATGTCTGGAGGTGGTTATGCTGGCTGGTTTTTTGCTCTCGCTGCGTGAAGGTCTGGAAGCCGCGCTGGTAATCGGGATGGTCTTAAGTGTGTTAGGCCGCCTTCAGCGCAAAGATGCCACCCCGTTGGTGTGGGGCGGGCTGGTGTTGGCGGTTCTGTTGAGTGCGGCTGTGGCGGTGAGCCTGGCATGGGTGGGAACGAAATTCGACGGGATGGGCGAGATGATCTTTGAAGGCTCGGCCATGCTGTTGGCGGCAGCCGTTCTGACCTGGTTGATCCTGTGGGTGCACCGTTCGGCTTCCAACCCCAGGGCAGCGCTGGAGGCCAAAACTCGGCAGGCTCTCGGGCAAAACGCGGGCTGGGGTGTATTCGCCCTGGCTTTTCTGACGGTATTCCGGGAGGGAGTTGAACTGTCACTGTTTCTGCTGGCGGTTGAGCAGGCTTCCAGTCCGCTACAAACCCTGACAGGTGCGCTGGCCGGTCTGGCTGCCGCCGGACTGCTGGGTTGGTTGTTGTTCACCTCCACACGAAGAATGAATATGCGCGGCTTTTTTGGGGTAACCAACGTCCTGCTGATTGTGTTTGCGGCGGGCATGGTGGCCCTGGGCGTGCATGAATTTATCGAGGCCGGGCTCATCCCGGCGCTGGTAGATCCGCTCTGGAATATCAGCGGATTCCTTAATGACCAGAGCCAGGCCGGGCTGTTGCTCAAGGCGCTGGTTGGTTACAACGCTGCGCCTTCTTTGTCTGAAGTATTGGCATATCTGCTTTACCTGTCCGGAATTGCGGCCAGTCTATTTGTATTCAAACAAAGGGCGGACACGCCTGCATCTATGGCAGGAAATTAACTTTCGAGGCGGTTTGGTTGGAACAAACAAAAGAGAGCAGTCATGAAACTGCTCTCTTTTGTTTCTAAAAGTTTTTTGATCATCTTTAGCGCCAGGTGCCTGATTCATCTTCACGCGAGCTGGCAGTCATGCCGACCGGCTGGTAGGTGGGTTCCTGGCGGAAGGGGCGCGGAATGCTGCTTTGTTGGGCGGGTTTCTGGAAAGGCCGGGCGCTGGCGGCGACGGTCTGGTTATAAGGGCGGTTGACCCCATTGGGGCGGTATTGTGCAGACTGGACGGAAGGTCTCGTGCCGGGATTGGCAAACAAGCGGTCGCCAGCCATGGAGAATGTGCCGATGATCAGCAGCCGGATAAGCCAGACCATGACCGCGATAAATACCGGCACCACCTTGAAAAGGGTCTCCCGCCCTACAATGGCCGAACCCAGGGCGGTGTTTTGCTGAATGGCAACTGCCACACCCCACCAGGTCAGCGATGCGTTCATGCCCGCCGCCAGCACCCAGGCGATAAACAAATACCAGACCTCGGCAGGTTCTCTGGCAGCATCCTGTTCGGGCGTGAAAAGACGCGCAATGCCAGCAAAATCAATCCCACAGAAGGCGATGGAAAGGATCACCGACCAGCGCATGCCCATAAAGGCCAGGTCTTTCCCCAGTAAATCGGTCAGAGCAAATTCAGTGGTGGAATAATTGAAGAGCTCAAAAGCCAGCAGGGCAATGATAATGATCATGCCAAACATTGCTCCACGGCGCATCGTCGTTTTTCGAAAAACATCAAACAGTTGTAGGGAAGATTTGTTTTGCATCGTCTTTCTCCTTTAGTTTCTACTCTTCTTTCTTACTGCATCTTTTTCGTGATGATAGAACAATAATAGAACAAACATTCTAAAAAGTCAAGAGTCAATCTTCTGCGAGTTGTTACCACGAACCCTACCCAAAGCAGGTAAGGCATCGACACGAAATACTCGAAAAAGGGCCCTATTATTTTTCCAAAGGGCATCGGACGATGTTACCGGAACAAGGCGCTCAACGTAAAAACAAGGCTAAAGTTAGACATTTCTTAGCCATTGTGCCCCTGGTGTCCCTTGTGTTTAAATAAAAACAGCCCTATCCATTTGACAGGGCTGTTTTTTAGGCACTTTTGGCTCTTATTGTACGGTGATGCTGCCGGTCATGCTGGTATGGATGCTGCAGTGGAAGGCAAAGGTACCTGCCTGGGTAAAGGTGTAGGTAAATTTGCCGCCCGGGTCAATCGGGCCGCTGTCAAACAACTTGGTATCAGAAGTGACAGTGTGCTGAACAGTGTCATTGTTGACCCAGGTCACTGTGGTTCCAACCGCGACCTGGGTGGTGGCAGGCGTGAAGGCCATATCCTTGAGGGAGATAGTGTTCTGTGAGGTTCCAGCGGCGGTCGTGGCGGTAGTAGAGCCTTTGGAGGTAGTCGCTGCGGTTGACTTGGCAGATGAGCCGGGAGCCGGCGGGGTGTGGGTTGCCTTGATCTTCTTTTCAGCAGGCTTGGCTGTCGCGCTGCCCGGATTCAACATCGAACCTAATCCCAGGTGCATGCTGCAGGAGGATAAAAGCAAAGCGGATACAACGAGCAGTGTTACAAAAGCAAAACGTTTCATTTTTTTCTTTTCTCCAGATACATTTTCAATAATAGACCGGTTATCTTACATGAGAGAGATTAATCCAATATGAAATTATCCCATTCACGTGAAATTTTTTACAATTTCTTGATAAAGACAACCGTTACCATCCCGGTTGGTTTTGGGTCAGGCTGAAGTTGTGCCGGGTTTTGTTTGGTTGTATACTCGGGAGCAATTCTTGATAACAGAGGAGCGAACCCATGTCTAATACAGCGGATGTGATCATCATTGGCGGTGGCGTGCAGGGCGCCAGTCTGGCCTTTCACCTTTCCCGGCGCGGCACAAAGGTGATTGTTCTTGAAAAAAGTTTTATCGCTGCGGGCGCCACCGGGCGCTCCAGCGGATTGGTGCGTATGCACTACGATACCGAGGTCGAATCGCGCCTGGCCTGGCTGGCCTTCCAATATTTCCGTAACTGGAAGGAACTGGTGGGTGGTGAATGCGGTTTTACGCGCACAGGTTTTATCCAACTCGTAGGCGGAAAACATCTTGAGGCGCTGAAAGCCAATGTGGCCATGCACCAGCAAATCGGCATCCCGGCTTTATTGGTGACAGGCGAGGATGTCCAGCGGTTGTCCCCGCAAATGCGCACGGATGACATCGAAGTCGCGGCCTATGAGCCGGAATCAGGTTATGCCATGCCGAGCGATACGGCCAACGCGCTGATGACGGCTGCCCGCAACCTGGGCGCCCGCCTGGTGCAGAACTGCGCCGTGACCGGGCTCAATCTGACCGGCGGCAAGGTGACAGGCGTCGAATCCAGCCAGGGCAGCTTTTCGGCGGCGGTGGTGGTCAACGCCGCGGGCGCCTGGGCCGGGAATCTCAATAAAATGGCCGGGTTGGATATCCCCTACACTACCTGGCGGCACGACACCATGTTTGTTCTGCGTCCGGGTGTGATCGGATCGTCCCACCCGAGCGTGATCGACTTCGAGAATCAAATCTATTTTCGCCCGGAAGGCGCTCTGACCCTGGTTGGGCTGGAGGATGGCAATCCGATGGGCGAGTCGCCCGATAATGACACCGAACACGCCAAAAGAGGGTTTGTGGAACGCGCTATTGAGCGCATCTGCCTGCGGATGCCGGTTATGGAGCAGGGCGCGCTGCACAGTGCGCACGGCGGTTATGACGGCATCACCGATGACCAGCGTCCGATCCTGGGCGCGGCCGGGCCGGATGGTTTCTATCTGGACTGCGGGTACAGCGGTACCGGCTTCAAGACCGCCCCCGCCACCGGGTTGTGCATGGCCGAGTTGATCCTGGATGGCCGGGCCAGCAGCGTGGATATCTCAACGCTTTCGCCGGACCGCTTTGCCGAAGGGAAATTAATCAAAGGCAATTACGATAACATCTGGTCGTAACCGCCATAAAAAAAGTCCCCTGACGGGGACTTTTGCTTAGTTTTTGAACTCGGGTTTTGTTTCGGATCCGGCCGGGGCACTGCCTCGCATACGGTCTTCCTCGATCTTGCGAATGCCGTTGCGTACCTGGGTTAGCAGCTTGGTGACTTCCTCTTCCATGCCCTGCAGCGATTCGATCACATAATCATCAGCGTCATGGCGGGAGTTGGCGGCTTCCTCGCGTGCCTGGGCAATGATTTGGGCGCCGCGCGTTTGGGCGCTTTTGACAATCGCCTCACGCTCCACGATTTGTTCGGCCTTTTCCCTGGCCAGCGCCACGATGCGGTTGGCCTCTTCCTGGGCCTGGGCCAGCATGCGGTCACGAGATTGTGTCACCTGCTGGGCCTTTTTTACTTCTTCAGGCACAGTAACTCTCATTTGATCAATAATATCCAGCATTTTATCTTCATCCACAACTACACTGCGGGTGAATGGCACGGCTCGGCTGTTATTGAAAAGTTCTTCGATGCGGTCTACAAGGGCCAGGATATCCATGTACTCCTCCGTTCCCGTACAAATACCGGGAATATCATCTTTGGAGAACAGATGATATTGATACTATTTATACAAATTATGTTAACAACTATTATACACATTAATCGCCAATGCACAAAGCGCACGGCGCTAATCGCGTAGAGAATTGGCCGGACGCTGGCTATCGCTCATGCCCAGCACTTTTTGTTTGAGCGCCGCTTCAACATGCGCCGGCACCATGCTCGAAATATCTCCATCCAGCATGGCAATCTCGCGCACTGTGGTGGATGAGATGAAGGTGTGTTCTTCGTTGGTGATGAAGGCGATGGTTTCCACATCCTGGGCCAGGCGATGGTTGGCAAGCGCCATGCGGAATTCAAATTCAAAGTCGGAGAAGACCCGCAGGCCGCGCACGATCACCTGAACGTTGTTGTCATGCGCGGTATTGACCGTCAGCCCGCTGTAGCCCGTGATGCGGATCTTGGGATGATCTTTGAAGGATTGGCGCACCAGGTCGATGCGCTCTTCGGGCGAGAATAATAGCGATTTGAGCGGCTTATCATAAACTGCAATGACGACTTCATCAAACAGCCGCGCCGCGCGTTCAGCGATATCCATGTGACCATAGTGAATTGGATCGAAGGTGCCGGGAAAGATGGCTCGAACCATGTTTTAATTGTTCTCCTGAAATGGCATGTTTTTTGAAACGGGCTGCGCCGCCGGGCTAACTCACATCACCGGTGTTGCCCCAGAAACGATCCAGGGCTTCGGCCAGCAGGGCATGCTCGGGGGCCTTCAACTCGGCATCGATTTCAAACATTTTTTGGGCATGCAGGCGGGCTTTTTCGATCAGGGCCACATCGGTAAGCGAGGCCATTTTGAGCGTGGTGGCATAACCCGATTGGCGTGTGCCCAGGAATTCGCCGGGGCCGCGCTGTTTCAGGTCAAGTTCGGCCAGTTTGAAGCCGTCATTGGTTTCAACCATGGCCTGCAGGCGGTCATTCTCCGCCGCGTCGGCCTGATCGGGAACCAGCAGGCAGAAAGACCCGCCGCCGCCGCGCCCAACCCGCCCACGCAACTGGTGAAGCTGCGCCAGCCCAAAGCGGTTGGCGCCTTCGATCAACATGACGGTGGCGTTTGGCACATCCACGCCCACCTCAATGACAGTCGTGGATACCAGAATATCGTATTTCCGGTCGCGGAAATCAGCCATGATGCTGTCTTTTTCATCCGGCTTCATCTTGCCGTGCAGCAGGCCCAGCTTGAAATTGGGGAAAATCTCTTTCGACAGGCGTGCGTGGTCATCCACCGCCCCCTTGAGATTTTCCAATTTTTCGCTTTCCTCGATTAACGGGTAAACGATGAAGGCCTGCCGCCCAGCCTCAATCTGGCTCTGGATCAACGAATAAGCGCGCTCGCGCTCCTGCGGCATGAGGATATGGGTGGAAACGGGTTCGCGCCCGGCCGGCATCTCATCGATGACAGATAGATCCAGGTCGCCGTACAGGGTCAGGGCCAGCGAGCGCGGGATGGGTGTGGCGGTCATCACCAGCAGGTGCGGGTTGGAACCCTTGGCACGCAGCGCGGCGCGCTGCCCCACGCCAAAGCGGTGCTGCTCATCGATCACGGTCAGTTGCAGATCCTTGAACGTGACCGGGTCTTCGATCAGGGCGTGCGTGCCGATCAGGATCTTCACCTCGCCCGACGCCAGACCTTCCTGGATGGCGGCCCGCTCAGAGGCGTTGGTGTCTCCAGTCAACAAGCGGATGGCGCCTTCTTCTATTCCGGAACCGGCGGCGCTCAGCAGTTTGCTAAAACTCTTGTAATGTTGTTCGGCCAGGATGGAGGTGGGGGCCATGATCGCCACCTGCGCGCCGCTGTGCACCACCATGTGGGCCGCCAGCGCCGCGATCACAGTCTTGCCGGAGCCGACATCGCCCTGGATCAGGCGGTTCATCGGGCGGCCGGAGCCCAAATCCACGCAGATGTCATCCACCGCGCGTTTTTGGGCGTTGGTCAGGGTAAACGGCAGATCAACAATCTGTTCATTCAGCCATTCATCTGGAACATCGAAAATGCGCCCGACAACCGACTGCCAATCGCGTTTCTGGCGTAAAACGCCCATTTGCAGGTAGAAAATTTCGTCAAAGGCCAGGCGTTCGCGTGAAGTTTTGAGGTTTTCTTGCGAATCGGGGAAATGCGCCTGCTGGATGGCCTCACCCAGGTTCATCAGCCCGGCGGCTTGTTTGACGGTTTCGGGCAGCGGGTCGGCCACGCGCGGCGACCAGAAGCGGATGACCTGATCCATCAA
>CAIWAX010000135.1 GCA_903910795.1 uncultured Anaerolineae bacterium
ATACCACAAATTCCATTAGTACCAGTAACTTTCATTCCATTTGAGGATGTATGCCCGATTTTTTGTCCGTGTTTCGCTCTGAAGGCCGGCTCTCCCGGCTGCTGCTGGTCATGTACATCGCCATCAACAGCCTGGTGCTGGTCAATGCCGCCCTGCACAGCCCGTATGTCGGTTATGACATCCCCGAGCATCTGAAGAGTATCACAGCCCTCTCGCAATACCATCTCGCCACCCGCCTGGAGAGCCGCGAGTTCTTTTCCCCGCCGCTGCCATACATTCTGCCAGCCATTGCCATGATTCTGGGCGCCAGCCTGTGGTGGGCGGGCAAGGTCGGGCAGATTGTCAACATCTTGCTGTCCCTGGGGCTGACCTACAGCCTGCTGCGCATCTGCGAACAGATCTTCCCCGGCCACACCCGTTTCAAACTGCTGGCCCTCGGCCTGCTCGGCTTGATGCCGGTCTATTACAAAACCTTCGCCCAGGAGCGCGGCGAACCGTATGTCACCTGCCTGGCGGTGCTGGCCGTTGATTTGACGCTGCGCATCTTTGTCTACACACCTGCCCTGTGGGTGCGCCCTGTGGGCCGGACGGCGGGCCGGGGCGCCATCATCGCGTTGGGCATTGTGCTGGGCCTGGCGGTTCTGGCGCGCCAGTGGGGCTTTTTCCTGTTCCCCGCGATTGGATTGCTGGTGCTGTTTGTGATATTTGTGCAGCGCCAGCCCTGGAAGAAGAACCTGCTGAGCCTGGCTGCCATCTTTGCCATCGCTTTTGTGCTGGGGAGCTGGTTTTATTTCTATCTCTACAGCCAGTACGGCACTTTTACGGCCTTTAACCGCCGCCCGGATGGTTCGTTGAGCAAGCATCTGAGCATGTTTACCGGCAATGGGAACGGCAAGCTCTTCATCGACCCCGTGCGTCCCAGCCTGGGCACGGACTTCTTCCCGGTCTTCTACAGCGATTTCTGGGGCGATTACCATGCCTATTTCCTGATCTCAACCCAGGATCGCAACACTGGCGAGTTTTGGACCGGCGCCCAGTTGCAAAAATGGATCGGCAAAACGCAGGGCGACCTGCCGAACTGGATCCAGACCAACCGCTACACTTTCAACCTGTACCTGCGCAAGGTCAACATGGTTTCGATCTTCCCGTCTATTCTGCTGGTGGCCGGATTTTTATACGGTTTCTGGCTTTTGTACAAAATGCTGCGCACTCCCGGCGATCCGCAGGCTGTGGCCCTCGGTCTGGTGGCGCTGGTAACTTATATGGCCACGCTGGGATACCTGTGGTTTGTGCTGAATTACCCCGATTCCGGCGATGGCGACACGGTCAAGGCCACCTACCTGCTGCTGGCCTATCCTTTTATTGCCCTGCAGGGCGCGGCGCTGCTGCAAAAGATCCGTAACCCGCGCATCCTGGGGCTGTTGGGCGTGCTGCTGGCGCTGGTGGTGGCGTACAACCTGCCCGCCATGCTCACACATTACATCGATATTCCCAAATAAGCAGGCCGTTTACACAAAAGAACAGCCCCGGCATTTGCCAGGGCTGTTCTTTTGTGTTTCTGGGTAAAAATCTGTAACTACTCACGGGTTGTATACTTTTGGGCAAGAACCTATCCCCCCGGCCCCCTTCCCTAAAGGGAAGGGGGAGACAGTACTTGCAGGGTAAACCAGTGATTATCGTTTCACTTGGGCATTAAATCGTGATGGAAAGTGCACAAACCAAGACACGGGTGAGTAGTAAAAAAATCTTAGGGATGCTGCGCCAGGGTGGCGGTCACAGTTTGTTCCTTGCCATCCCGCAGGATGGTGATTTTGACCTGCTGGCCGGATTGGGCGTTTTGCATGAAGTTCTGCAGATCGTTGAAGGTGGCGATGGCGTTGCCGTCCATGGCGGTGATCACATCCCCGCCGATCAGCACACGCTGGCCGTTGATCTGCACCGGTTTGAAGCTGCCCTGCAAGCCGGCCTGGTCAGCCGGGCTGCCGGATTGGACGTTTTCGATCAGCACACCGGTCTGGGTGGACGGCAGGTTCATTTCCTTATTGATCTCCGCCGTCAGAGCCTGTCCGGCAATCCCCAGGTAAGCCGGCGCCGAGGAGTTGGAGGAGGATGACTGGGTGGCGGCCGCGGTTGTTTTGATGGGGCGCGCCTGGAGTGTCACCTGTACCGACTGCTCCTGGCCGTCGCGCAGAATATTGAGGGTCACCTTCTGCCCCACGCTGGTCTGGTCGGCCAGGTAGGCGATCACATCTTCGTTGACCTTGACGGGCGAGCCGTCGATGGCGGTGATGACGTCGCCGCCAACCTGCGCATCCTGGCCGTTGATGCTGACCTGCTTGGCGCTGCCGTGCAGATTGGCCTGGTCCGCCGGGCTGCCGGGTTGGATGCCTGCGATCAATGCGCCGCGCTGCGTGGCGGGCAGGTTCATAGCCCTGGCAAGGTCGGGGGTCATGGTGACAATGGTGACACCCAGGTAGGAGTGTTCATATTTGCCGTTCTGGATCAGTCCGGGTACCACCTTGCTGACGATGGTGGCCGGGATGGCGAAGCCGACGCCCGAGTTTGAACCGGAATTTGTTTCGATGGCCGAGTTGACGCCGATCAAAGCGCCCATGTCATCCACCAGCGGCCCGCCCGAGTTGCCCGGGTTGATGGATGCGTCCGTCTGGATGATATCGGGAATGCTGTAGCTGGAGGCGCCGCTGGTGCCTTCACCGGCCGGCAGGCTGCGCCCCAGGGCGCTGACGATGCCGACTGTCATGGTGTTTTCCAGGCCAAAGGGGTTGCCAATCGCCACGGCGATCTGCCCAACTTTGACGCTTCCGGGTGCGCTGAGTGTGATGGGTGTCAGCGCGAAGCCGGGGTTATCGACTTTGACCACTGCCAGGTCGCTGTCGGGGTCTGCGCCGACCAGTTTGGCGGGCACGGTCGTGCCATCCACAAACTTGACTTCGATCTGCGTCGCGCCGTCGATGACGTGATTGTTGGTCACAATGTAGCCGTATGTACCCTGCGGGTCCGCGCTCCATACAAAGCCGGAACCGAGCGCCTGGCTGTACTGCGGGGTGGCAGGCTGATTGTTATTGTTGCCCTGTCCTGGGTTATTGAAGAAGTTCGGGAAACCCGGCACGCTGGGATGCTGGAAACCCTGGCCGCCGCTGGTTCCCGTTTGCGCCTGGACAACATGGATGCTGACGACCGATGGGCTGACCTGGGCGTAAATGCTTTCCAGGGCGCTTTCATAGGCGCTCAGCGGTGTTGTCCCGCTGCTGGTGACGATCTTGGGGGATTCCACGGTCATGACCGGCAGGGCTGTGGCCGCGGCCTGGCCAACCTGCGCGGGCAGGATGGCGCCGGCTGCCTGGCCGAGGCTCGGGATGCGGTTTGCGAGGCTGGCGAAACTGCCGCAGGCAGTCAGGCTCAGGCTGGCAATCAATACAATTAATGAGATAACGAAGTGTTTGCTGTGCATTATGTACCCTGCGGGTTGGAAGATTTTGGATTTCATGGCGGTTCTCCTGTATTTATCCACACGGCAGACAGTACCAATCTATATACGATGTTGCGTTTGTCTGCCGGTCTGTGGTGGGGTTTATAACTATTTACAGGCTGCATTATATATTGAGGAATATCCCTGGTCTTTATGCCAACCCTATGAAGACCTTAAGAAAACCTTATGGAATAATCCTGGTACTTGCTTGGGATGACTGCACTGCAAAAACCATTAACCGCGGAGCGCGCAGAGTTTGTTTTTTTAAGTAACTGCTCACGGGTTGTTATTCTTTGGGCAAGAACCTATCCCCGCGAAGAGCGTGCGAGGTGAAAGAACCCTTCCCTGAAAGGGGAGGGGGAGACAGTACTTTTCCGTGGTGTTTTTTCGCGCAGCGGCCAAATTCCCCGGTAAGATCACACGATTTGCCGATTTGCTAAGCAAATCGGCAAATCGCACCGGAACGCAAGTGCAGGTGTTCGGGGTGGGACAAGGGCCGCTGCGCGAAATCACCACTTGCGGGCGCTTTGCGAACCATCGAAATTTAGTTCTTTTAACCGCTTTTTTCCCGAATGACGGAACGTGGTGAGTAGTAACCATTGCTTGACAGAATCGTTAATAAACCTCTGTGTTCTGCGCCCTCCGCGGTGAAAAGCTCTTCTTGTAATAGAGTCTTGGGATGAAATAATCCCGGCCCCTTCTCAGTCTGGTTCCAGCGGCAGCGTCACGGTGAAGCTGCTGCCCTGGCCCGGCACGCTTTCGACCGCTAATTCCCCGCCGTGCGCGGTCACCAGGTCTTTGGCAATCGTCAGGCCCAGCCCCATGCCCTGCTTGATGCGCCGCCCGGGTTCGCCGCGGAAAAAGGGGATAAAAATCTTGCTGCGCTCATCCGCCTGGATACCCGCGCCGCTGTCGCTGACCCGGAACCAGATCACCCGCGATTTGCTAACATCGTCCCGCGGCCCTGGCAGAGCCGGGAGCAAATCGTCGGCGCCCGCCGAGATTTTGACCTGCCCGCCCGCCGCTGTGTATTTAATGGCGTTGCTGAGCAGATTGCCGATGACCTGGGCCATCCGCACCGCGTCCATCGAAATAGACGGGAGCGCGTCTGGAATTTCAACCAGCCACTCCAACTGCTTCTCCTGCGCGGCTGCCCGCCACGGGATCATTACGCCGCGCAGCCATGCGCCGGGCTCGACCGTGGTCAGATTCAACTCCAGGCTGCCGGTGGATTTATCGTACAGGTTGGCCAGCTCGTCCAGCAGATATTCCAGGCGGAAGGTTTCCTCGTCCATGCCGCGTGTCAGATCGGCCAGCAGTTCCGGGTCTTTGGCCGCGCCCTGTCCCAGGGCGTGGATGGCCGAGCGCAGCGCCCCCAACGGCCGCCCGAGTTCGTGGGTGATGTTTGCCAGCAGTTGGCGGCGGGAGCTTTCCAGGCTGTGAAGCTGCTCAACCAGGTAATTGACAGCGCGCGCCTGCGAGCGCAGTTCCTCCGGCCCGCGTTCCTGCACCGCCTCGCGGCGCTTCCCGGTGGCCAGCGCGTAAATGGCGCTGGTGACTTCGCCGACCGGGCGGCTGATGCTGATCGCCAGCCAGGTGCCCAGCAAGGCGCTCAGCAGCAGTCCAAAAGCCAGGGCGATCAGAATCTGCCAGCGTAATTGATTGAAAATATCCAGCAGCGAGCCAAGCGTATAGGTCAACCGCACGATTCCGATCACTTCGCGGCTGGCGCTGCTGACCGGTTCGTAGATATCCACGATGGCGTTGTTGAAATGCAGGATGGAGTAGTTGGTGATGGCGGCTTCGTGACCGGCCAGGGCCTTGGGCAGCCCGGGCAGATCCAGCGCCTTGCCCTTCTGCGCCAGGTCGTTGGGGTCGCTGGAATAGAGCAGGCGGCCATTTCCATCCAGGAACATGACCTGGATGGATGGGTCAAGCTGAACGCGGCCGATCAACTGTTCAAACAGGATTGGGTCGCCCCACAACTCATACTCGGCGCTGCTGATCTCGGCCAGCAGGCGGGCGTTGCTGACCAGGTTCTTGGCCAGCTCGGGGATCAAGATCTGGCCCTCCAGCGAGCTGATCAGCAAGGCGCCCATCAGCGGCAGGACGATCAAGAGCGGGATGATCTGGCTCCAGATCAGTCGCTGGCGCAGTGAGCGGAACATCACTCCCCTCCCATACCGAACTTACTTTTGCCCTGTGGGTGGGTAATTTCCATCAGTTTGTAGCCGACCCCGCGCACCGTCAATATCCGGCGCGGATGCTGTGGGTCGCTCTCGATTTTTTCGCGCAGCCAGCGGATGTGGACATACACCACCTGCGGCTGGCCGATGAACTCGGCGCCCCACACGCTCGCCAGCAGATCATCCACAGCCTGCACGCGCCCGGGTTCCTGCGCCAGCACCTGCAGCAGTTTGAATTCTTTGGGGGATAACTCGATGCTTTTCCCGCCCACGCTGACGGTGTGCGCGGCTGGATCCAGGCTCAAATCGCCGGCCTGGATGCTGGAGGTTAGGGCAGCGCCGGCTGGGATTGGTTCGCTGCGCCGCAGCACGGCCTTGATGTGCGCGATCAGCACATCCACATCAAAGGGTTTGGTGATGTAATCATCCGCGCCCAGTTCCAGCCCGACGACTTCATCCAGGTTGCGGCGCCGGGCGGTCACAAAGATGACCGGTATATGGAACTGCTCCTTGAAGCGTTTGATAGCGTCCAGCCCATCCATGCCTGGCAGGCCGATATCCAGCAGCAGCAGGTCGGGCGTATCCTGGCGCGCCAGCAACAGCCCGGCTTCGGCGCTCTGGGCGGCTGACGCGCGGAAACCGGCCTGTTCCAGGTTGAACACCAGGCTGCGGCGCATCAGCGCGTCATCATCCACCACCAATATCTGTTTGGGCATGTGGGTATTATACACACTTGGGGAGGGTGTCCGCGTCATTTCCGCGCGCGATAGTCCCGCGAGGCGTCAAGTGACAGGTGGGGGTGCGATGCACTTTCCACTTTGGCAGGCAGCTTTCCGGTCAATAACCGCTGCCAGCCGGGCATTCTCGTCTGTCAGCAAAGTGCATTGCACCTGTGAGAAGCGCCGATAAATTGCCGATAAACATATCCCTGACATTGAGAGCCACCCTGAAACAGCTATTTTGTTATATTACACTTGTTCATGGTTCATCGAACGAAGGAGAATACAATGCTTCAACATGTAACAGTTCGTACATCGGATGCAAATCGGCGCTCGAACGCGAAGCCAAACTGCTCGAACACTCCATTGAGCGCACACGTCAGGCGCTGGTTCCCTATACAGCCCGCTATGGGTTGAGCAGTGATGAGTTTGAACGCAAGTTTAAAGCCCGCGAAGTTGACGAAACCCTTGATTATCTCGATTGGTGGATGGAAATCGAAGCGCTGAGACACCTTGAAGCCCAACGCGCCTCTTTGAGGGAAGCAAAACTTGATTGACGAATATATTCAAAAGATTCAGGCAGCGCTCTCTGCTTCGCCGTTTGTCGCCTAACCAGTAATTTCTGTAGACGACCGCGGCGAAGTATGTTTTATTCGCGCCGATGTCTATTTTATTGAGAACTCGTTGTTTTGAAAAAAATCGAAAACCTGCTTCAACCTTGACGATTTTGGGTTGGTGGTGAAGAATAAGAAATCTGTGTTTCTTTTTCCCCGCGATCCCCGAGGTGCGCTATGGCTGTGACAATTGCAAAAGGTTATGTTCCGGGCTGCATCGGGCGCGTGACCGAACTCCATGCGCTGTACTACAGCCGTCACTCCGGTTTTGGCTTGCCTTTTGAAGCCAAAGTGGCCCAGGAGATGGCCGAGTTTTGCAGCCGGTATAACGACGAGCGGGATGGATTGTGGCTGGCGCGCCTGGATGAGCGTATTCACGGATCGATTCTGATCGACGGCTTGCATGCCAGTCAGAAAGAGGCCCATTTGCGCTGGTTCATCGTCTCGGATGAAATCCGCGGCAGCGGGGTGGGCTCCGCGCTGATCAGCGCGGCAATGGATTTTTGCCGCAGCAAGGGCTATGTGCGCGTATACTTGTGGACGTTTGCCGGGCTGCACGCTGCCCGACACTTATATGAGAAGGCCGGGTTTGAATTGGTCAGCCAGCAGCGCGGCGCGCAGTGGGGGGTGGAGGTGGATGAGCAGCGTTTTGAGTACAAACAGCCATAGATACACAATAACGTGAGAAAATAATATCCATGAGCGATCGCTATCAAAATTTTGCCGAGTTGAAGGCTGGCTGCCGCGCGGGGCGGGATTACAACATCCGCATGGAGGATCGGGGCGGGCGTGTATTGGTGTTCTCGCCGCACGCGGGCGGAATTGAGCCGGGCACCTCCGAATTGGTGCGCGCCATCGCCGGGGCCGACCTATCGTATTATCTGTTCGAGGGCATCCGCTCGGGGAATAATTCAGAACTGCATATTACCAGCCATCATTTTGACGAGCCGCGCTGTGTGGGGTTGATTGAAAAATTTGAGATCAGCCTGGCGCTGCACGGTTACAACAAATTTGAGCCGATGATCTATCTTGGCGGCAAAAACGAGCGGTTAAAGGAGAAATTGAAGGAAGCTTTGACGGGCAGCTTTCCTCTCCAGGATAAAAACGAGGTTGGCCTGGACGGACTCGACCCCATGAATATCTGTAATCGCACGGCTTCGGGCTCCGGCGCGCAGCTTGAATTTTCCACAGGCTTCCGCCGCGAATTATTTGGAAATCTGGAGCACGAAAGCGGGCGGCGGGTCAAATCCCCCGATTTTTTGGAACTGGTGGCGTTAATCCGGCGTGCCATCGCGGATGATTAGGGGCCCATCTCTGAAGCGCATTTTTGATTGTGCAGGAAATTACAAGATCGTCCTTCGAATTGCGGTCGGGGTAATATATAATCATTCAGGATCGTAGAAGAATACATCCTCAATTCTTGGAGGTTCATTGTGAAAATCTTTTCCCAGGCGCTAGTTGGCATCGGCCTTGTGCTGTTGGTCATAAGCGGGGTGCTGTATGGCATGAACTTGATTTTTGTCAGCCAGGCCGAACTGGTCGGCGGCACAGTCATCAGCCTTTCGACCGAAGTCGACCCTGACTACAATTCCGAGCTTTTATGCCCGGTGGTCAAATACACCACCAAAGCCGGGCAAAACCTGTCGTTTAATTCGGCAGTCTGTTCCTCGCCCGCGAAATATGCGGCCGGTGATCCGGTGCAGGTTTATTACAACCCGCAGGATCCGACCAACGCCCAACTGCAGGATTACTGGTCGCAAAACCTGGCCGCGCTGACCATGGCTGGAACCAGCCTGCCGTTCCTTTTGCTCGGGGGGATTTTGCTGCTGGGTGTGCTGCGCCGCAAGGCCTGATTCCCGGGATTATTCCAACCACCCAACCGCCTTTCCCAGCCCGGGAAGGGCGGTTTATTTTATTTTCTTTTTTTTATTCTTTTTTTCATGATCGCGTCATCTTGAAATGCTAAGATAGACGGTAGATGGTCAAAGCAAGCAATCTGCCGGAGAAAAAAATGAACAAACGAAATTCGCCCACCTTTGATTTGAACCAGTCCGCCAGGAAATTCTTCCTGTCCGCATTTGTTGTGACCGCTTTTGCCGCCTATGTTGCCCACGACCGCCTGGGCACACAGGCCAGCACACTCACCACAAACAGCGCCGGCCAGTCCAACACGCAGACCAGCGGCGCCTCCCTGGCGGGCAGTTTCAAAAATGGCACCTTCACCGGCACCGAAGAGGACGCCTATTACGGCCTGGTCAAAGTTCAGACCACCATCCAGAACGGCAAAATCACGGATGTCACCTTCCTCGAATTCCCGAAGGACCGGCGCACCTCGCAGCGCATCAATTCCTATGCCGTACCCACCCTGCAACAGGAAGCCATGCAGGCCCAGAGCGCCAGCGTGAATGTTATCTCGGGTGCCACGCTCACCAGCCAGGCCTTTGTGGCCTCCCTGCAGGCCGCCCTGTCCTCCGCCAAAAACTAAACATGAAACAGACCCGCATCCTGATGGGCATGCCGGTAACCGTGGAAGTGGTTGACCCGGCTGTGACTGAGCCAGTCCTGGATGCTGTTTACGCCTATTTTGAATACATCGACGAAAAATTCAGCACCTATAAAGAAACCAGCGAAATTTCAAAGATCAACCGCCATGAACTGGCTCTTGAAGATGCCAGTGAAGATATGCGTACCATCTTTGCCCTGTCTGAGCAGACCCGTCTGGAAACGGAAGGCTATTTTGACATCTTTTATAACGGCAGATACGACCCCTCCGGGCTGGTGAAAGGCTGGGCGATTTTCCAGGCCGCCGAGCTTCTGCGCGAAAAGGGCTTCCAAAACTATTACGTCGAAGCGGGCGGTGATATTCAACTGGCCGGTTCAAATGCGCAGGGCCGCGACTGGCGCGTGGGCATCCGCAACCCGTTCGAGATGAATGAAATCGTCAAGGTACTCTCGGCCACTGATTGCGGCATCGCCACATCCGGCACCTATGTGCGCGGCCAGCATATTTACAATCCCAAAAATGCCGGCGCCCTGGAGTTGGACATCCTGAGCCTGACCGTGATTGGTCCGGATATTTACGAAGCCGACCGGTTCGCGACGGCCGCTTTTGCGATGGGCAAAAAAGGCCTGGGTTTCATCGCCCGCCTGGATGGTTTTGAAGGGTATAGCATCGATAAAGACCGGCGGGCCACATTCACCGCCGGGTTTGGAAGGTTTGTAGCCTATGATTAAGTTCCTCGATACCCAGCTAAATAAAATCACCATGTACCGCCTGGTGCTTTACGTACTGATCGCCAGCCTGCTGGTGGCGTTTATTTACAGTGTGACGGGGGTGCTGAACACCGATCCATACGCGCTGGTGTTCTCAACCGCCTTCATCCTGGCGGCCTGCGCCGCCGCGAACTGGGCTTTTGGCAAGGCCTTTGGCATCCCCACCAACGTCGAATCCGTCTATATCTCCGCCCTGATCCTGGCGCTGATCATCTCGCCCATCAAATCCCTGAACGATCTGTGGTTCCTGCTGTGGGCCTCCGTGCTGGCCATGGCCTCCAAGTTTATCGTGGCCTACAAGGGCAAGCACCTCTTCAACCCGATTGCCCTGGCGGTGGCATTGACCTATTTCACCGTCAACCAGTCGGCCAGTTGGTGGGTCGGCAATGGGCCGATGCTGCCGTTCGTGCTGGTGGGTGGGCTGCTGATTGTGCGCAAGATCCGCAGGTTTGGCATGTTGCTGAGTTTTGTCGGCGCGACGGTGCTCAGCCTGCTGCTGACCAGCCTCTTCACGCACGCCAATTTTTTCGTTGATTTCCAGAAGCTGCTGCTGTACTCCCCGTTTGTGTTTTTCGCAACCATCATCCTGACCGAGCCGCTCTCCACCCCGCCCACGCGCCGCTTACAGATGATTTACGCGGCCATCGTGGGCGTGCTTTCCAACCCGCAAATCCATTTTGGCGGCTTTTATATTACGCCCGAGCTGGCGATTTTGGCCGGGAACCTGTATTCCTACCTGGTCAGCCCACGCGATACCCTGATGTTGAAGCTGCGCGATAAAACCCGCCTCAGCCCGGATACCTATGAGTTCACCTTTACCCCCGAACGCCGGCTGGCCTTTGTGCCCGGGCAGTATATGGAATGGACGCTGGGTCTGCACAACCCGGACAGCCGTGGCAACCGCCGCTACTTTACCCTGGCGAACTCCCCCACTGAGAGCGTTTTAAAGCTCGGGATCAAGTTCCCAGCCAACGCCAGCGCCTATAAAAAAGCGCTCCTGACCCTGAAGCGCGATGAGCCGGTGCTGGCCGCGCAGCTCTCCGGTGATTTTGTCCTGCCCCGCGACCCGCGCCAGAAAATCGTCCTGATCGCGGGCGGCATCGGCATCACGCCATTCCGCAGCATGTTGAAATACCTGCTGGATAAAAAGCAGCGCCGCCCCGTCACGGTCTTTTATTCGGTCAAAACCGCCGATGAAATTGTGTACCGGGATGTGCTTGACCAGGCCGCCCGCGAGCTGGGGATCAGGGTCATCTACAACATCACCGATACCCAAAATGTCCCGGCCACCTGGAAGGGTAACGTTGGCCGCATCACGCTTGAACAGATCAAGGCCGAGCTGCCAGACCTGGCGCACAGTTATTTCTATATCTCCGGGCCGGACGCCATGGTGGACGGCTTCAAAGCCAGCCTCAGCCAGTTGGGGGTTC
The DNA here is from genome assembly GCA_903910795.1 of uncultured Anaerolineae bacterium. GTDB lineage: Bacteria > Chloroflexota > Anaerolineae > Anaerolineales > Villigracilaceae > UBA5195. The sequence goes on from CAIWAX010000135.1 coordinate 11,713, forward strand.
ACAGTTCCCAGATCAAACTGGATTATTTCGCGGGGTTCTGAGCGCGCCATAAAGTTTTGCAGCAGCGCTCCAGCACTTCGCCGCATCAAATCTGGTTTCAATCCACGCCTCCCGTGAGGGAGGCGACTCTGCCCGTTTACCTCCCCATCTGCGTAAAGGTGGTTTCAATCCACGCCTCCCGTGAGGGAGGCGACCTCAATGTCTGGACGCATTTTCCCTCACAAGAAAGTTTCAATCCACGCCTCCCGTGAGGGAGGCGACAACACCAAAGGATTCTGTCATCCACATATCCCAGTTTCAATCCACGCCTCGAGGGTTAGACCAGTGAAAACACTTGTTCCGTTTAGGCGGAACAAGAGCGGAACCAGTCAAATTCGGTTTTTCTGAAAACGGAACCAGTCAAAATACTGGTTCCGTTGCTTATCCGGGGAATCTGCTGGCGCTAAAATGAAATTGCCGATTTCTTTTTAGTCTGAAAGGAGATAACCCATGAAAGGCAACCCAATTTTAACGCCGGTTCACAACTTTTTGAACCACTTTTTCCGTTCCAACAGTTCAAAACATGTCGATCTACATACCTGCTGGCTTCATCCAGAGCGCCTGCCCGGCTTTGTGCGCGAGTCGCCCGTTGCCATGCGATACCTGGACTTGCTTGGGCCCTTGGACTGGACCAACCTCCCCGAGCGTAATCTTGAGCGAGACTGGGGTCAGGCTGTCATTCCAAATCATGCTTTTCTTGCCGCATGCTTGATCAAACTTGAAGAGCAACGCGATTCGATGGGCGACTTGCTTCAATTTATGCGGGAGAACCCAGCTTTGATCTGGTTGTGCGGTTTCCCGTTGACCGTTTCAAAAAAAAACCGAGCAGACCTGCCCCGTCAATCACGAAAATTGGAAAAAGAAAGGCTGCACTTCTGCCATGCCTATCAGCATAGGTGCCCGGCTGCGCTATACCCTTGACCGCGAAAGTCAGAACTACAAGGATATGTACAAGCAGCGTACTGCCGTTGAGCGCATCAATAGCCAGGCGGTTGCCCTGGGGATCGAGCGCCCTCATCTACGCAATGGCGCGGCCATTACCAACCTCAACACCCTGATCTACACCTTGATCAATTTGCGCCTGTTTCACCGATTATCCCAAAATCACTGAACCTTAACGATTCCCATGACCAGCGGAACCAGTCAAATAAGTGGTTCCGCTTTTTCGGAACCACTCCGGAACCACTCAGGACTGGTCTAACCCTCCACGCCTCCCGTGAGGGAGGCGACTTTGAGCCTTGCGAATAATACTTATCTTGACGCGTTTCAATCCACGCCTCCCGTGAGGGAGGCGACAAGATGCGCTACCAGCTACTCTGGTCCATGACCGTTTCAATCCACGCCTCCCGTGAGGGAGGCGACCTAATTCTGGCAGCAGGTCGCCCAGGTGACGGGAGTTTCAATCCACGCCTCCCGTGAGGGAGGCGACGACAAGCTGGCTGAAAACGTGAACAAGTACGGCAAGTTTCAATCCACG
>CAIWAX010000136.1 GCA_903910795.1 uncultured Anaerolineae bacterium
TAGTAATACTAAAAGGAGATCTCGCATGAAGTTAAATGTACTGTTACGTGTCATTGGTGTTGTGCAATTGGTGCTGGGAATGTTATACCTGCTTATCCCACTGCGTTTTCTGGCAATGATGGGCCAATCGGTGCCACAGCCCGACATCGCATACCCGCTTGGTATGCTGGCTGCCCGCTTCCTGGCGTATGGCATGGTCATGTTGTTCATCGCCCATCAACCTGAAAAATATTTGTTTTGGATCAACAACATGCTTTTGATCCAGGTGCTGGATCTGGCTGTGGGGATTTTCTATACTGTCTCAGGCAGCGTGGAATTAAGTCACTCTGCGTTTCCCATGTTCAACGCCAGCCTGTTCATCGTTCTGCTGACATTATGGCGTCCCAAAGCAACAGAGCAGGGAAAATCATGATCGCTGCGATGCTATTTAGCTGGCTGCAAGGTGCAGGTTTCTATCACGATCTTCACAAACAGGCGGTTGAATTGTTGCCGCCCGGAAACAGCAAGTTCTGGCTGGATGTGGGCAGCGGGCCGGGCCTGGTGTCGCGATTGGCGGCACAGCGCGGGTATCAAGTAATGGGTATCGATTCGGACGCGCCCAGTATTCAGGCTGCAAAATTGATCGCTGGAAGTCAGGGCCTGTCCATAGATTTCAGGCTGGGAGATGCCTATCACCTCCCGTCAGAAACTGCGGATGTGATCTCTGCCGCGTCCCTCCTCGCGGTTTTGCCCGACCGGGAGAAGGGACTCACCTCACTCTGGAGGGCAGTCCGCTCGGGCGGATCGCTGCTCATCATCGAACCGACCGATCAAATGACAACAGAAAACGCGGAAAAACTCATCCAACAAAATGATCTGCCCCGCAAACGTATTGAGGGACTTAGGATGTGGGCATCGGCGCGTCAGGGCAATATTGTCACTCCAGCCATCTTTGAAAGCCTTGGAACGGCCACGGCAAAATTTACCCCGTTATTGCACGGGCTGGTGGGGGGCTGGGTGATTTCCAAAGCTTGAGGCTGTGAGACAGGCTCGGAAATTGAGTTCAGCGAATCAACTTGGAGTGTATTGCGGCTGAGGAGGAAGCCTCGCTTCGGCAAAGATGGGTATGCCGGTTTGGAACGTGATAAGAAGACCGGCATACCCACAGGAAGACGTACAATAACGATTGGAATGAATAAATTTACAAGAACAAATGACCTTGCTGCCAATTGTCACAGCCCGGATCGCTATCTTTGCCGCCAGGAATAACTGGCGGCAAAGATACTTCTGAGAGTACCTGGTTCTCTCAGTTTTGTTATATTTCCGGCTGTTTTGAGCGCGAAGGTACCCCATCCGCTAGAAACGCATTCTCAAAATGGCATCGGTTAACGGCTGGGGCAATGATTCGAGGAAGGATGCCGCTCCAGACATATAACCGATCGAATACTGCCGCTTTGGATTGCGCGCGCACAATGCCTTTTCTATTAACTTCGCTACCAGTTCTGGCTCAGTACGCTTTATATCAAACTCGGCCATGTCTTTTGACCACCGTTTTAGCGCATGGCTGTATAAATCTGCTTTCGGATGCTTCAGAATGGCCTCCACCTCAGAGATGGTTTCGAGGCCTTTGGCGGTCTTGATCCCCCCGCAGCGGACCTGAATACTGGGGATATGCCAGGGGCCAAGCTCGATATCGAGCGTCCGGGCAATGCAGTTTACTGCAAAATCACAGGCATGAATATTGGTTACATACGGAGTTGGGATGATCGCGGGTGTCGTCACCCAAATAATTCTACCAGCGCCCTGACGCAACAATGGAAGGCAAGCCTGCACCAATGCCACTCCTCCAACCAGGCGGGCCTGCAGTTCGGAATGGAATGCATTCAAATCCAGCAGTTCGATAGGCGCGACAGAACCACCCCCAGCGTTGTTAATCAAAGCATACAACCCTGGCTGGCCTCGGCGCTGGATCTCGGCTTGGATCGTATTAATGACCGGCTGAATATCCTCCGGATGGGTAAGGTCCAATGGGCAGATCGGGATCAGGTTCGGTTCATTCAGGCGGCGCAATTTTTCAGCATCCGCCTCTTTTCGCACAGTTGCAAAAACAGTAAATCCGGTTTTTGCCAGGTGCTGAGCGGTTGCCAACCCAATCCCTGAAGAACAACCGGTGATCAATACATTTTTCGTCGAGAGGCTTTTATTGCTGGTATCCATGCTGGCTCCTAAATCATCTGATTCAATCGAATGATTGAATAATAACTGGATCTGACAGGTTTGTCAATCACTTGATTGAAACAAATGATTGAATTATAATTATTAAAAAGAACTAACAAGGTGAAGGAGCCAGGCAGGTCATGGTTGATAGCTTACCAAGCATTGAGGACAAAATAATCCTTGCCACGATTGATTGTATTGAAAAATACGGGATATCCGGTGCGACCAATCGTCAGATTGCCAGGATGGCCGACGTGAATAATGCCGCCATTAATTACTATTTTCGCAGCAAGGATATCCTTATTAACCGCTGCATGGAGATTACGCTCAGCAATGCCTTTGACCTGGGCAAGATGCCCGGCATGCCTGAGGCGCCAGTAGAGGAACGCTGCATTGCAATCCTGATGTCTTTGGTGGAAGGTGGCTATCAATACCCAGGCATCACGCGCGCGCACTTTTTCAACTTGCTGGCGGAAGGAAAAAATGATGCGCTGCTGCTGGAACATGTTAATCGTTTTGTCAACGACCTGGCAGAAGATCTGCATGAGCGCGGATGTGGTTTGGAGCCAGGCGAGCTGAGGCTGGCGCTCTCTCAAATTGTATCGGCAGTCATTCTATTGATCCTCTCCCCCACACTGCTTGGGCAACACAACGGAATTGACCCGCGCAACCCGGATACCTGCCTTCCATATATCACACGTTTGGTCAGGAACCTTTTGGTCGCCACGCCCACGCACTTGGAAACCCGGGTTTAAAAACCCGCCGAAGGCATAAAGAGCAGCAATTCCGAATCTAAAACCACGCCAGCTCAAAAATGGGTATTGCGAGCCGAGAACCATCACGGATAAGTCACGAATACTCAAATGTGCACCCCGCCATTCGTTTATTCGTGACTTATTCGTGAACGGTCTGGGAAACACGGCAAAATTACCATTTTCGGCAATATCAAAAAATTTAGGTAACTGCTCACAATTAAGCAACCCGTGAGCAGTTACGCATTCTCAATAATTTTCTGGTGATCAATGCCGTTGCTTTTGGCAGTTAGTACTTCTTTGGCTGCGCCAATGCAACCAGTGGCGCATAGGCCGCTTCGAGGACCGTCGAAACCAACGAGATTAAAATCGCTCCCGAAACATCCGGCTGTATTGTCGAGATTAAAGTTCATGCAGGGGAAATGGTCAAAGCCGGGAACTGCCAACAATAGTGATGGAAGCGATCACACTCCCCTTCCTCCACCAGTTATCCAATCACCAAAGTCAGAAAGATGATCCACCTGCTCCCCAAAACACGGCGCAGTTCAGGTGGCTGCGGTCAAAGCCATCTCCCCGGGCAAATTCCCGGCCTTGCGTACCGCGCGCGGCGCGCTCCCAATCCTGTTCGGATGGCCCGGCCTAGCTGCCCTGCCATCCAATTGATGGACTGCTTGCCACCAAGAAATGGATGGAATGAAAATATAATGCTCAAAAGTTTTTTGACTGCCCCATTCCCAGCAGCAAGCAGGATGTATAATTACATGCTTGTTCATTAAATCACAATCTTTTTTTCTATTGATAAAAAGATTAGTTTTCGCAGACTGGCAGCGTATCTTATGAGTTTTTCTCTTGCCAGCGCCAAAAGAAGAGATGGTGCCTGAGATGACCAGCAGCACAAAGCGCAAAACGCTCATTTTCCTCGGGTTGGTAATGATAACCACGGTGCTTATCGCAGCCGGCCTGCCTCAATTAAAGCTTCAGCCAGGAATGCCGCTCCCCAGTATCGAACATGGCCGACTGGTAACTACGCAAATTGGGGCAGTGCCATTGGTGACGATCACGATCAGCCAGTTTGAAAAAACCTTTTTTGCCCTTCTTCTGGCAGGAATAACGATTTTTGTAATTTTCAGGCTGACCCGCGGCCTTGACTGGCGGAAGCTTGGTTCCATTCTCACGCCAATTATGATCAGCCTCTCGATCGCCGGTATTCTCCTGTTCCTGATAACGCTTCTGCTGTCAGATACCCCAAGTTTTACGCCAATGGAACTGCCCACCCCTTTAGCCACCCCATTAGCCACCTCACCGTTGGGACCTGTGCCTCCGTTGCTGCTCTGGCTGGTTGGGATCGGGCTGTTGGTGATCAGTTGCTTATCAGGAATTTGGATTTTCGGTTCGGCACCGAGGCGCTCATCGACAATAGATCTAGTGGGCCTCGAAGCGGAAAAAGCCTGGCAGGCGCTCAAAACTGGCCTGGATTTGAAAGAAGTGATTATTCAGTGTTACCGGCAAATGAGTTTGGCCCTCGAGCAGGAGCAGGGGCTTGAGCGTCAGGAGTGGATGACAACCCGGGAATTCGAAGATTTATTGGAAGCCGCCGGCATACCGCACGATCCCATTCATCAATTGACCCAAATCTTTGAATCTGTACGCTACGGTAACTGGCAGCCTAACTCTGTGGATGAACAGAAGGCAACCCGCTGTTTGCAAGCCATTATGGTACACAGCCGTGAAGCGAAAAAAATCAGATTGATATGAATATCTCCAGGCGCGTGCTTGTCGCAATCCTGTTTATAACAATCGTTACCCTCGTCGGAATGTTATTGTGGCCGTTTATTCTTAATGAGATCATTACCCCAACCGCACTGTTCGTCTGGCTGCTCTTGCGATTTTTCGTCTTGAGCATTGACCAGCACTATTTTTGGGGGGCAATCATTTTCATTACATTCATGATCCTCTATCGCCTGCCACCCCAGGGTTCCAAAACCCTTCCCACCGATGAATTTTCCTACACGAATGAAACCGTCCAAACCGTGGAGTATTGGCGTAATCTTTATCTCCTGCCCAACTTTAATGCCCATGATAAA
>CAIWAX010000137.1 GCA_903910795.1 uncultured Anaerolineae bacterium
GGACAATGAAGTCTGTATTTACTTTACGATGAACGGCCCACAATGCCTGGCAAAGGGTAATGGCGAGAAGATCATCATTCCACGCAAAGGCGGGGATGGAAGAGAGCTGAAGTATTTTATCGATCAGGCGCTTGACATGGGTGTGCGCCTTCTGGTATGCCAGCCTTCGCTGGATTTGCACGGATATGTTCTGGACGATTTGATCGAAGGGGTTGAAATGATCGGCGGCGCGGCATTTAATGATATGGCTGTCCGCGCAGATGCGGTAATTTCTTTTTAACCAATATTTTTTCAGAGGCACAATGCCAACTACTTTAGAAAATTGGAATCCGGGCAAAGCTGAAAACCGTCACCCCGAGGTGGCGTATGAAGTCAAGGAACGGCTTTTCCTTGAAACCAAAAATGATCCGCGTTATCACGAATTTCTTTACGGATGTTATGAATGCGGTATTTGCGTTTCAGCCTGTCCCACAGCGCGCTTTTACGATTACAGCCCGAAGGTGATTGCCCAGGCGATGGCGCGTGAAGATGTGGAACGCATTTATGACATTATTTCCGAGGATATTTGGAACTGCGCACAATGTTTCTCGTGTGTGCGTTGTCCGAGACAGAACAACCCCGGTGGCCTGGTCACCATACTGCGTGAAGTGGCGGTTAAAAGCGGTTTGCAGGAAACAAAAGATGTCTTGCAGGGATACAGCAGGGTCATTTACAAAGTTATGCTCAAAGGCAACCAGGTTTCGCCCGATATGCTCCAGCCAGATCTGTTTGCAGACTGGGGTCCCTGGGTTCAGAATTTTTCTGCCAATATGCCAATCTGGAAAAAAGCAATTCCAGTGGATTCCATCCGTGGAGTAACCGATGCTGCCTGGAAGGTTGATCGCAAAACATTGCTTGAACTCTACACCATCTGGTTCGAGACGGGCAGTATGGAAATTATCAAGGAAGTTGACGAAGGCTTATACGATCTCCTGTCCGATATTATGCAGGAAGAATTGGAAGAAGGATAAAGGAGACCGGTTATGACTGAACTTACGACTGTTGAAGAAATCCTTGAAAGGAAATCACATTCTGTGCGGCGTGATCCCAAGCTGGCCCACACGCACGATATGCATGAATCATTATTGGAGCTCGAAGCCAAAGGCGAGATCATCCTCCAGCGCGTTCCAGAGCCTTTTGTAGAAGTAACCACAAAGTACGGGCGCTTGAAGAAAATCCCCGTGGAGCACACCTGGCATCATAAATCCTGCGGGCAATGCGGGCATATCCCTGGTTACACCTCCTCCATTTTTTGGCTTCACCGTCAGTTGGGGTTGGATTACGTCGATCCCACCGATCAGACATCCTGCACCGGCTGGAATTATTATGCTTCCGCCACCTCAAACATGGCTGCACAAGCCTCGGTAATGAGCCGTAACTTTGCCACCGCCTATGAAACAGGCTATTTTCCTCTGATCCACTGCGGCACATCCTTTGGCCACTATAAGGAAGTCCGCGAACAGTTGGTGCAGGACAAGGAACTGCGTGACGAGGTCCGCCGTGTGATGGATAAGCTCGGCAAACCGCTGGTGATCCCGGAAGAAATCGTACATTACAGCGAGTGGGTTCATATCATGCGCGGCAAATTTGCGGAACGACAGGTTGTAGATTTGAGCGGCATCACGGCCACAGTTCATCCAGCCTGCCACTACTACAAGGTCGTTGCTGAAGACGCTATATATGATCCCGATATCTATGGCGGACAGCGTATGGCGACCGTCACTACCATGCTGAAAGCGCTTGGGATCAATGTGGCGGATTATTCCACCTGGTTCGATTGCTGCGGATTTGGTTTTCGCCATATTTTGGTGGAACGCGACTTTACCCGCTCGTTTGCGGTTCAACGCAAGATAGAGGTCATGAAGAATGAAGTTAATCCTGACCTGGTGGTAACCCACGATACCGGCTGTGTGACAACGCTTGATAAAAGTCAATTTTCCGGAAAAGCGCATGGCCGGAATGTGGGTATTCCGGTGTTGTCTGACGCGCAGGTTGCCGCCCTGGCAATGGGTGCCCATCCCTTCCGGGTTGTCCAATTTCATTGGCATTCCACGGACTGGCGTCCTTTCCTGGAAAAACTCGGTATCGACTGGCAGAAATACTGGGATGAATTCCAGGTAGATCTGGATGCCATTCGCGCAGGAACAAAATCTGGCGTGACCTGGGCGGATGCAGATCAGCCTGTAGTGTACGGAAATAAGTGAACTCGTAAACAAGAAGACCCACCTATCGGAAAGCGTGCTCCGTAATCAGGCACGCAATACCCCGCTGAACAGGGGTATGAACAAAACAAGCCATACTCGGAGGAACGAATGTCGTCTGGAAAAATTCTTATCATCGGCGGAGGCCCTGCAGGATTGGAAGCCGCGCGATCTGTTGCGGAGCTTGGCGGAGAAGCAATTCTCATCGAAAAGCGTATAGGACTGGGCGGCACACCCATCAGCGAAGGATATGCCAAGCTCACGCATCATTGGCGCGATGCATCCGAAGCGATGGCTGAGCTTGCTTCCGCGGTGACGGGTAATGCGAATGTGGAAGTAAAGTATCAGGCCGAAGTGAAGGGATTTTCCGGGAGCGCAGGCGACTTCACAGTCCAGATTGAAGCGAATGGCAAAGCCGAATCCCTCAATGTTGGCGCAGTCATTGTTGCAACAGGCTTCCAACATTTCGACCCGGGCCGCGCAACACAGTATTACAACTACTATTCTTTTCCGGATGTCATCACGATCACTGACCTGGAAAAAATGTTGAAAGAAAATAAGGTTGTGCGCCCTTCAAACGGCGAAACACCGAAGAAGATTGCCTTCATCCAATGTGTAGGATCGCGGGATAGGCAGATTGGCAATGAATATTGTTCCAAGGTTTGCTGCGGTGTTGCCAGCAAGCAAGCCATCGAACTGCGTGAACAAATTACCGACTCGAAGGTTTTTATCTTCTATATCGATATGCGTATGTACGGGTATTGGGAACCGGAAATTTATTGGCCTGCGCAGGAGAAATACAAGGTCAATTACGTGAAGGGCGTTATCAGCGAAGTGCTTCCGAAGGGTAATCAACTTCTGATCCGCGGCGAAGACACCACCATGAGTCGTCCAATGGAAGTGACCATGGATCTGGTTGTGCTTTCGGTAGGCATGGAACCGAGCGCAGGGACACGCGCCATTTCACAACTGCTTGGTCTTCAGCAAAATAAATATGGTTTTATTGAAGCAGGCGGCGCATCAGGTATCGATCCCGTCGGCACATCCAAACCAGGCATTTTTGTCGCAGGCGCCGCATCCGGTCCATCGGATCTGGATGATTCATTCGCACAGGCTGGCCTGGCTGCTGCGCGCGCAGCAGCAGCTGTTCGTAAAGTGTTGGCATAATGCAGCCTTTGTGGAAGAGTCACATCATCAAACAGAAGACCGGGCCAGATGACCCTGAGTTTCAAGCGACCTTACAGGAAGCTTTGGGACAGGTTGCGCCCGCTGATGTGATCGCGATTGCTGATGAGCTTACGGAACGACAATCCCGTCTCTTTTCAGGGATTCGGAACGACCCCGCCAGCCTGGCGGCTCACTCGGTTGAAGTTTTTTCCGCAGTCACCCATACCAAGTCAAACACCCGTGTGCTGATAAATACCTTCGCCGGGCATGACCTGGAACCGATCGATGAATTACTGAATGGCGAAGCCTTGACTCCTTTGCGAGTGGCAGCCTTTGTTGAAAAGTTAACCGTGCTCGATCCAAGGCTGGCACTCGAACTCGCTACGGGACTGTTGTACAACACTTCACCTGAAGCCAACTGGTTGTGGACACGCTGGTTATGGGATCCAACAACTGCGACTGGAATTTTACCGTTGCTGGCTGGCAGCACACACAACCTTTTTTCCAACGATCTCATGGATGGGTATGTCCGAGTCGGCGCGGTCACCGCGCTGAGTCGCAGGGCTGGTGAAGGCGCAGGTTTGTTCACCCCCGAACTGTTGAGCAACGAAAAGCGTGCTTTTTTTGCAGACAGCGCCTTTTTAGCCTGTGCCTACAGCGTATATATGTATGGTGCAACCAGTTGGAGATTGAGCCGCGAATTCAACAGGCTGCTGCCCACCCTGCCAGATATGGCCAGAAGACTGCTCGGCTTAAAGAAGACCGGGCGAGCGCCTTCCAGCGATGACCAGAAGCAGTCTGTTTCCGTTCAATAGATTCATAGCCTGAGAAAAACCGGTCGGTTACATGGTACCGATCAAGGAGACCAACCTTAATGGCCGTCAAATTTAAAAAAACAACAGCGATAGAAATAGAGCATGCCGTTATTGATGGCGTGGATATTTCCGGTCACTGGAGCCGCATGTTCGAACAGCGTGTTATTTTCGAGTACACGCCTGAGCTGATCGAAAAAGTAACAGATTTACCAGACGCGGAATCATTTGCATACTGCTACCAGTGCGCGAAGTGTGTTCCGGTTTGCCCGGTGGATATTGTCGGCGACTACGGCCCACGCAAACTTTATAAGTATGCCCAAACTGGCACAGACCTGTTGCAGTCACCTGGATTATGGCTTTGCACCACATGCTCCAATTGCCTGCGCGTGTGTCCCAAAGAAGTGAACATGATCAAAATCATGCCTGCCGCGCGCGAACAGGCGATTTTGGATGGCAACTTTGTCCCGAAGGAATTACAGGATGCCTTCGAGAATACCGCCAAATCCGGTAATCCGCTCGGACAGCCGCAGCGTAAACGCGATGCATGGGCGCAAAATGCCGGTGTGACTGTGCCGATCATTAAGGATCTGGCGCGCCCGGTGGATGTACTCTGGTATGTTGGCTCGTATCCTTCCTACCATCCGCGCGGCATGGATGCGGCCTCCGCCGCCGCGCGTATTTTCAGCGCTCTTGGGATTGATTTCGCCATTCTTGGCAAGGAAGAAAAAGACGATGCTGACACACAGCGTCTGGCTGGCGAAAAAGGACTATTTGAGATGATGTCCGAGCACAACATCCAAACCTTCAATAAATATGAATGGAAGGAAATGGTTGTCACCGGTCCGCATGAACTGAATGCCTTCAAGAATGAATATCCAAAATACGGCTTTGACCGGCCGGTTCTGCACTACACCACCTTCCTTGCGAGATATCTTGACCAACTCAAGCCGCTGCTCAAGCATGAAATCAATCTGAAGGTGACCTATCACGACCCGTGCTATTTAGGGCGGCATAACGGCGAATACGAAGCTCCCCGCAAACTGCTGCAAGCCATCCCGGGCGTGGAACTGGTTGAAATGGACCGCAACCGCGAGAACGGCTATTGCTGCGGCGGCGGTGGCGGCGGCATGTGGATGGATTCTTATACCGACAAACATATCAAGATGCGCCTTTCGGAAAAACGCGCAATGGAAGCGGCATCGACAGGCGTCAATGTTCTGGCTGTTGCCTGTCCATTTGAAGTCTCGCGGTTTGAGGATGCGGTTAAGTCGACTGGCAATGAGCATGTTGGTGTGTTGGATATTTTAGAGCTGCTCGACCAGTCAATGCGCGGGAAGCAGTGACACGTGCCCTGTGGGTTCGTTTCAAGTCATGCAGCGCGCACAAAGGAGATAAATTCTAATGAATATCGTTGTTGCGATCAAACACATCCCCAGCACTGCAGATGACCTGCCTATAAAAGGCAATAATCTGGATTTTGACTCGCTGGATTTTGTACTGAACGAATTTGATGAACAATCAATTGAACAGGCTGTATTGGTAAAGGAAGCAGTTGGTGGAACGGTGACTGTGATCGGTGTGGATTTGATCGGAGAACTTGATGGCGTGCTTCATCTCGCGCTTGCCAAAGGTGCAGATAAAGCCATCAAAATCACAGCCAATGAACCTGGCGCGGATTCGCACCAACAGGCCAAATGGCTGTCAGAGGCGATCAAGGGATTGTCGCCTGATCTTATTTTTACAGGTGTGCAGGCGTCCAATGACATCGATGGTCAGATGGGGCCGATGATTGCCGCATATCTCGATCTTCCCTACATCGGTGGAGTCAGTTCGGTGGAAGTTGCCGGTGATACGGCGACCGTGAATAAAGAATTTGCGGGTGGCGTTGGGGCAAAATATTTGGTCAATCTGCCAGCGGTGATTGGAGTACAAGCCTCCACCAAACCGCCGCGTTATGCGCCGATCAGCAAAGTCCGCCAGATGGCCCAAACTGCCAAAATTGAAAACCTTGAGCCGGTGGGTGAAGCCAGCGCGGAGTTAACCTTTAAGAAAATGGCGCCGCCTGTTATGACGGGGCATGCAGAAATGCTGACGGGTTCGTCAAAAGAAGTTGCTGCGAAGATTGTTGATTTGTTGAAGAGCAAAGGCCTGGTGTAACCATGAGCAATGATATCTTTATCGTCATCGAACATCTGGATGGCAAATTTGCCGATGTGTCGTTTGAAATGGTTGGAAAGGCCAAAGAATTGGCATCCGTTTTGGGCGGAAAGGCGGTTGCGATTATCCTGGGAAGTGGTTTGCCGGCCAATGGCTTTGCATCCGATACAACACTTTTTGTTGATGATGCGAACCTTGCAGAGTTTAACCCGGCCGCGTATGGCAAGGTGGTTGAAGCCCTGGTCAAAGAGAAATCTCCGCGTCTGGTGATGTTTGGCTGGACAGCGGCGGGCATGGATCTGGCAGCCTGGCTTTCGGCGCGGCTTGGCAAACCCTGTGTGGCGTATGCAAAAGAGATCCGCTTTGAAAGCGGCGCGCTGATTGTAAACAGCCAGGCTTACGGCGGCAAAATGCTTGCTGAAATTGCACCCTCCGGCGATTTGGCGATCGTAGCGGTGCTGGCAGGCTCATTCCCTGTCGAAGCAGGACAGGGATCTACCATGGCGACTCAAATCGCTTCGCCAGTGGTTCTGGATGGACTGAAAATTAAATTTATCGAATCCGTCAAACCTGCCACCGGGGATATGGACATTACGGTACAAACAAAACTTGTCTCGGTTGGCCGTGGGATTGGGGGAAGAGAAAACATCGAATTGGCTAATGAGCTGGCTTCTGCTCTGGGCGCAGTACTAACTGCTTCGCGACCAGTGATCGATGCTCGCTGGCTTCCCACCTCCCGCCAGGTTGGAAAATCCGGCCGGAAGGTAAAGCCGAAGCTGTACCTGGCTTTGGGAATTTCCGGGGCTCCGGAGCATCTGGAAGGAATGAAAAGCGCTGAGTTGATCATTGCCATCAACACCGATAAGAAGGCCCCGATCTTTAATTATGCCCATTATGGTGCGACCGCGGATCTGTTTGAAGTAGCCGAGGCCATGCTTGAATTACTTTGATCAGCTCCAGAATAGCCTGGCAGCCGTTTCTTAAAAAGCTGAGTGTTACTAAATAAAAAATAATTGGTGAATTGGAAAAGTATATGCTATCTTTACCGGAAAAAATTATATTTACCCTGGCAGGAATTATCTCGTTTTATTTTACTTACGTCAGGGTAAAGCGCATTATCGATCAGATTTCCACCGGCCAGGGCAAGGTGGACTGGTCACTTGCCTTAAAACGCCTGGACAATCTGATCTTTAAGATCGGGTTGTTCCAGCCATTATTCAAGATGCGCAGGCGGTGGCTTCCCAGCCTCGTCCACGCTATTATTGGGTGGGGGTTTATTGCTTTCCTGTTGGTTTTGGCGAGTGATTTCATTAAGGCTTACACTGGTTTCAGGCTCCTGGATAACCTTGGATGGTTTGGTGGGGGATATCGCCTGTTGGCAGAGATCCTGAATATTGGTTTGATTTTCGGCGCCGTATTTATGGGGGTCCGCCGCTTTATCTTCCGCCCCAAACACCTCACAACCCGCATCCGAATAAAACTTGTTCCGAAGGTTCGTTACTGGATCCCGCGCGATTCGGCGATTGTTCTGTCGTTTATATTTGTTCATAATTCGCTGCGGTTCCTGGAAGAGTCATTTGCAATTTCTCTTGCAGGAAAACCGGACCCATGGCAGCCTACCATTTCATTATTGGCTTTGCTGTGGAGCAAGGTCGACCCTTCGATATTGCTGATCGCAGAGCATACGGCCTTTTGGATTTCCATGGGTTCGCTGCTTGCCTTCCTGCCCTATTTCCCGAATTCCAAGCACATTCACCTATTTTTTGCTCCCCTTAACCATGCTCTTAAGCCCGAACGGTCTTCAATCGGTCAGGTCAGACCGAGCACCCTGGGTGCCGAAAAGATGAAAGATCTTGGCTGGGAACAGATTTTGGATAGCTTTGCCTGTATTATGTGTTTCCGATGCCAGGAAGTCTGCCCGGCTTATAACAGTGGAAGGCCTCTTTCTCCGGCGGCGTATGAAGTCAATAAACGTTATCACTTCAATTACGGCGGAGATACGGATGTACCGTTGAGCCATTTCATAACAACCAGGGCCCTCTGGTCCTGTACAACCTGCGGAGCCTGTGTCAATATCTGCCCGGTGGCGAATGAACCCATGGAAGATCTGATCGATATTCGCCGGCACCGCGTTATAAAGGGCGAAATTGACTCCGGTATACAAACTGCGTTGCAATCACTGGCTACCAACGGAAATTCCCTCGGCAAAGGGAAGAGATTACGCGGTCGATGGGCGAAGGATTTGGATATACCCGTTAAGAATGTAATGGAAGAAACGGCGGAAACGCTCTGGTTCGTTGGTGATACTGCTTCCTTCGATGATCGAATAGTGCCCATTACGAAAACGGTAGCGAGGCTGTTTAACTCTGCTGAAATGGATTTCGGTATCCTTTATCAGAATGAGTTCAACGCCGGAAATGAAGCCCGCCGGGTTGGCGAAGAAGGGTTGTTTGAACATCTGGTTGAACAGAATATTTCTTCGCTGCGCAAGGCTAATTTTACAAAGATCGTCACAACAGATCCCCACTCTTTTAACACCCTGAAAAATGAGTATCCCGAATATGGCGCGAAATATGAAGTAGAGCATTACACCACTGTGCTCGTAAGGTTGTTTGAAGAAGGACGTTTGAAGATCAAGCATCCTCTGCCTCAATACCGGGTAACCTTCCACGATCCCTGTTACCTGGGCAGATATAACGGCGGTTTTGCCGCCCCGCGAAAGCTCTTGAAATTACTGGGGGTGGACTTTGTGGAAATGCCTCGCAATTGTGCGAACTCTTTTTGTTGTGGTGCTGGTGGCGGGCATCTGTGGATGGGAAACAATAACCCTGGTGTGCGCCCCGGCGAGGTTCGCGTAAGGGAAGCAACAAAGGCTCTGGGTGAAGTTCAACAAAATCAAAAACACTTATTGGTGGTCACCTGCCCGAAGGATTTCATTATGTTTTCAGACGCCGTAAAGACCTCTCATAATGAAAAATTCATCGAAGTTCGGGAGCTGGCCCAGTTGGTGGCAGAAGCGGTTGAATTGGATAATCAGATTGAAGACAAGACCATACATGTGCCCTACGGGTCTGTATTGGAACAACCGATTGAAAAACACTTCTAGACATTTGATGTTTCTGGAGAAGAAAAATGGCAAAAGTTCGCGGATGTGACATCCCTGAAGATCGCTACTACTGGGTGGAGAAACATGCCTGGGCGCGCCTGGAAGCCGATGGCACCCTGACGATTGGCATTACCGATGTGGCCCAGCATCTGGCAAAGGGCATTGTGAATGCCACGCCAAAGGATGTCGGTCGTACCGTTCAGAAGGGCAAATCCGCCGGAACTTTGGAAAGCGGTAAATGGGTGGGCCCTGTCACTTCGCCAGTGACAGGCGAGATTGTTGAAGTGAACGAAGAGATGAAAGCCAAACCAGCGTTGATAAATTCCGATCCTTACGGCGCAGGCTGGTTCGTGCGCATCAAACCAGCGGATTGGGCCGGAGAAAGCGTGGCCCTGGTAAGCGGTGAGGCGGCTGTGGCAGCGTATCAGAAGTTCATGGAAACGCAAAATATTTCGTTCGAATAAATTCGTTGAAAGATTTCCCTTTCAATGATGAAAGGAGTGCCGATGATTTACTATGCCTGTGATATTCCCGAAGATTTGTATTATGACATTGAGCGTGATGTCTGGATCCGCTTTGAAGGTGAATACGCGATTCTTGGCATGACGGATGTGGCGCAAACGCGCTGCGGAAAGTTTGCGGCGCTCAGGTTTCGCGATGTTGGTAAAAAGGTTACGCAAGGCAAGGCATTGGTCACCGTTGAAAGCGCCAAGTGGGTGGGCGCCTTTCCCGCGCCGTTTTCGTGCGAGATTGTTGAAACGAACGAAACCGGCTTTGCAAAAAACATTTTGCTGGCCAACAAGGAACCATACAGTGATGGCTGGCTTGTCAGGGTACGCCCAACTGATTTGGAAAATGAACGCGGCCACCTGGTGACAGGCTCAGAGGCGGCGGAGAAGTACAAGGCGCGAATACAGGAATTGAAGATTAATTGCTTGCGATGCATGGATTAACCTGCGCGTCAGGGATATTGAATTCAAAAAGGTGATGTATGTCAAAAAAAATTCGCTTACTTTATATGGAAGGTGTTTCTCCCCTTCGCTCGCAAACGGTTTACCACGCAGTCGCGTATGCGATGAAGGCAGATTCACCCAACACCATCATCATGGTGTCTCCAAATGCTCCGTATGTTTGCGTTGGCTATCATCAGGACTTGCAAAAGGAAGTCGACGAAGAATACGTTCAGGCCAATGGATTGATTGTCCTGCGCCGCGAAGTAGGCGGAGGCGCGGTGTATTTGGACAGCGGCCAGTTGTTTTCCCAGTGGATTTTCCACAAGAACGATTTGCCATCTTCGCTGGATGAACGTTTTAAACTTTATATCGACCCACTTGTGCAAACTTATCATGCCCTGGGAATTAATGCCATTCACCGGCCTGTCAATGATGTGCTGGTCAGCGGCAAGAAAATTGGCGGCACGGGTGCTGCGCAGATCGGAATTGCGGAAGTGGTGGTTGGCAGCTTGATGTATACATTTGACAAGAAGACCATGTCGAAAGTCTTGAAAGTCCCGTCCGAGAAAATGCGCGATAAGGTTTTTGAATCACTGGAAGCCTACATGACCACCATGACCGAGCAGCTCGGTTATACCCCCGACCGTGCGATGGTCAAGGATTTATATATGAAAAAAGCCTCTGAAGCACTGGGCGCGGAAGTGTACGAAGGCGAGTGGTCGGCCGATGAAGAAGCCATGGCACAGGAAATTGACGAACGCTTTATGTCTGATGAATGGTTGTATCAAAAGGGGCGATTGCAACAACAGGGAGTAAAGATTCACCAGGATGTGCACATTGTTGAAGCGGCCTTCAAGGCGCAAGGCGGTCTGATCCGGGTAATCGCCCGTTTACGCGAGGGGCGCATTGATGACGTTTCAATCTCCGGCGACTTTACCTTGTTTCCTGCGTTTGCGTTGGGCGCGCTGGAGCAATCCCTGCGCGGCACGCGGGCAACCCCTGAAACATTGAAATCGAAAATTGAAGAAGCGTATTATCGTCTGAGCATTCAATCACCGGGTGTCACGCCTGACGATTTCACCACTGCCATTATGAACGCAGTCACACCTGCGCACCCCAAATAAAAATAAAGGTTGTAAGACTTATGGCAAATTACGGATTTCTCATTGATCAAAGCAAGTGCATCGGTTGTCATGCATGCAGCACCGCCTGCAAGTCTGAGAACCAGGTGCCGCTTGGCGTATACCGCACCTGGGTCAAGTATGTGGAAACAGGCACCTATCCGGATGTGAGCCGGCACTTTCAGGTGACACGCTGCAACCACTGCGCCAACCCGCCGTGTGTGCGCATCTGTCCAGTCACTGCCATGTACCAGCGCAGCGACGGAATTGTTGAGTTTGACCCATCCATCTGCATTGGCTGCAAATCCTGTATCCAGGCCTGTCCCTATGACGCGGTTTATCTCGATCCAGAAACCAACGCCGCCGCCAAATGCACCTTCTGCGCACACCGCATTGAAGTCGGTCTTGAACCCGCCTGTGTGGTGGTTTGCCCGGAGCACGCCATCCTGGCCGGGGATATGGATGATCCCGCTTCGGAGTTGAGCCACAAGCTGGCTATTTCACAAACATCCGTGCTTAAGCCTGAGCAGGGTACCGGGCCCAAACTCTTCTACATCAACGGGAACGACTGGTCACTTCATGCGACTGCCTCATCCGCCCAGAATACTTTCATGTGGGCGGAAAAAATTACCGAACAAAATATTTCAGCCTACGAACGCAACGCACTGGAGCTGCCAGTTTTACGATCCAAATCTGGCACCCCGATCCGCACCCCTGGGGAACAGGGCCACCCGCAAAATGGCCCCATCCAGATCGGCGGTCGTGTTTCGGAGCAAATGGTGCAGACGGGCTACAACGCCCAGCACAAAATCCAATGGCACTGGCAGCTGCCCAGCTATATGGTAACGAAAAGTATCGCTGGCGGAATATTCATGCTGCTCAGCCTGGGGACAGGCCTCGGAATTTTTCACTTCGATCCGCTCACTTTCCTGGCAACCGGCTTCACCGCCATGGTTTTCATGCTGCTCACAACCATCCTGCTCATTCAAGACCTGTCGCAGCCCAAACGCTTCTTGAATATTTTGCAACACCCGCAGTGGAAATCCTGGGTGGCGCGCGGCGCTTACATTATGGTCATCTTTACAGCTATCGCCGGTTTGTGGTGGCTGATCGAGGGCGGCGCGTACCTTGGCGTGTTACCCACCGGGCTCGCTGTAGTTGTGCGGCCGATCGCCGCATGGATTACTTTCCCATTTGCGCTGGGTGTGGTGGTTTACACTGCCTTCCTGCTTGGCCAGGCTGAAGGACGCGATATGTGGCAGAGCAGCCTGCTTCCATTCCAGTTGCTTTCCCAATCCTTTCTGGTGGGCAGTGCCGTCTTCTTCGCCCTGGATGCCTTTATCCGGTTTCCCGATGGCCTGACGGTCTTTTTGCGCGCTGTCTTTCTGGCGAGCCTGATCATCAACTTAATGCTGACCCTGTCTGGCAAAATCATGCCGTTTGCAACTGAAGTTGCCATGCTGGCTTCGCGCGAGATGACACACGGGCGCTACCGCAACCAATTCTGGTGGGGCGGACTTGGTTTGGGGCACGCTGTTCCACTGGCATTGATCTGTTTTATGCCGCTGAATATTCCGATCGCGCTTGCCAGCATCCTTGGTCTTTTCTTCTATGAATACGCCTTCGTTATGGCGCCACAGCGCATTCCAAATTCGTAAATCGAGTAACCATGTCAAAACAAAATTCCATTCCTCAAACATCCGCCGGTACTGCCGTACCGCAATTCACTGCATCTGACCGCAAGCCTGTCAAGCTGACAGAGGTCGTTCATCCTGATGGGCGCATCAGCCAGTATCCGCCATCTGAGACCTGGGATGACTGGGTCGAGTGGGACGGCAAAGAATGGCCCAGGCGGGTTGCCCGCCGCTATACACTCGTGCCGACCGTGTGTTTCAACTGCGAAGCAGCCTGCGGGCTGCTGGCTTATGTGGACAAGGACACCTACGAAGTGCGTAAATTTGAAGGCAACCCTGTCCACCCAGGCAGCCGCGGACGGAATTGCGCCAAGGGTCCGGCCACGCACAACCAGATCTATGATCCTGAGCGAATCCTTTACCCATTAAAACGGGTTGGCAAACGCGGCGAAGGTAAATGGGAACGCATCTCGTGGGAGCAGGCCTTATCTGAAATTGCCGAAAAGATGCGGGCGAGCCGCCAAAAACGGCGCGATGGGATTGTCTATCACGTCGGCCGCCCCGGTGAAGATGGCTACGCCACGCGTGTCATCCAGGCCTGGGGCGTGGATGGTCACAACAGCCATACCAACATCTGCTCTGCCTCTGCCCGCACCGGATACACTTTCTGGACGGGTCAGGATCGTCCCAGCCCTGATTATGCCAACGCGCGCGTTGTGCTATTAATTTCAAGTCATCTTGAAACGGGACATTATTTCAACCCACACGCGCAGCGAATCATCGAAGCCAAGACCGCTGGCGCAAAACTGATCACATTTGACCCACGGCTTTCAAACACAGCCAGCATGAGTGATGTCTGGCTGCCCACCTGGCCGGGCAGCGAGAGCAGCGTACTTTTGTCAATTGCCAACTATCTCATTCAAACTGGTAAATACAACAAGGAATTTGTCCGTAAATGGACAAACTGGAAAGAATTTCTCCAGCATGTCACTACATCGACCTCAACCGAATGGGATTCGATCCGCCCCCTGATTCCAGATGCGCCCACGTTTGAAACCTTTGATAAAGTCTTGAAGGTGCTCTATTCCGAATACACCTTTGAGCGGGCGGCAAAGGAATCGGAGGTGCCGATCGAGCGAATCGTGGAATCTGCAAAGTATATTGCCAACTGCGATGGCAAACTGGCTGCGCATGTCTGGCGCAGCGCAAGCATTGGCAACCTTGGCGGTTGGCAGGTGGCACGCTGCATCTTTTTCCTGAACGTCCTGACTGGCAGTGTGGCCAATGAAGGCGGCACATCGCTTAACAACTGGAATAAGTTCGTGCCGAAACCCTTTAAGTCTGCGCCAGCCAACAACTCCTGGAACGAACTGCATTTCCCCAATGATTGGCCGCTGGCCCATTATGAAATGTCCTTCATACTTCCGCACATGCTGGAGGAAGGCCGCGGCGACCTGGATGTGTATTTCACGCGCGTCTACAACCCGCTCTGGATCAACCCAGATGGTTTTATGTGGCTCAAGGCGCTCACGGATGAATCGAAAATTAAATGTTATGTAGCGCTTACACCCACCTGGAACGAGACTGCCTGGTATGCCGATTATGTTTTGCCAACCGGGCACGCATCCGAACGCCATGATTTGATGAGTCAGGAAACCCATTCGAGCCAGTGGGTCGCTTTTCGCCAGCCTGTGCGCCGCGTGGCGATGGAACGCGCGGGCATTAAAGTTGATTTTACCTATCAGGCCAACCCCGGTGAAGTCTGGGAAGAGAACGAATTCTGGATTCAGCTTTCTGCGCGCATGGATCCGGATGGCTCACTCGGCATTCGCCAGTATTTCGAAAGCCCATACCGTCCCGGCCAAATCATCACCGTTGATGAGTATTACCAGTGGATTTTTGAAAATTCTGTGCCCGGTCTCCCGGAAGCTGCGGCAAAAGAAGGCCTGGCGCCGCTGGCTTTCATGCGCAAGTACGGTGTGTTTGAAATCAAGAATGAAAATTATGTTCCTTATGAGAAAGTGCTTGCCGCCACCCCCGAAACCGGTCTGAGCACGGATGCGCAGGATCGCGTTCACGACTCTGCCGGAGCAGTGGTCGGTCTCAAAGTGGATAACCAATTCAAAGCGGGCTTTGATACGCCCAGCCGCAAGTTGGAATTCTTCAGCGACACCCTTTCACAGTGGGGCTGGTCTGAGAAAGAAAATGTGATTCCCTGGACACTTAAAAGCCATGTAGACCCGCAGAACATCGATCGTTCAAAAGGCGAGATGATCCTGCTGCCCAATTTCCGCCTGCCAACCTTGATCCATACCCGCAGCGCCAACGCTAAGTGGCTGTATGAGATCAGCCACAAGAACCCGATCTGGATGAGCCCTGATGACGCCGCCCGCCTTGGCATTAATACGGGCGATCTGGCCCGTGTGGACACCGAGATTGGCTATTTCGTGGATGCGGTTTGGGTCACGGAAGGCATCAAGCCAGGTGTGGTGGCGGTCAGCCATCATCTTGGGCGCTTCCGTTTTCAGGAAACCCTGGGTGTCAGCCGCGGTGCCTCAAACCTGGTTGAGTTGAACGATGATGGCAAGGGCGGCTACCTGCTGCGTGTCATTCACGGGGCGCAAGCCTTTGAATCGAGCGATCCGGATACGAAGCGCATCTGGTGGAGTGAGGTGGGTGTTTCACAGAACCTGACGCATGCCGTTCACCCTGATCCTGTCAGCGGAGCGCACTGCTGGCTCCAAAAAGCGATTGGGGTCCGCAAGGCCACCGCGGAGGAGAAGGCCGGGGATGTGTTTGTCGATACGAACAAGTCCATGGAAAAATATCGGGAATGGGTTGCGCTGACCCGTCCTGCGGAAAAAGTAAGTCCGGATGGGAATCGCCGGCCTTACTGGTTGAATCGCCCGCTCAGACCAACCAAAGAGGCTTACAAATTAAAGAAATAACCTGGTGCCTTTTCTTGTCCAGTTGGATGGGAAGCATTCCAGATAAAGGCGGAACAGAATGAATGATACCCGCGATGAGCCC
>CAIWAX010000138.1 GCA_903910795.1 uncultured Anaerolineae bacterium
ATCCCGGGATTCTCCTCCCTGAATGAATTTTGCTAAATACTTGGCGGCTAGGTATTGTTGGACTGATCGATGGATAAAAGAATGATGGGATGTATCTGATTTTTCTTGTATCAGCAAGCCATCTTTGTTATCAAGATCATCCAATATAAATCGGGCAAGCATATGATTTGTTTTCTCGTTGTTTACGTCATAGAAGGATAAGCTGTTTTGAATTGATTTGAGTAGTAATTCATCAGGCATTGGTTTACCAGGAGGAATGTTGCTACATTGCAAGTCAAAAGCCAACCTTTCCAATAAATTTAGTTTAAATTCCTTACTATTTAAATTTCTTCGTAGAATTTTGCCTGGAACCGGAATATTTGATGGACGATCAAGAAATTTATCAATTACCTTGTTAAGAATTTCAGCCTGTCGTTCCGGAAGTTGAAAGCTAGAGGATCGATGTGAATTTTTATGAGTGGCAAAGCACAAAATTGATAAAAGCAACGGGTTGGCTGTAAAAGGTTTTAAATTAGGAGAGCTTTTGAAATGATTCAGGAAAACCTGTGCCTCACTTTCCCCGCATGCAAAATAATTAGTAATAAATATCAATTGTTGTTCTTCACAATACCTTCGCCAAAATTCATTGACGCTCGCAAGACCACTATATATCGGGGAATGAACGATTTTGAATCACCGTATGCGGTGGTTGAAAAACTTAATTTCAAAATTGGCGAAGGTATTGTTATTAATGGAACAATTTAAATTAACAATCTATTCCGATTACATCTGACCCTGGTGCTATGTCGGCCAGGGTGTGGTCGCGATGCTGGAAAAAGAATACACCGTGCAGGTGGAATGGCGCCCGTTTTACCTGCGCCCCGATACCCCTCCCGAAGGCATGGAATTGCCTGAATATATAAAAAAGGCGCGCCTGAACGGTTCCGATGAACGTCTGAGCCGGATGGCCGAGGGATATGGCATGAAATTCGTCTCGACCGAGCGCATCTATAACACGCGCCTGGCGCACGAGGCCACCGAATACGCCAAACGCCAGGGTCTGGGCAATGCCTTTCACAAAGTGGTCTTTCGCAAGGTCTACGGCGAAGGCCAGGACATCAGCAGTTGGGATGTGCTGTGCGCCGCCGCCGTTGAAATTGGCCTGGATGGCGGCGAGATGCAGGCGCAGGTGGAAAGCGGCGTTTTCACCCGCGAGGTGGCGGAACAGGTGCAAGAGGCCTATCAAATCGGCGTCTCGGGCGTGCCGACCTACGTTATCAATGACCGCCATGCCCTGGTGGGCGCTCAACCCTATGAGGTCTTTAAGCGCGCGTTGGGACAGATTTTAAAATAAATAGTAACTGCTCACGGGTTTGCCCTTTTGACCATAACCCTTAACGAAAGGATAGGGTTCTTGCCAAAAAGGATACAACCCGTGAGCAGTTACGCTGGGGAATGAATAACTTAATTCGAGCTGGACCTGAGCAGGCGTTGATAATCATCCGGGGTGTCAACATCAAAGAGAAGCCGGTCGTCATGCCAGGGCAGCGGTGTTGGCGGATATTGGGCAAAGATGGTTCGCGCGCCAGCATCCCCCCGCAGTCCGCGCAAAGCCTCGAACACGGAAACATCAAACAGCACCGGGTTGGTGCGCTTCTCTCCAACATACGGCGCCAGAATGGCGGGGTGGGTTTGAGCATAGATTTGAACCAGAGCCTGGATCAAATCTGTCGAAACATAGGGCTGGTCGCCGAGCAGAAAAATAACAGCCTGCGTAGACAGCGGCAGCGCATTGATGCCAGCCCGCACCGACGTGCTTTGCCCGGCTTGCCAATCCGGGTTTTCAACAAACCGCACATCCAACCCGGCCAAAGCCGCCTGTATCTCGAGACCGCCAGCGCCCGTCACCACCACCACCGGATCCAGACCGGTTTCCAGCGCGGTGCGGGCCGCATGGCAGATCAGGGCCTCGCCTTTCCAGGGGAGCAATAATTTGGGCTGACCCATACGCGAGGCCGCCCCAGCCGCCAGGATTACCCCGGCAACACCGTTTGCGAGGTTCATCGTTTTGTCATCCTTTCGAACATCAGATTCAGGTCGCTTTACAAGCGCCCTCTTCCATATACTGGGTGGGGTAATCAGGGCTTTCTTAAAGTCCAAACAATTGTCATCGCGAGGAGCGTGCTCTCCGCGACGTGGCGATCTCCCCCACTGGGTAGAGATTGCCACGCCGCCAACCTCGTCCCGATGCCCTTCGGGAAATGCAAAGGCGGCGGCTCGCAAGGACACCAGATCTATAGGTTCGTGTAAATACCTTTCACAAACTTGACTTTAAGAAAACCCTGGGCGGGG
>CAIWAX010000139.1 GCA_903910795.1 uncultured Anaerolineae bacterium
CCCCAACTCCCGACGAGCCCGCCTTCAAACCCATCGAATTCTCCCCCCAACCCGCCGCCCCACGCATCGACCCGCCCACCGCCGGAACCCGGGCCCAGCACCACAGCGCCCCTACCCCTGCTCAAAATCATAGGCCGCATCGTCCCGAATCACTTACGAAATCATCCAATCATAAAAATCATAGTCCGCATACTTATCCAGGATGCTCCAATCGGGACTTCTCCCCCCAACCCGCCGCCCCGCGCATCGACCCGCCCGCCGCACCGTTGCGCCCCTACCCCTGCTCAAAATCATAGCCCACATCGTCCCGAATCACTTACGGACTCATTCAATCATAAAAATCATAATCCGCACTTCTGCTCTGCTCAAAGCCATCCTGCTCCATTGACGCCCGAGTTCGGTCAGATAATACTTGTAACACTTGCCAACCTTCTTAATAATGCCATGAGCACGCAGTCGGTTGATTAAACGGGTGACCTGGTTGGTAAATTTTTGGGTGAAGTACTGGCGAAGTTGCTTGTTGGTGAAACCACTGATGGCAAACTCACCTTGTGACCAGTGTAGCGGTATTGCACCTGACGGTAATGTTTGAAGAACGAATTGATCCCCAATATTCAATTGGGCTGATCAAAGCCCTTGACATTAACGTTACGTCAGGGTTTATATTAAGCGCATGTACACGGTCAAACAACTTTCCAGCCTGGCGGGCGTCACCCCGCGCACACTCCATCACTATGACGCGATTGGCCTGCTCAAACCCGCCCGGGTGGGCGGCAACGGCTACCGCTATTACGCTGAGGAGTCGCTCCTGCTCCTGCAGCAGATCTTGTTCTACCGCGAACTGGAGTTGCCGCTGGACGCCATCAAGGACATCCTTTCGCGTCCCGGTTTTAACGCGCAGGGCGCGCTGGAAGGCCACCGGTTGGAGCTCCGCAAGCGCATCGCGCGACTGGAACGCCTGCTTGGCACCGTGGATGAAACGCTTTCCCATTTGAAAGGAAAAAAAGAGATGAGCCCCAAACAATTATTTGCAAATTTCTCGGGTGAAGAACAGTCCAAATACGCCGCCGAAGCCGAGAAAATGTATGACCCCGCCACCGTCAAAGCCTCCAACCGCAAGTGGCAGGCCTATTCTGCCCAGGAGAAACAGCGCATCCTGGACGAAGGCAACCAGATTTACGCCGAACTCGTGACCGCCATGCCCGCCGGCCCCGGTTCGGCACAAGTCCAGGCCCTGGTGGAACGCTGGCGGACGCACATGAGTTACTTCTGGACGCCTGCCCTCGATCAACTGGTTGGTCTGGCAGATACCTATGTCGATGACCCGCGTTTCAGGGCCAATTTTGACCAGTTTCACCCCGATCTGGCCGGCTTCATGCAGCAGGCTGTGCGGATTTACGTGGCGGGTAAGCAGTAAAGCCGGAATAAAAATGAGCCGCGGTACGCTTGCGGCTCATTTTTATTATTTTAAGATTTCTTCCAGCTCCCCCAGCCTCTTGATAACGAAGCGTATGCTGTGCACCTGATACGTTACCGCCAATTCGTTGGCCTTCCCATGCGGATTGTACCAGCAGGTATCGATGCCGTAATCCAGGCCGCCCTTGATATCCGAACTCAGGCTGTCACCGATGATCAGCACACTTTCGCGCGCCGGGCGGCCAATCGCCTCAAAAACAGCCTCAAAAAATCCGCGCGCCGGTTTGGCCGCGCCGATTTCCTCAGAGATGAAGACACGCTCAAAGCAATCATGCAGGCTCGAGCGTTCCAACCGTGGGCGCTGGACATCCTTCAGCCCATTCGTTACCAACGCCAGGTGGAATTTACCCTTTAAATCGTGTATCAGCTCATGCGCGCCCTCCAGCAGATCGGTGCCCAGGGCCAGGTTGCGCAGATAAAGCTGGCTGACGGCGGCGGTATCCCCGCTCAATCCCGCGGCTTCAAAAAACAAGCGAAAGCGTTTTTCGCGCAGTTCGATGGACGTGACCAGTCCGCGCTCAAACTCCCCCCACACCTGCTGATTGAAACGCGCATATTGCGGGATAAATTCCAGGCGAAAAGGCAGGCCGCAGCCTTGCAGGGTCCACTTCAGCGCGTTAGCCTCAGCCTTGCCGAAGTCAAACAACGTATCGTCAGCGTCAAACAGCAGCCAGTCATATTTCATCCCGGCGTCAGGCCTGTGACAAATTGTCCGACACCTGCACTTGCGTTCCGGTGCCATTTGCCGGTTTGCTAAGCAAATCGCGAATCGTGTCTCCTTCCGGAAAACCCGAAACGCGGTACTCCACAAACACCCGCACTTCCACTTTCTTGCTGTGCTGGATGTCTATGCCCAGGTCGGGTTGGGCAACCACGCCCATGGCGCGGCTTTTGCTTTGCGGCCCGAGCGCAATAAATTTTTCCGACGGTTCCTGGTCTGTGACCTTTTCTTCAAAAGAATAGACGCCCAGCAGCTTGACACCCAGGGCCGCGGCGGTCTTTTGGGCTTTGGCCTGCGCCTTCTGGATGGCCTGTTCCAGCGCGCCCGCCAGGATGTCATCATCCGGGTACTTCCATTCGATGCGATCCAGGCTGGCGCTCTTTTGGGAGGTGATGATCCCAAATAGCTCGGCGAACTGCTCCAGCTTTTCACAGCGGATGCGCAGGTAATAGGTGGCGGTGGATGTAGACAGAAGGGCGCCGCTGGATAATTCGGCATGGATCGACATGATCTGGATCGCCTCGGCGGGCAGGCCTGCCTGATTGAGTTCCTCCACCAGTTGGCTAACCTCTTTGGCTTTTATGAAAGCCTCGTTGCCGCTCGCCAGCGAGGAGCCTTTGACGGACGCGAACATATCCACCTGCGTAGCCTGGATTTCTTCGCGCTGTGAAGCGCTGATTTTGATGGTATCCGGTTGGATTTCCATATATTCCTCTATGTTGAACTTGTTTGACGAAGTGTATCCTGTGGATAACGAAGTGTATCCTGTGGATAACGAAGTGTATCCTGTGGATAGCGAAGTGTATCCTGTGGATAGCGAAGTGTATCCCGTGGATAGCGAAGCGTATCCTACGGATTGGGCGCGACCATGCTCATGGCGTACTCTGCCAGAGCGGTGATGGTCAGGCTGGGATTGACACCCGGGTTGGCCGGGACGATCGAGCCGTCGATGATGAACAGGCCCGGGTAGTTATGGATTTCAAATTTCTCATCCACCACGCCTTCATCTGCATCTTTGCCGAGCGGCGCGCCGCCCAGGATGTGGGCTGTGGTGGGCAGGTTGAGCAGGTTTTCACCCAGCGACCCCATCGGGACGCCGTTGGTGCGCTGGGCAAAATTACGCGCCAGCGAATGCGACCCGCGCACCTGCGCGTTGATCTCGTAGCCCGGTTCCGGCTCTGTGACCAGACCCGTCTGCCACAGCGTCCAGAGGCTGCGCCCGGTGCGGAAGCGCATGCGGTTATCGGCGTGCTGCATGATCAACAGGATGGTGGCGTTGTGCGCCCAGCCGGGCAGCAGCATAGTAGTGGCGTAATCCAGCGGATGGCGCAGAATCCAGCTCAGCGAGTCGATCATGCGCCTGAACATGCCTGCCTCCAGGTCGATCAGCGGGGCGGAGATGAAGCGCATCAGCGATGAACCATCCGGGTAGCGCACCGGTTCCACGCGTGTAATCTCGTCGGCGTTGAAGATGGATGAGATCGAAACACCCTCAGAGTAATTGATATCCGATTGGCGGGCAATCGAGCCCAACAGGGCTTCGCTGTTGGTGCGCACCACATCGCCCAGGCGCTTCGATAATTTTGGCAGGGAATGTTTGATATCGCGCAGCTTGAGCAGCAGCTTCACGCTGCCCATCACCCCTGCCGAAAAGATGACATTTTTGGCCTGCACGCTGCGGGCTGGGCCCGGCAGCCAGCTTGTGGAGGAGCGGTAGCTGACCTGGTAGCGGGCCTCTCCACCGTTCGAGAATGGGCGAACATCCGTCACTTCCACCTCTGCCTGCACCTGTGCGCCGCGCTTTTCGGCGAAATACAGGTAATTCTTGGGCAGGGTGTTCTTGGCGTTATTGCGGCAGCCGACCATGCAGCCGCCGCAGTGCTGGCAGCCAGCCCGTTCCGGCCCCTGGCCATTGAAGTATGGGTCGGGAACCGTCACGCCAGCCTGCCCAAAATAGGCACCCACATCCGTGGCGCGGAAGGTCTCTCCCATACCGCGCTCAACGGCCATCTGGCGCAGTTCTTCATCGGCCTTCCACAGCTTTGGGTTGCGCGCCGCGCCCAGCATTTTGCGGGCCGTCTCGTAATGCGGCGCCAGCACCTCTCCCCATCTGACCGGGTTGTTCCAGGCCGGGGTGCTGAAAGTTTCATTGGTTGGAACTTCCAACACGTTGGCATAGCCCAGGCTGCCGCCCCCTACCCCGGCGCCGTGCAGTACCATCACCCCTTTCAGGATGCTGATCTGCAGGATGCCGTGTGCGCGGATGGCGGGCGCCCAGATGTATTTCCAGAAATGCCAGTTGGTTTTAGCAAAATCCTGATCTTTAAATCGCCGGCCTTTTTCGAGCACCAGCACGGAGTAGCCTTTTTCCACCAGGCGCATGGCCGAAACACTGCCGCCGAAACCGGAACCAATGATGACGTAATCAAATATCTCGGGCATGCGCGTTATCCTCTATTAGATCTCTTGCGTAATTTAAAAAACGTTCTCGTAGTGACGGCTATAGCTGTTTGGTTTGCGGCAAAAGCAGTCAAAAGCGACTGACCCGCACTACCCGTGAGTCGCTACTATGGTACATTTTCGCCCAGGCAAAACCACTTTTGCGAGAGGTCTATTGTTTTTTCCAGAGCTGGTAATTGTTCTTGATCTGCACGATGTGCCCGGGGATGTGCTCGGGATAAATCGACAGCCACATCTCAAAGCTGTAGGGTTTGTCGAATTCAGGATGCACAACCGTATTCTCGAAAACTGAATCTGGCAGCATTTTCAGTAAATCAGTGGTGGTTTTGCGGGCGTATTTCACCAGCTTGAGAGCATCGTCTACATCCTGGTCGTGATAATTCAAACTGATGGCCCACTGATCCTGGTCGTAAGCCATCACCGGTTTGCCGGGTTCAACCGCCAGCAGGCGCGCGCGCAGCGCGGCGTTGGTTTCGCTGTCGGCCAGATGGATGATGACCTCATGAATGCTCCATTCTTTCGGGTCTGGTTTGAACTTCCAGGCTTTGCGCGGGATTTTGACCAGCGCTTTTTTCAACATGGCGTAGCCTTCCCCATAGCGTTCAATCATTTGTTTGCGTTCTTCAGATGTCATGCGATTTCCTCCAATTTTCACAGCCGGCAAAGCCGCGACCAGCGTCAAGCTTTGAAATACCACTCAATTATTCAATTTCTACAGCCAGCGCCACGGCTTCACCTCCGCCCAGGCACAGGCTGGCCAGCCCGCGCTGCAGGCCGCGCGCGCGTAGCGCATACACCAGGGTGACCAGGATGCGCGCTCCACTGGCGCCGATCGGGTGCCCGAGCGAGATGCCGCCACCGTTGACGTTAACCTTGCCCCAATCCCAGCCGTCCTGGCTGAGCGCATACCCGTTGGCCAACACCTGCGCGGCAAAAGCCTCGTTCAACTCGATCAAATCGACATCCGCGAGTTTCCAACCGGCTTTGGCCAGCACCTTTGGAATGGACAGGGCCGGCGCGCCAAACAGGTATTTTGACTCAACCGCGGCCTGTCCATAGGCGACAATGCGCGCCAGGGGTTTGAGCCCGTTGGCCTGGGCGTAGGACCGGCTGCTGACCACGATGGCCGCCGCGCCATCATTGAGCGTGGAGGCGTTTCCCGCGGTGACCTTGCCATCCGGGCGGAAAGCGGGTTTCAACCTGGTAAGCGCTTCCAGCGAGGCGTCCCGGCGCGGGCCTTCATCCATCGTGAATAGGGTCACTTCGCCCTTCCGGCCGGGGATTTCAACCGGCGCGATCTCATCTTTGAAGCATCCGGCATCCATGGCGGCCACGGCTTTTTGGTGGCTCTCCAGGCTGTACTGATCCATGGCGGCGCGGGTCACTTCAAATTTCTCGGCGATAAAATCGGCGGAATTGCCCATACCCCAGTTTTCAAATGGATCCCACAGGCCGTCGTTCAGCAGCGAGTCCTTCATCTCCACGTGCCCATAACGGATTTCGCCGGTGCGCCCCGGCACCAGGAAAGGCGCGCGCGTCATCGACTCCATGCCCCCGGCTACAAAAAGCCGCCCATCCCCGGCGCGGATGGCCTGCGCGGCATACATGACGGCTTTCAGCCCGGAACCGCAGACTTTGTTCAGGGTGGTGGCGCTGACTGTGACAGGTAGACCTGCAAATAGGGTGGCCTGGCGGGCGGG
Source organism: uncultured Anaerolineae bacterium (assembly GCA_903910795.1). Classification (GTDB taxonomy): domain Bacteria; phylum Chloroflexota; class Anaerolineae; order Anaerolineales; family Villigracilaceae; genus UBA5195. The sequence continues at coordinate 6,358 of CAIWAX010000139.1, forward strand.
TGCTTGCCCCACACCGGCCTGCACCACGTTGCCCATCAGAACCTCATCGATCTCATCCAGCTTTTGCAGCCCGGCCCGTTCCACCGCGGCTTTGATTGCGACAGCGCCCAGCCGGGGAGCGGCCAGGCCGCTCAAGGCGCCTTGAAACTTGCCGATGGGCGAGCGCGCGGCGCTCAGAATGACAGCTTCTGTCTCTGGGTTCATTTTTCCTCCGGTTTTTAGAATAGCCGGTTACGAATGTACAGCATATCTGGTGAACATGGTGCTCTGCATGTGTAAGCGTTTGAGGTATATCTTCCTGTGGCAGAGGTATTATACCCATGACCGGGGCGATATATAAGCCAATCAGGCATCTTCCAGCCACTTGAGCGCCTCGCGCGCGCTGAGCGGGTTCAAGGGCGTGCGGATCACAAAACCGCGCACGGCCTGTTCATCCACTTTGGAGTATTCCCGCAGCGCCCAACCGATGGCTTTATTGATGAAAAACTCATTTGACCCCAGGTTTTCGCGGATGATCTCGCACAGCAACGGGAAATCAGTTTCCTTTTTATAATGAAGCTGGTACAGGATGGCCGAGCGCCGCAGCCAGAAATTGTCTGAGACCCGCCAGCGCCCCAGCCGTTCGGCGCGCACACTTGGAAATCGCCGGAAGTGCGTCCCTACAGCGTGCGCCGCGATCAAATCGACCGTATCCCACCACGATTTCGTCACCAGCATAAATTCCAGCGTTTCGATGAACTCTTCCGGCAGCTTTTTCTCAAACCTGTCCAGCAGGGTCAGACCCGCATACTGGAATTCGCGTTCGGGCAGCGCCCACAGGTCGCACAGAATTTGTTCGATTTCAGAGATAGCGGGCAGCCCGTGCTGTGCATAAAACCCCTTTTGCAGCGACGCCATTTCCGGGCTTTTGATGCCCAGGTAGGCGAACTGCCCGCGCATATAAGCCGACATCGGCCCGGCTTTCTGCGGGTCGGCGTTTTGTTCGAGCAGGGATTGTAGCGCGGAAACTGTTGGGTGCATGGATATATCCTCCTATTTCACGTTTTTCGGCGGGGCCGTGTCATCCGGCATGGCAAACAACGCCTGCCACTTGCCATTCAGCAAATCCTTCATAGCAGAATTGATCGTCATGACGCTGACCCACGTCCGGCCGGGCTTGAGCGGGAAGGGCGTGCGGTCCGGGAAAGTGAAATGCAGCGGGCGCAGCAGGCCGGTGGCCTTCTCCCAGGCGCCGTTCGTAGTAGACCAGCGTACCTTGTACATTTGCCCATCGCGGAACACAAAAGCGAAACCTTCAAACCCGCAGCACAGGTTGATGTCATACTGGCCGTGCCGGAAAACTGTGTAATCGGCCATGATGATGGCCAGATTCTCAAAGGATAACTGCCGCCCGGTCAACCGGTCAGTATCCATGTGGAAGACGCCCTTGCCATCGCCGTCATCGGTCTGGCGCAGATAGCTGCCTGAAACCGGGTCATACTGCCATAGCGCCTGCGAGAAGGCATGGAAGTAGGTCCACAACGTGGCGGCGGGCAGCCCACTAGCAGGCGGCACTGGGTCAAACAGGTGCCCGGAGTAGTTGACTGGCTGGTTGGGGACTTTGTTTTGCTGGGCCAGTTCCAGCAGGTGCAAGGTATCCAGCAGGGCTGTGTTGGGGCTTTCGGTTGGCTCGGCGCCAAAGATGATCTCGCAGCCCTTTAACTGCTGGCGGATGCCATCCCCGGCGCTGGCATAGATCAGGCAGGAGGCCGGGTACATGGCGTGAAAGTCGTTGTAAGTCAGCCGCCCGGAGCGGATTGGGCCGACGTAGGTACGCGCCGGGGCGATATCCGAGGCGGCGTAGACGGGTTGGCCGGGTTTGACCAGCACCAGGCCCGCGTCCAGGCTCATATCCGTGGCGCCGTTGTAGGTGAAGTGCACCTCGCCGCTGGCAGGGTCGGCGTCGCTATCCAGGTTGTCAAAACCCAGGTTGGGCTGGGTGAACTGGTAGGCGACCGGAATCTTAAAATCAAGTGTGTAGTCGCTTGTGGCTTGCAGGCCCGAGGTATCGAAGGCGTAATAGCCGTTTGAGTCTGTGCTGGTGCTGGCGAGCTGTTTGCCGCTGGCTGTGTCGATCAGGCGGACGCACACCCCACCCACCCCGGCCTCCCAGGGTTCCTGGATGCCGTCTTTATTCTCATCCAGCCAGACGCGTTTCCCCACCCAGCTTCCATGCGGCTGGAAAATCGTGGTGTTGACCGGGCAATCGCCCAGGTCATTGGAAATGCGGCGCGGCAGGTCGCCGTAGAAGACGCTCATAAAGCGTGTCGTGCCCTCGGCAATGAAGATCTCGTAATTCCACGGCACAAAACTCAACCCGGCCTGTGGTCGGGCGGTGGGCGGCATGTTGCTGATCGAGACCAGCACGGCCGGCAGGTTGAGCATCGTGGGGTCTTGCAGCCGCAGCCCGGTCAGTGGACTGATGCCGGACGGGAACTTATCCTGGTCCGGGCCTTCAGGTGGAAAGGTCAGGCGCGGCTGGGGTGTGGGGCTGGGAGCGCTGGTGCCTGTCGGGACAGGTGTGGCTGTCGGGCTGGGTGATCGGGTTTCGGTGGGCGTGGAGGAGGCCGGAACGGCAGGGGCTGTTGGACTGGCGACGGTTGGCGCGCACGCAGCAGAAAGCAGCAGCACGCCGAAGATGATCCAGGTCAGCATGACCCGGTTTATTTTGGAATTCCAGTGAACAGAGGGCTGCTTCATAAGCGGCATTTTATCAGGCAATTCCGGCGAATCAATTATTTTCCTCATCCGGCTCCCGGCCCGGGCGCAGTTCTTTTTCATAAGTGACAAACTGGCTGGTGACATGCATCCCGGCGCGCTCATACAGGCGGGTTGCGCCGGTCGGGTTGGATGCATCCACGCTCAACCCAATGGTGGTGTATCCCTGTGCGTAAAACTGTCTGAATGAATGTTTGAGCAATGCCATTCCAAGCCCTTGTTTTCGCCAGGCGGGCCGGACGCCCAGTTTTCCGACCCAGCCAATCCCGTGGCGGAGACGGCAGAGTGCGTAGCCCGCCGCCCGATCTCCATCCCAGGCGATGAACCACAGCGCCGGGTCAAAGTCCGGATGACCGCTGATATAGGTTTGCCAGGTTTCAAAGGTGCCAGGGGTGTGGCCCCAATGATCGAGAAAGGCTTCCTCGTCAGCCAGATAGACGGGATGATCGTGCCTGGCGAGTTCAAAGGGCCGCAGTTCTATATTTTGGGGCCACACAGCAGCGGGCGGATCCGCCTCAAGGCTGATCTCCATCTGCCAGGAGAAACGGATTGGCTTGAACCCGGCTTCCTCGTGAATGGCGCGCGCATTGTTTTCCGTTTTTCCCAGGGTGTTGCGGATAAAAACGCGCAGATCGGGCGCGGCCAGGGGCATTTCCTGACGTGCGCGAGCCTCCAGTAATTCCAACAAACGGCTGCCAACGCCCAGGCCGAGAAACTCAGGGTCTACATAACCATCCCCTTGCAAGCTGGCATGAGCAAAACGGTTCTCAAATATTTCGTAACCGATTACTTTTCCACCAGGGGAGGTGCCAACCCAGGCGTCTGTTGCCGGGTTGAAGTCGGGTGATCTCCAATCCATCGCCAGTTCTTCCAAGGTCGGCGCCAGGCTTTCATTGCCATCCGCTTTGCAGGCTGTGTAAATGACTTGCTGAACAGCTTCGAGATCGCTCCAGGTGATCGGGCGCACACCGAAGCCTGCCGCTAAACTGTTATTTTTCATCCAACCTCCAATGCTGGTTTCTTTCCAGATCGTAACAGGTAATTTCTATGAATTGCTACTTTATTCGAGTTTCTTCACTATTATAGTATGCCACAGGTTACAAATGTTCAGCGCGTGGCCCAAGAGTTTGTACGAAATTAACTTTTGAACATCAGATGTATAAATAAAAACCTCCCCGTGCGGGGAGGTTGGGAGTTCACTTGGCGCCCAGCGGGGCGTAAAACTGCACCAGCCAGTTGCCGGAGCCTTTGTCCAGCACCTCCGTCGGCAGGGTGACGATATGGATCCAGGTCTGGCCGGGTTTGAGCGTGAAGGGGTTGCCATCTGCGGTCTCGAAGCGCAGCGGGCGCCGCAGCAGGGTGGACTTTTCGTAGTCTCCTCCTATGGTTGACCAGAAGGCATCGAATTTTTGCCCATCGCGGAAGATGATGGCTTTGCCGCGCTCACCCTGGGCCATTTGAATATCAATAATATAGGGGCTGATGACCGTGTGCCTGGTGTAAAGCACCACCACGTTTGAGAATGAAAGCTGACTGCCGTTCAGGCGGTCGGTGGCGGGGGTGAATTTACCGTCTCCGTTGGCGAAGTCGTCGAATTTCAGGTATTGGCCGGTGTCCGGGTTGTACTGCCATTGGCCCTGGTTGAACAGGCTGTAATAGGTGTGGATCAGGGCGGCTGCCAGACCCTGGCTTTGCGGCGCACTGGTGAACAGGTTGCCGCTGTAATTGAACTGGTCGTAGCTGCGCTGATTGGTTTGGGCGATTTTCTGCAGGCGGGTGGCATCCAGCATGGCGCTGTTGATGTTGGTCGTGTCGGCACCAAAAACGAAGGCGCAGCCTTTCAGCCTGTCGCGAATTTCCACGGTGGCTCCGGCGTAGACCAGGCAGGAGTTCTGGAAAAAATCGCGGATGTAAACATAGGGCAGACGCCCGGAGCGCACCGGCCCGACCTGGACGGCTGTGGCGGGCACCGGCGTGGCGGACGGGTCGGTTGAGATAGGGATTTTTGGATAGCTGCCATAAAACGCCGCCAGGTAGCGCGTCATGCCTTCGGCGATGTAAAGCTCAAAGACCCAGGGCGCAAACGACAACCCGGCCTGCGGCCGCGCCGATGGCGGAAAGTTGGTGATCGAGATCAGCACGGCCGGCAGCTTGAGCAGCGCGGGATCGGCAACCGGCAGCCCGGTCAACGGGTTATACCCGTCAGGGATGTTTTTTGAATCCGGCCCAATGGCGGCCGGGGCGGAACTGGTTGGCACCGCGCTGGCGGCTGGCACATCCGTGGGCGCCGCCACGGATGTTGCGCTCGGGCCGGTAGAGGCTGGTTGGCTGGGGATGGGCGCGTTTATAGAAGTGGCCGGCAATTCCTGTGGTTTGGCGGAACTGAGCGCCGCGGCCGCCGCGCCTTTTTCAATACCGAACGATTTGCTTGGCAAATCGTGGGTATTTTCCGCCGGGCTGGCAGTGTTGCAGGCGCTCAGAGAGAGCGCCAAAATAAGCAGCAGGTAAAATATTTTTTGCAGTTTCATGAGGGCCTCGCTGCTTGAATCTTCTCATGAAACTTCATGCCTGTGCTGCACCCAAAAGTACTATGGCTTCTTTTACACGCCGGTAGGTTTCTTCCAGGGTTTCGGGCAGCACGCGCACATCCCCGATACTGGTCATAAAGTTGGTATCGCCGTTCCAGCGCGGTACGATGTGGAGGTGGACATGCCCTGGGACGCCCGCCCCGGCTGCCTCGCCGATGTTGGCGCCCAGGTTGAAGGCTTGCGGGTTATAGACCCGGCGCAGGGCCGTCATGGAAAAGGAAGACAGCTCCATCATTTCAGCGCGCGAGGCGGCATCCAGCTCTTCCAATGTGGCTGCGTGCAGGATGGGCGCCACCATTAAATGCCCGCTGGTGTAAGGGAATTTATTCAGGATGATAAAGGCGCGTTCACCGCGCATCACGATCAGGTTGGCATCATCGTCTTTTTTGGAGAGCGCGTTGCAAAAAATACAACCGGTTTCCCTTATTGTGCTGCCAATGTATTTCATCCGCCAGGCTGCCCAGAGTCGCTTCATGGTTTCTCCGCGTTTTGGATGAATTTATTTGACGACAAGCGTAAATTGGAATACCTGTCCAAATAATTGGCCGGTGTCCGAAGACATTTGCCAGGCGGATTGGTAAGTGCCGCTGGTGCTGGGCGCTGTCATTTTTAGCGAGATTTCGGTGGTGCCGCCCGGGACGACAGTCCGGCTGATCTTGGTGGTATCCGCCCCCAGCATGTCGCCGTCGAGATATGTGATTTTAAAGTTGCCGGTCCAATTGCAGGTGCCAGTGTTTTGAATCTGCCAGGTTTTGGTGAAGGTATCTTTGGTGTTCACTTTTGAGCCACTGGGGATAGTCACATCCGAAATCAACAGTGAGTTCAGGCATCCGTTGGCAACGATGGTGGCATTTGAGGTGCCCGGCAGGGTGATGGAAACCGAAAGCACCGGCCCAAAGGGCTTGCCTACATCGGTCGCCAGCATCCAATTGCCGGTGACCTGTCCGGTCATGGATGGTGCCACCATGGAAAGCGTAATATCGGCGGTTGAACCGGTGGCGACTTTCTGGTCGATGGTGGTTGTATCGGCTCCGAAGCGGTTACCACCCCCAAACACGATCAGAAAACCTCTGGGCCAGTCACAGGAGCCAGTATTTTTAACCCGCCAGGTCTTGGTAAAATGCTGGCCCGGGCTAAAGGTCGGGGCAAACCAGGGCGGTATATCCGCCACAAAGGAAGCGTTATAACAGCCGAACGCGGCGCCTTGATCAACCGGCACCGGTGTCGAACTTGGGTAAGCCGGCCCGGCCGGGGCGGCTGGATTGGTGGCGGTAAGGGCTGGGGTTGGCCCGGGGTTTGTGTTCTGTTCGGGCGTGGCAGCCGGTTGGGGCGTGTCGGTGATGGTGGCGGTGGCGGTGGGGGCTGGCAGCGTGGCGCTGGGCAGCGCCTCAGCCGTCTGGGTCTGGCCCGCGGCAATAGTGGCAGCGGCCTGGGTATAATATATGCTTACATCGGGGGTTGGGCCGGGTGTTGCGGCAGAGCCGCAGGCGCTCAACAGGAGAGCCATGCAAACCGTTACAGCCGCCAGTCCAGCTAAATCTTTATAAATCGATTTCATATTATTTTTCCTCAGGAAAGTTAATATCCTCTTTTGGATTTATGTTGACACAAATATTCAATGAAGGTATGCTACCTGTATTGTACATCATCCGAAAATTCCTGAATTGTTCTTTATATACCAGCCCGGCTCCCAAAAATTGAACCCGGGCGATCCCGGGTAGCAAGTATGCTCCAACCATCGCTTTTTGAAATACCCCGTCTGAGTGTGACTGAATTCACCCGTCGTGTCCGCCGCCTGTTGGAAGGCGACCCGGCATTGGGTGATGTTTGGGTGAGGGCTGAAATATCCAATTTTTCGCGCCCTTCCTCCGGTCATTTATATTTTACACTTAAAGATCCGGGTGCATCGCTGCGCTGCGTGATGTGGCGCAGCGATGCGCTGCGCGTCCGCGGTCTTGATCTGCAGGATGGTCTCTCGGTTGAAGTGCACGGTAAAATCACCGTGTATGAGCCGAGCGGGCAGTATCAATTGGTTGTTGATACCCTGCGCCCGGCGGGCGCGGGCGCGCTGTTTGCCGAGTTTATGCGTCTGAAAGCCATGCTGGAGGCTGAAGGGCTGTTTGACATCGAGCGGAAGCGCGAGATTGGCAACTTCCCGCGTGTCATAGGGATTGTGACCTCACCGACCGGCGCGGCCCTGCAGGATATGCTCAACGTGCTGCGCCGCCGTCTGCCGTTGGCCCAGGTGATCCTGGCGCCTGCCCCCGTGCAGGGCGCTGAGGCGCCCGCGGCCCTGGTGCAGGCGCTGAAAAGGCTCAACGATCAGGCCCAGCCAGATCTGATTCTGCTGGCACGTGGCGGCGGTTCGATCGAAGATCTGTGGGCCTTCAACGATGAACGCGTTGTGCGCGCCGTGGTTGCCTCACGGGCGCCAGTGATCAGCGGCGTGGGCCATGAAACCGATTTCACCCTGGTTGATTTTGCCGCCGATTTGCGCGCGCCCACGCCTACCGCGGCGGCTGAACTGGCAACGCCCCTTACCATCCTGGATCTGGCTGGCGCTTTGCGCTCTGACCGGCAGCGTCTGGATGATCTGCTTAACCGGCAGATTGATCAGGAACGTGCCAGGTTAGAATCGATTAATATGGAGTTGCGTTTTTATTCTCCGGCGCGGCGATTGCAAACAGAAGCCCAGCGTCTGGATGATCTGACGCACCGCGCTGCGCGCGCGCTGACCCACAGCCTGGCACTGGAAACCGCCGGGTTGCGCAGCCTGAGCCGCCGGTTGGAAGCGCTCAGCCCGCTGGCGGTTTTGCGGCGCGGTTACGCGGTGGTCACCCGGCCGGACGGCGGGATCATCCAGGCTGCCAGCCAGGCCCCGGTCGGCGCGGAGTTGCATGTGCGCCTGGCGCAGGGCGCGTTAAAAGTCAAAGTGAATCAATCCAATATGGAGGAGACATAATGGCCCCATCATTAAAAAAAGTGGAAGGCCTGACCTATGAAGCGGCCTTTAAAGAGTTGGAGGGAATTGTGGCTGCCCTGGAGGCTGAAGGCAACCCGCTGGATGAGTCACTTAGCCTGTATGAGCGTGGGCAGGCCCTGGCTGTGCACTGCGCCGCCCTGTTAGAGAAGGCTGAATTGAAAGTCCGCCAGTTGGGCGCAGATGGCCTGTCTGATTTTGAGGGACAGGCCTGACATGCCGATCACTACAATCATCGACAACCCGTCCCTGCTCACGGCTGTTGCGGCCTGGCTGCTGGCCCAATTGCTCAAACCGCCTCTGGAATATTTACGCAAGGGCCGCTGGAACTGGGGTTATTTGCTCAGCGCGGGCGGTATGCCCAGTTCGCATTCATCCTTGATGGTAGGCGCGACCATGGGCATTGGTTTGCACAATGGCTTTAACTCACCGGTTTTTACGCTGGCTATTTCGATGACCATGATCGTGATTTACGATGCGGCCGGTGTGCGCCGCGAAGCGGGCCGGCATGCCGAAAAGATCAATATTTTGATCAACGAACTGCTCAGCGGCCACCCTATTTCTGACCAGGCACTGCGCGAAGTGATTGGACATACTCCCATGGAAGTGCTGGGGGGCGTGTGCCTGGGCATCGCGGTTGGTCTGGCTTACTGGTACTATATCGGCTAAACTACGCTTGTAAATTAACTTCAACTCTGCTATGATTCGGACAACACCATTCATTAAAGGAGATCATCATGCAGGAACTTTATAATCTTGTTGCACAGAAAACCGGTTTATCAGCCGATCAATCCAAAATGGCCGTGGATACCGTGATCAGCTACCTCAAATCCAAACTGCCGGCTCCGATTGCCGCAGAAGTTGACGTCGTCCTGGGCGGGAACATGGATTTGGGCAGCGCGGCGGGCATGCTCGGCGGTCTTTTCAAGTAAGGATCAAAAAGAATGAAAACAAAAACTTCCGAAGTCTTGAAGACTTCGGAAGTTTTATTTTGATCCCAGTCGTCTTTGCACCGCATCCAGCAACATGCGGACTTCGGAGACCTTGAGCAGCAGCAAACCAGCCGCGTACACCAGCCCGCCGACTGCCACGCCTCCCACTCCAATTAACCAGGGGTTCATCCCATTGGTAAACATCATCCAAATCAGGATTGACACACACATCGCCAGTGCCGCCAGGCTGTACTGGCCCACACCGCGCAAGATGTGCCCACCCTCAATACCACCCAGCCTTCTGCGCATAAAGTAAACCAGGGTGCCCGCTTCCAGCGCAGTTGCCAGCGAATTGGCCAGCGCCAGCCCGCCGTGCGGCATCCAACCAATCGAAGAGAACAGGGCTGCGAAGCCAAAGCTAAAAACCGCGTTCAATCCCATGGCAGCCACCCCCACACTGACGGGGGTCTGGGTATCATGCAGGGCGTAAAAGGCGCGCGACAGGATCTCCACCACAGCGTGCCCTACCAGACCGGCGGTGTACCACAGCAGGGCCCAGGCCACCATGTCGGTGGATTGTTGCCCGAACTGGCCGCGTTCAAACAACATGGCGGTGACCGGCTCGCGCAGCAAAATCAGCCCCAGGCTGGCGGGAATGGAGAGCAGCAGCACGCCACGCAGGGTGGCGGCCAGTGAAAAACGCATCTCATCGCGTTCGCCGCGCGCCACTTGGGCCGAAAAAGTCGGCAGGGCCGCCGTGGCGATGGCCTGCGCGATCACAAACAGCGGCATGGTCATGACCATGCGCGCCACGTTGATGGCTGACAGGCTGCCCTCGCCCTGCCCGGAGGCGATCATGGCGTTGATCACAAAGTTGATCTGCACAGCCGCCACGCCCAGCAGGCGCGGCGCCATCAGACGGCCCACTTCGCGCACAGCCGGGTTATCCAGCCCGAAGCTAAGGGAGTATTTCCGGCCTTCCAGGCGCAGCAAGTCCGGGAGCTGCACAGCCAGGTGCATGAGCGCGCCCAACACATAGCCCCAGGCCAGCCCGCGGATGCCCATGCCCGGCACGAACAGGAAGATGCCGATGATCCAGCCGACCCAGTTGAAGACCGGGGCCAGGGCGGGCATCCAGAATTTCTGGTGGGTGTTCAGAATGCCCATCACCAGACCGCTGAATCCAAAGATGGCCGGGGCGATCAGAATGATGCGCAGCAGGTCAACTGTCAGCGATGCCAGGGTTGGGTCGAGATCGGGTTTGAAGACAAAGATGACGTGCGTGACCAGAACGGGCGCAAACCAGGCCGCGATGGCGCTGACCAGGCTGAGTGCCAGGATGACCAGGTTGGTAATGGCCGAAGCCAGCCGCCAGGCATCCACGCGGTCTTCCTTTGCGAGGAAGCCGGTGAAGGTAGGAATAAAGGCGGAGGCCAGCGCACCGCCAGCCAGCAGGTTGAATAACAGGTCGGGAAAGGTGGCGGCGGCGTAAAACGCATCCAGTGAGGCGCTTGTGCCAAAGGCGCGCGAAACCAATATCTGGCGCACCAGGCCAACCACGTTGCTTAAAACAAAAGCCAGCATGACCGTCCCGGCGGCGCGGGCGATCTGGCGGTTGGCAGAGGCGCTCTTTGCATTCACGAGTGGGGATTATACCTCTTCAATCTCGATGGTTTACAATCAGCCCGTCATGCGCCTGTGCAGTTTGATAAAATGTCAGCGTGAAAGTTTTTTCCACAGGTGAAGTTGTGGCGGATGACCAATTATTTTTGTAGTCTATTTGTATAGAGGTTTGAAGATGTGCTTATCCCCGCGCTTGCGTGTTGATTCCATATCGAACGATTTGCTTGGCAAATCGTGGGTACTTTCCATGAACCGGATCAGCCAGTCATTCTCTTACCGGATCGGGCTGCTGGTCTGCGTATTAAGCCTGGCTTTGCAATCCTGCGCGGCTGCGCAGGCGGTTCTGACACCCCCCGTGGAAACCCGGCCTACGGGCAGCCCCTCTGCGCCCGCCGTCCCAACCCTGCTGCCGCCCGGCTCACAGATCAGCCTTCCCATGAAAACGGGCTATGGTATGCGCGGCTCGTTTTACGAGCTGTACTTCACCGATCCATTCAACCCGGCTTCTGCCAATGAGGAAGGCGGCCCGGATGCGCCGCTGGCCGCGGCCATCAACGCCGCCCGGGTCTCGGTGGATGTGGCGGCCTATAGCCTCAGCCTGTATTCCGTTGAGCAGGCGCTGATCGGAGCCAATAAACGCGGTGTGCGGGTACGCATGGTCATGGAAAGCGATAATATGAGCGACCCGGTGCCCCAGGAGCTCAAGAATGCCGGCATCCCGATCGTGGGGGATAACCGGCCAGGCCTGATGCACAATAAATTCATGGTGATCGATCATTTCGAGGTTTGGACAGGTTCAATGAACTTTACGACTTCCGGCACCTATCAGGATAACAATAACCTGATTCGCATCCGTTCCAGCAAGGTAGCCGTAGACTACACGACAGAATTTGAAGAAATGTTTGTGGATAACTTCTTTGGCCCGGACGCGATCGCGAACACACCCTACCCGCAGGTGACGGTCGATCAGGTGCCGATGGAAGTGTATTTTTCCCCCGATGATCATGTCGCCCGGCGTATCGCGGCCTTGCTGCGAGCGGCCAACTCCAGTATTTACTTCCTGGCTTATTCTTTCACGGCCAACGATTTTGGCGACATTATCCGCCAAAAGGCGCAGGATGGGCTAAAGGTGGCGGGCGTGATGGACGAATCCCAGATCAGGCTGGATACCGGCACCGAATATGATGCCTTTGCCAAGGATGCGCTGCCGGTTTATCCGGATGGCAACGCCGGGTTGATGCACCACAAGGTGATCATCATCGACAATGAAATTGTCATCACCGGCTCGTATAACTTTACGGCCAGCGCCGAGCGCACCAACGATGAGAATGTCGTGATTTTCTTCGATAAACAGCTTGCTGCCGATTATATGGCCGAGTTTCAGCGCGTGTTTGACGAGGCGCCCAAGATCAAGGGCGGCACCTCGATGCGCTAGTCAGGGACTGGCTTGTTGGCGGCCTAAAACGACTCTACCGTTTTGAGTACCAGCAGTTCCCGCGTATTGGGTCGCATAGACTCGCTTGCGAAATCAGGCCGGTAACCCGCCGATTATTTCCAATTCCTGCCCGCGCGCCGGCATACCATCCAGAATTGGAAAGGCTTTTTTGATCAATCCCTGGACATCCTGCAGTTTGAGGGAATTGTCATGATCTTCCTGGCTATCCCAAATTTCCGTTACGAAAATGGCCTCCGGTTCCGCCGGGGTACGGCTGACCACATACAGGCGACAGCCTTTGACTTTCATCACCAGTTTTGAGGCTTCCACCAGGATATCCGTCAGTTTTTCTGCCTGGCCTGTTTTGGCTGCTAATTTCCCATGATACAAATAATTTGCCATACCATTGCTCTCCGTTTTTGATTTGTGGATATTCAAGGCTTTTGGATAAATCAGCGTTTATTTATCGGCTTAGCCCAAGCCTATCATATTATGATATCCAAAAGTCTGCGAGAATCCGTAGGGCAGGCGTAACTTTTCCGTAGGGGAAACGACTAATAATATGAATCCAATTTGACTCAAAAACTTGATCGGTCTCTCCAGGAGTTCATCAGGCAGGACGCGATGGTATACTCAACCAATCCCAAAACACAACAGGGTTTTTTGAATTCCATCATGTCTTTGCCCGCCAAAAACGAACTTGAAGGCTTGCAGCAGCTTGACCCTCAGGCGATCAGCGCAGTATATGACCGATACTTTCCGGATGTTTACCGGTTTGTACGTTACCGCTTGAACGATGAACACCTGGCGGAAGATATCGCCAGCGACGCTTTTGTGCGGCTGCTGGAGGCTGTCAGATCGGGGCGCGGGCCTCAAACCAATATCAAGGCCTGGCTGCTGGCGACCGCCTCACATATCGTGGTAGATCATCAGCGCAAAGCCTACCGCCGCCCGGAAAACGAATTACCCGAGAGCGCCCCGGATGCCGCGCCTGGCCCCGTCACACAACAGGAGCAGCGTGAACGCGAGCGCAGTTTGAAAAAGGCGCTGGCCGCTCTGACCGAAGAACAACAAAGTGTGATCGCGATGCGTTTCAACCTGGGTTATTCGCTGGAAGAAACCGCCGCTCTTTTAAAGAAAAATGTAAACTCAGTCAAACAACTTCAATTCCGAGCTCTCGCCGCGCTTAAACGCGCACTGGGTGAGATATTATGACCAGCCAAAAACTTTACGATGCCCTTGAAATTTGCCTGCAGGCCCTCGACCATGGAGCGGATATGGAATCGTGCCTGGCGCTTTTCCCCCCACTGGCTGATGATCTGCGCCCCTTGCTGACGACCGCGCTCCAGGCCCGTACTGATGGGGTTCTGGAAGTGCCCGCGGGTGCAGCGCGGCGCGGCAAGGCGCGGGTTTTGCAGGCCGCGGCCGAAATGCGCGAACAGGCGGCTTCGAAACCGGCTCGCCCGGCCCTGCGCCGCTGGCAAAACGGCTGGCCAGGCACGCGCATTTTCCGGCTGGTAATCACCACGGTTGCCATGCTGGCCTTCCTGCTGACGGGCGGCACCGGGCTGGTCGGCGCCGCCAGCAGTTCGCTGCCTGGCGACCATCTCTATCCGGTCAAACGCAGTTGGGAGGATGTGCGCCTGTTTTTGGTATTCAATCCCAATGAACGGATGCAGCTTGAACAGGAGTTTGAGCAGGAACGCTTTCAGGAAATTGAAGAGTTGTACACTGCCAAACGGGTTGCGAAAGTGAACTTTCAGGGTCAGTTACAGACCCGCAGCAACGGTGATTGGGTAGTTGGTGGATTGGATGTGAGCGTCAATGGAAATGCCACCCCACAGGCTGGTATCGTCTCCGGCGTAACAGTGCAGGTGATCGGCGAAACAGATAACGGCGTGATCAAGGCTGAACAAATCATCCTGATAATCACCCCGACTGTGATCCCCGAGAACAGCCCAACTATTTCACCCAGTTCCACGCTGGCGCCAACCATTCAACCAACTGCCGCCCCAACGGAAATGGAAAACACGCCCCAGCCCACCAAGAACACTGAATTGCCGGCCTTAACGAACGATTCGCTAAACAAATCGTGGGCACTTTCCAGCGACCCCGCCCAAACACGCCGCCCGGCGGCTGCCCGCACTTCCGAGAACGGTGGGGATACGCAGGACGGCGAGTAAACCAGCCGCGCCTACCTCGCGCTACAAAACCCAGGCCCACACCACCCAAAGCCCGATCATCGCCACCCCGAGCGCGAATTCCGCCAGGAAGGTCCAGCCGGAACCGACCAGCCAGCCCTTGAGCGAGGCCAGGGCTTTGCGTGCATCCCGCAGCCGCCAGTATTCGGCGCCGTACAGCGCCAGCGGGATGATGAACAGGGCCGCGATAGGTGTCAAGAACAGACTGGAAACCAATCCAGCCGCATAGCTCAGGCCAATTGACTGCCAGGTGGTTCCAGTTTCGCGCAGCTTTTTGGTGATGATGATATTTTCAACAAAGAAGTCGATGATCATCAGGATGGTGATCAACCCAAACACCAGCCAGGCCCAAGCTCCCGCCCGCCCGGCCAAATATTCAGCCAGGCCGTAGACCAGCGCTGCCAGCCAGATGACCTCTACCCCCGGGAAAATGGGGATGACCAGGCCCGCCAATCCGACCAGCATAAAGATCAGCGTCAGCCACTGCAAAAGAAATTCACCCACCACGGGCAGGTTTGTCATATTAATGATTTGCCCAGTACTTATTACACCGGAACAGGTTTTTACCCTGTTCCGGTGTTTGTTTTTAGCGTATGACGTCGATGCCGCCCATCCAGGGACGCAGTACTTCAGGCACCACGATCGAGCCATCGGCCTGCTGATAATTTTCCATGACGGCGATCAACGTGCGCGGCAGCCCCAGCCCCGAGCCGTTCAGGGTGTGCAGCAGGCGGGTCTTGCCGCCATCCGTGGGCCGGTACTTGATGTTGGCGCGCCGCGACTGGAAATCGGTGTCGTTCGAGACCGATGAGACCTCCAGCCATTCGTCGCAGCCCGGCGCCCAGACTTCCAGATCATAAGTCATGGTGGCGCC
Source organism: uncultured Anaerolineae bacterium (assembly GCA_903910795.1). Lineage (GTDB taxonomy): Bacteria > Chloroflexota > Anaerolineae > Anaerolineales > Villigracilaceae > UBA5195. The sequence goes on from CAIWAX010000139.1 coordinate 21,748, forward strand.
AAAGCCGATATCGCCGGTGCAAAGCTGCTTGACGCGGTAGGTCAGACCCAGCCCGGCGCAGGTGGCCTCGGCATCCTCGCGCATTTTCTGATGCATGACCTCCGAGTCTTCCGGCTTGCAGTAAATGTACATCTCCACTTTGTCGAACTGGTGACCGCGCTTGATGCCGCGCACATCCCGCCCGGCGCTCATTTTCTCGCGGCGGAAGCACGGGGTATAGGCGGTGTAATAGCGCGGCAGGCTGGCTTCGTCCAGGACTTCATCCATGTGCAGACCGGTCAGCGGGATCTCGGCGGTGGGCACGAAGTAATAGTCTTCCTCGTGATCCTTGTACAGATTGTCGGCGAACTTGGGAAGTTGCCCGGCACCGTAGACCGTGGCGGTCTTGACCATGAAGGGCAGGTACTGTTCGCGGTAACCCTGTCCGCGGGTGTGCAGATCGAGCATCCAGGCGATCAAGGCGCGCTGCAGGCGCGCGCCCGCGCCGCTCAGCACATAAAAGCGCGAGCCGGTCAGCTTGCTGCCGCGTTCAAAGTCGATAATGCCCAGTTCCGGGCCAAGGTCCCAGTGCGGTTTGGGTGTGAAATCAAATTTCTTTGGCTCGCCGACCGTCTTGATGACGATGTTCTCGCTGTCGTCCACGCCGTAGGGCGTGCGCGGGTCGGGGATATTGGGCAGGATATCGGTCAAGGCTTTTAGCTCAGCATCCACCTCGCCGACCTGCTTGTCCAGCGCGGCGATCTTGTCTCCCACCACGCGCATGGCCTCCACTTTGGCCTGGCGCTGGGCCGGGTCCTTCATCTGGCCGATCTCTTTCGAGACGGCGTTACGCTCAGCTTTGAGCGTCTCAACCTGCACCAGCAGGGCGCGGCGCTGTTCATCCAATTTAAGAATGGAATCGACTGGGGCCGGGTTGTCCTGGCGGTCGCGCAGGGCCTTGCGCACGATTTCGGGGTTTTCACGGATAAGATTGATGTCCAACATGGTAGTACCTCCTGTACTAAGAAACAAATAACCGCCCCTCCTGTGCAGGACGAGGGGCGGCTCGTGGTACCACCTGCGTTTACTCCCTGCCCGCGTGGGCGGGTGGGTGAGTCTCAGTTCGGGCTGTAACGGGCTACCCCGTCTCTCTTACAGCCGCGCGTGCGGCTCCTGCGAGAGCAACTGGCCGCGATTTTCGCAGCCACCGGAGGGGATTTCTTTGTTTGACCTGCCACCTCGCACCGACCGGCGGCTCTCTGGAAGGTTGGACAAATACTCGTCTCCGGGATATCTTTGTCTCTGGATTATACGCCAGCGAAACGACGTGTCAAGGTTGTAGAAATTGGAATTGATTTCATGTGCCGGGGTGTTAGCTTTTGTGCGCTACATTTTTCCGCCACCATGCCGATTGAACATATCCCCCATCACCACGCCTGCTATCCCGGGGGCCGGGGCGCTTGGCTGATCCAGACCCATATAATCAATGGCGTCATCATTCATGCCATGAGTATGATAATCCTGGCGGCTGTACCCATTTGCGAAAACCTCGCTGCTGGCGGATGTCGGGGATGAAGCGCGAGATGAAGATACTGCCCACTTCACGGGCGCTTGCCAATGCAGGTTGGCTCGTGTAATAAGATAAAGAATGGCCAGGACCACCAGGCCCATCGACGTCAGAATGAACAGCGCTACAGCCAGGATAAAACCCACGTTTTCGATTGTTTGAATATCCATGCGATTAGGCCCTTTTGTTATCGATCATCTCCGGTCATTTCAGATTTCCGCCCGGGGATGCAGGTAGTGAATATCAATCTCGCTCAAGTTTTTGGGCAATGACAATGTATTTGTACGCCGGTCTGGTTGGCGTTTTTGATAGATCCGGGGCGGGGATATGATATTCCGGCGATAACCTTTTCACCTTTCTTTCGTACCTTTCCTGTGTCCAGACGCGCCAGCGTTCGATGAGCTCAGCCCGGTCTTCTTCGGTGGTTACATTTTCTGTTTTCAATACCTTGAAAAACCCATGTTCGCTGAGCAAGTCAGCGGCTTCTTGCATGCCGTATGTATTCGCCCACATCCACTGGTTGATGTCCACATCATACGGAAATCCGCGCCAGCCGGGATGCAGATCGAAGCTATATAGAAATAATAGGCCTCCCGGTTTGAGCGCCCGGTGTAAGCGGTATACACCGTGAAGAAAGTCGATTTTATCCAGGTAAAGCATCGATGAAAATGAGCAGGCACCGTCAAATACAGCCTCCGCCTGGATTTGAGTAACAGCCTTTTCCCAAAATTCCACGCCCGGGAACTGTTCGCGGGCGCGCGCCAGCATGGCTGGAGACAGGTCGCTGCCTGTGACCCGCAAGCCTTTCTCCAGCAGGTGGGCAATAACCGGGTCGCCGTGTCCGCAGCCCGCATCCAGGATATGACCTCCTGGCGGCATCTGCTCCAGCCAGTCATCAAAGGCTTTGGTCAGCAAGTTACTTTTAAAGTATTTTTCCGCATAGGTGGTAGAAATTTTGTCGTATGCCAGGCGGTTAAGATCGCGTGCAAACGGCCATTCGCTGTGACCCGCTGGAAATTTGGATGGGTCAGGGTGGAGTCCGCCGCTGGCTTGTTCAAATTCTTCGACCAAAGCCGTCATGAAGCCAACACCTTCTTCAAATTCAATCTCATCCAAACGGATATCCATCTTACGCGATCCAGGACTGGATTGTCCAAAAATAACACCCATATCAGCCGAGATTTTTAAGCGATAAGAGACCCAGCTTTGTTGTTTGTCTTCACTGTCAGTATAGGTATGTTTTTCACGAGTAAGAAAGATGCCGGTTTCGGGCAGCACGTCTCCAAAGCCAAAACCGTCCGTTTCTCCATCCTTGAATTTTTCCAACCGCTCAGACCATGTCGAATCCAGTTCCATCTTGTAATTCATAATGACCGAACGGGTGTATATGACAGGGATATCCTGGACACTGTAGCGGATTTCAAGCCAGTAGTTCACACTGGCATCGAAGTTTGATCCGCTGCCGATGTTGACTGATTGGTCGCTTTGTCCGCATTTACCCCAGACATTTACCTCAATACATTCGACACTGGGTGGTGCATCCTGATCTTCCAATACCTTTGTTACTTCGATTTTTGCCATGCTCTTCTGCCCTCCTGTTGGTTTGCTTGACGATCAACGCTGTGTAACCGATCGGTTGGTAATCTGTAAAATCTGACGCATTGCCCCCGTTCCCAGGCTTCCGAATCGCCCAAAAAGGGCGGAATTCGGAAGCCTCATGATTGCAGGGTCTTTACTTCCAGTTCTTTGCCATTTCAATGCGCTCGCCCAGGGGCGGGTGCGAATAAAACACCAGTACCACCCATTTCTCCGGGTCGACATCGCTCAGGTTCTGGTTGGCCAGCCGCGTAAACGCGGAGGCGAAGGCTTCGTTTTTGCCGGTGGATTGCAGCGCGTATTGATCCGCCTTGCGTTCGCGCCAGCGTGAAAAACCGTTGGTCAGCGGCATGGTTAGCAGGCTGTACAGGCTGAAAATCAAGATCAGGGCCGGGAAGGCGGCCGGGTCGGCCACACCGTTGAATCCAAAAGCGGCTACCGCCCAGTTCATGGCCTGCGAAACCAGGAAGAAGCCCAGCGCGGTGATCAGCGTTCCAAAGCCGATCAGAAGCGGGATGTCGTTGTTGACCTGGTGTCCCAGCTCGTGGGCCAGGACAGTCTCGATCTCATCCAACGAAAATTCGTTGATCAGGGTGTCGCCCAGCACGATCCGGCGTGTATTACCCAGCCCGGTCAGCGCGGCATTGGCGGATTTGGTGCGCTTCGACATATCGTATTTAAAAACGCCTTTGACGCGGGTGTGCGCTTTTTCGGCCAGTTTCATCAGTCGTTCGGCCAGTTCGGCGTGTTCATCACCCAGCGGCACAAATTTGTTAAAAAGCGGCATGATCAGGATTGGCACCAGGTTGACGGCCAGCACCTGGAAGACCAGCAAACCGCCTGCCGCCCACAGCCACCACCACGCACCCGCGCTGCGCAGCGCCATATACATCAACTCCAGCAAGACCAGGCCCACCGGCAGGCTGATCGCCAAGCCTTTCAGGTTATCCATGATCCAGTCCTTCAGGGTCTGGTTGGATTGGTCGTAATGGTGCGGCAGGACGTATTCCTGGTAATAGCTGAGCGGGAGTTCGATCAGAACAGAGATCAGGCCAAAAATGAAGACAAAGGCCGGCATCAACACCCAATCAGATTGCAACGCTGAAAAGCCGCCCAACCAGGTGCGCAGGCCGCCAGCCCAGCCAAAAACCAGCCAGGCCAGGGCATACGCCAGGCTGAACAGATTGCTGGCCAGCCACAGGCGGCGATTGAGGCGGCTGTATTCACGGGCCTGTTTTTGTTTTTCGGGGTCAAGGACAGTCATGGATCAGTCCCCGCTGCCGGTGCTTTCAGCGCCCAGGCGCGAGATGACTTCTTCGGCGGTCATCAGCATGCCGTAGGATTTGAAGGCTGCCAGGAAGGCCGCGTGGACATGGGCGGCTGGAACGCTGACATCGCCGTAGCTCAGCGCGCGGGTGGCGCAGGCATCCGGAACGATGATGACCTGGAAGCCCAGGTCGGCGGCAGCGCGCACGGTGGCATCCACGCACATGTGGGTCATCATGCCGCAGATCACCACGCGCTCGGTTTTCCAGGCCTTGAGCTGCTCCAGTAAATCCGTCTCACGGAAGCTGTTGGGGAACTGCTTGTGAACGATTGGCTCGCCTTCAAAGTGCGTCACCAGGTCGTGGATGCGGATGCCATCCGTGCCAGGGATGAAGAAGGTGGCGCCAGGTTTGCGCGATTCGTGCTGGATGTGGATGTGCTGCCCGCCGTGTTCGCGGAAGCACTGCAGCAGCGCGCCGGCTTTTTTCCCAGCCTCGAGTGCGCCTTCCAGTTCCATCTTCCCGCCGGGGAAGTAATCGTTTTGAATGTCGATGATCAGTAAAGCTGTGTTCATATCGAACTTATGGGTACTTTCCATGGAGACTCCCTAAAATGGTTGGAATTGGCACTTTCCATATTGAACTTATGGGTATTTTCCATATTGAACTTATGGGTACTTTCCATATTGAACTTATGGGTACTTTCCATATTGAACTTACTTTTGCCCTGCGATTTGCTTACACACAGTGCTGTGCATCGTCCCGACACGATTTGCTTGGCAAATCGCACTTGCATTCCGGTGCAAGTATGCCCTGGCAGAGCCGGGAGCAAATCGTGGTTACTGTCCATTTTGCAACGCGCCCCGCCGGCATTCAGGACACGGGCACAGCGCGCGCAAATAATGCCAGTTATAAATCCCGTAATCATGACCGTCCTCCCAGACAATGGTCAGAGCGTATGAGCCGGTAGGCTTAACGGTGGAAATCCGGGTGGCTGGTGCATCGATGAACTCGAAGTGGAACACATCGGCATCCGGTTCAGCCTTCATGTTTTCATGCCCTCCGCGGCATTGAGCGCAGGGACAGGCGGCCCGCAGCAGGGAAAATGGGTAAAGACTGGTGTGACCATCCGCCCAGGTGATCGTCATTTCCAGCGCGGGGCGGTTGGCGGTAATACCGTTCGGTTTCTCAGAAAGCATATTGAACTTATGGGTACTGTCCATGGTATTTCCTTATTGAACTTATATCGAACTTACATATGCCCTGCGGGTGGGTATTTTCCATGCCGAACTTATGGGTTTATTACCGCAGTAAGATAGTTGGAGGCAGCCCAGCCGGTACGTTTTTCATCATTAATTGCAGCCAGGTAATACCAATCAAAACCGTCCAGCTTGCGGGGGCCGTCCATTACCTTGTAAGCTTCAGTGTCAAAACCCAGGAACAACTGCTGGCTGTTCAACCCGGGCGCTGAGCGAATGTGCAGCCCCTCACCCTGCGTTCCGGATATCTGCACAATCGTACCGACGCTGACCTGACCAGGCGCCAGGGTAGGAGTAGGCGTGGATGCGTAAGGGTCAAAGGTCGGCGTGGCCTCCGGGCCGGACGTGGCCGCAGGCGCAGGCAGGTCGGTGACTGCCGCCACCATTCCGGCCGGATCCAGCGCGGCTGGTGCGGACCACACAATCAGGAAATAAGTCAGAATCAGCAAAACAACGGTCACAGCCATCGAAGCTGCGACCACAACCCGACTAAATAAGCGCTCGAATTCGATGTTCATATTTATCGCTGCTTTTTTCCGGACCAGATATGGTAATCCCGATAAACCCTGTGAGTCTGCGCGGGAAGGAACGCATAAAAATTATACCCTTCCCGGTCACAAACGCGAAGCGCTGCGAGGAATATTTATGGTACTAATGGAATTTGTGGTATCACCATTTTTTTCAAACCATCCACGAATACTGAACTTACATTTGCCCAGCGATTTGCTAACACACAGTGATGTGCATCATCCCGACACGATTTGCGATTTACTTAGCAAATCGGCAAATCGTGTGCCCTGGCAAAGCCAGGCGCAAATCGTGGATACTTTCCATTTCATTCTCCACAACTCCCGGCGATTTCTGCATAATTTCTGCATAATTGGCGATTATGCTTATAGCGATGAAAAATTTCGGAGGAAGTATGAACCAAGCAAGTCCCCCAAAAATCAACAGGATAATCTGGCTCATCGCCAGCCTGATCCTGCTGGCCATCATCGGGTCATATTTATGGCTGCAGAAACCCTGGAATACTGATCTTATGGGTACTTTCCACTCCGCCAACGGCGCTTATCAAACCACCGCCGCGAGTATTGGGTCACTGACAGCCAGCGTGCAGGCTACCGGCACCATCCGCGCCGCGCAATCGGCCGTGTTGGTTTGGAATTCCAGCGGACGGGTAGAGAGCGCCAGCGCCGTCATTGGAGACAAGGTTTCTGCCAACCAGACTCTGGCCGCGCTGGCGTTGGATTCGGTTCCATCCAATATCCGGCTGTCGGAAGCAAACTTATTGACTGCCCAAAAGAACCTTGATGACCTGCTCCTATCAAATAGCGGCCAGGCGCAAGCCATGCAAAACCTGGCGAATGCGAAACAAGCAGTTATGGATGCCCAGATCAAGCTGGATTTTTACAATTGGACCTCAGAGGGCCGCGCTCCCGGGGAATTAATCAAAGACTTCCAGGATAAGATCAAGGCAGCGCAGCTTCGATTGAAATTCCTGGAGTGGGTCAGACACCTGCGTTATAACAGAACCGGAGATGACTTGCGCCGCAAAGCAGATTTCAATCTGACCGTCCTCAGTAGCAAATTCAACCTGGCAGATCTGATTTCCAATTACAACTGGTTTACAGGCCGGCCCAGCGATCTGTTGATGGATCAAACCAGGGCTGAATTAAACCTGGCGATTGCCAAAGAAGAGGATGCGCAGCGCGACGTGAATCGCTACACGGGCGGGAAAAACCCCGCTGATGTGGATAGCGCCCGGGCTCAACTGGCAGCCGCGCAGGCTACGCTCAATCTTGCCAAAATCATCGCGCCATTTGACGGAACCGTGACCGCGGCAAAACCCCAAACTGGTGACATGGTTTCCGCCGGTCAAACGGCCTTTCGCGTGGATGACCTCTCGCACCTGCTGGTGGATCTTCAAATTTCGGAAGTGGACATCAACAATATCGCCGCCGGCCAGCCGGTAACCATCACGCTGGATGCCATCCCCAATAAAACCTACCAGGGCCTTGTATCAAAAGTAAACCTGTCTGCCAAAGCCGGACAGGGCGGAGTCAATTACAAGGTTAGCATAACCCTGACAGATGCGGATGAGCTTGTGAAACCCGGTATGACCGCGGTAGTGACCATCGCGGTCAACCAGGTAACCAACACCCTGATGGTACCCAACAGCGCGGTGCGCATGCTGAACGGTCAACGCATTGTCTATGTGCTCAAGGAAAACCAGGCAGTGCCGGTCAACATCCGGCTGGGTGCCAGCGCCAACGATAATAGCCAGGTGGTCGGCGGCAATCTAAAAACCGGAGATTTGATCATCTTGAACCCACCCGCCAACACACCTGTCCCCGGCCTAACCCCCACCAGCGCGCCCTAATCACAACCCAAAAATAACGCCCGTGGCGAAATTATTTATAGTAATCCCGATTTCTGCACGGGATTGAACAAGGTACAGGAGGATCGTTATGAACATCGGAAACTTTATCAAGAAATTTTGGATTGTCATATTACTGATAATCATCGCGGCCGGCGCGGTTTTCTACTGGCAGCGTAACAAACAGGCCGCCAGCACCAGCACCTACCAGACCATCGCGGCCGCGCGCGGCTCACTGACTGCCAGCGTGGGCGCCACAGGCACAGTCCACGCCGGACAAAGCGCCACACTCACCTGGCAAACCAGCGGCCGGGTGGAAAATGTCGCCGCCAAAATTGGTGACAGCGTTCAGGCCAACGATGTGCTGGCTTCCCTCGTACAGACTTCCATGTCGCAAAGCATCATCCTGGCCCAGGCCGATTTGATCAGCGCCCAAAAGAACCTCTCCGATCTGATGGCCTCCAACACCAACCTGGCGCAAGCCGAACAGAACCTGGCCAATGCCAAGCAGGCCGTCAAGGATGCCCAGGACAAGGTCGACAGTATTTCGTACAAACGCGCCTCAGATAACCTGGTAATGCAAACCCAGGCCAACATTGTCATCGCCCAGCACGATCTGATGAAAGCCGAAGACAACTATAAGCTTTTTGCCCACCGGCCGGATGGCGATTCAAGCAAGGCGCAGGCCGCACTGACTGTCTCCAATTTGCGATTAAAGATCGTTGACCTGACCCAAAAGCTGGATTGGTACACTGGCAAACCCACCACGCTTGATACCGAAAAATACCAGGCCAACCTGGTCGTGGCCAAGGCCCAACAGGCCGACGCCCAACGTGAAGTCGACCGTCTGCAGAACGGCCCAACCAGTGACGATATCGCCTCCGCCAACGCCAAAATTGCCGCGGCCGAATCCACCATCAACCAATCGAAAATCATCGCTCCATTCAACGGCGTCATCACCCAGGCTGAACCAGTGGCCGGGGATCTCGTTTCCCCCGGAACACTGGCCTACCGCATGGACGATATCTCAAACCTGCTGGTTGACTTGCAAATCTCGGAAGTGGACATCAACAACATCACCGTCGGACAGCCAGTCACCATCACATTCGATGCCGTGCAGGGCAAATCGTACGCGGGCAAAGTTTCCAAGATCAGTCAGGCCGGCGATTCGAGCGGCAGCGGTGTCAATTTCACCGTGACCGTTCAATTGACCGAAACCGATCAACTGGTCAAACCTGGCATGACTGCCGCCGTGACCATCACCGTCAAGGAAATCAAAGACGCGCTGCTCGTGCAAAACCGGGCTGTGCGCCAGGTGAACGGCAAGCGCGTGGTCTACGTGCTCCAGGATAGCAAACCCCTGGCCGTCGATATCCAACTGGGCGCAACTTCTGACCTGAACAGCGAAGTGATCGGCGGCAGCCTGAAGGAAGGCGATCTGGTCATCCTGAACCCGCCCTCCACTACCGGCAGCCCCTTCGGCGGCTAATAATATAGTGTAATTTCAGTAAAAAAACACCTCACGCAAAAGACGCGAAGAACGCGAAAAAATCAAAAACTTTGCGCCCTAAGCCCACATGTAATTAGTGGAGTGCGTCTTAGCGAGAGAAATGGTTAATTCTTGACAAAAAATTATTTTTAAAATCTGCGCGATTTGCTTCAGCAAATCGTCTGCGGATCACGTACTTTATCGTATAAATGAGGCATCAATGAGTGAAACTGTCATAATCGCAGAAAACCTGGTGAAAACTTACCAGATGGGCGATGTGGAAGTACAGGCCCTGCGCGGCCTGAACATGAGCATCCAGCGCGGAGAAGTCGTCGCCATTGTCGGCCCTTCCGGCTCCGGCAAATCAACCCTCATGAACATCCTCGGCTGCCTGGATCGCCCAACCTCCGGCACCTACATCCTGGACGGCGAATCCGTAGCCGGCATGAACGATGACCAACTAGCCAACGTCCGCAACCGCAAAGTCGGCTTTATCTTCCAAAGCTTCAACCTGCTCTCACGCGCCACAGCCCTCTCCAACGTCGAACTGCCCCTGCGCTACTCCGGGATGCGCACCGGCCGCAAAGAACGCGCGCGCCAATCCCTGATCTCCGTTGGCCTGGAAGAACGCATCTTCCACAAACCCTTCGAACTTTCTGGCGGCCAGCAGCAGCGCGTCGCCATTGCGCGGGCGCTGGTCAACAACCCCGCCATCATCATGGCCGACGAACCCACCGGCAACCTCGACTCAAAAGTTGGGCAGGAAATCATGGATTTGCTCTTGAACCTCAACAAACAATCTGGCACCACCCTCATCATCGTCACCCACGACCCCCGCATCGCAGCACAAACCCAACGCACCATCCGCATCCGTGACGGCATGGTAGATACGGAGACTTTATGAGTACTACCCAAATTTTTATCGAAGCCCTTGAAAGTTTGAGCGGCAATAAAATGCGTTCCGGGCTGACCATCCTGGGCATCGTCATCGGTGTAGCCGCCGTCATCGCCATGCTCGCAGTCGGCCAGGGCGCCCAAAACTCCATCACCGGCTCCATCAACGGCATTGGCACCAACGTCCTATTCGTATTCTCCGGCAACCAGGTCGGCCCCCCCAACCGCAACCAGAGCGCCGCCAAAAACGTAAAACCCCTCACCATGGAAGATTCACAAGCCATCAACGATCGCTTTGCCGCGCCCTCTGTCGCTGCCGTCGCCCCTGTTCTGCAGGGCAGCGCAATCGAAGCCGCCGCACTTGGCAACACCACCAACACCACCGTCTACGGCGTCACAACCGCCTACGGCGAAGTGCGCAACATCGAACTCACCGAAGGCGACTTCATCTCAAACGAAAACTACCTCGGGCACGCCTCCGTGGCCGTCCTCGGGCCAGACCTGGCCGATAAATTATTCAACCGCAAAGAAGGCCTGGTCGGAGAAACCATCCGCATCGCCGGACAACCCTTCCGCATCATCGGCGTCATGGCCAGCAAAGGCGGCTCCGCCTTCGGGAACGCCGACAACCAGGTTGTCATACCACTCTCGACTGCCCGCGACCGGGTCGTCCACCGCGCCGGATCCAACCTGGATCTGATCTTTGTGCAGTCCACCAGTGCCGATACGACCCAAACCGCCTCCGATGAGATCAAACAGATTATGAGCACCCGCCATAACATCCCAGTCGGCGCAGACAATGACTTCACCGTCTTTACACAACAAGACATGCTCCAAACCGCTTCCTCCATCACCGGCATCCTGACCATCTTCCTGGGCGGTATCGCAGCCATATCCCTCCTCGTCGGCGGAATCGGCATCATGAACATCATGCTCGTCTCAGTCGTCGAACGCACCCGCGAAATCGGCCTGCGCAAAGCCCTCGGCGCCCGAAAACGCGACATCCTTACCCAATTCCTGGCCGAATCATCCCTCCTCAGCCTGCTGGGCGGTGTGATAGGCATCCTGCTCGGCTGGGCCATCTCCTTCACCGTTGGCAGAGTCGCCGCCGCCACCGGCAACGCCTTTGAACCATCCATCACTCTTAGCTCCATTCTGCTCGCCACCATCTTCTCAGCCGCCATCGGCATGTTCTTTGGCATCTACCCCGCCAACCGCGCCGCCAGCCTCCAGCCCGTCGAGGCCCTTCGCTCAGATTAACATAGCATTTATCCGCAGGTTTTCAATGCCGTAAATACACCCACTCAGGCAAAGAACCCGAAAAAAATCAAAAGAAAAACTTTGCGCCCTAAGCGCTACATGTAATTAGTGGGTTGCGGCTTAGCGAGAGAAGTAGTTAATTCTTACCACCGCTACCCAAACCCCTAAACCACCGGCCACCAACCCATGCCAAAAAAAATCCTTGTCATCGACGACGAACACAAAATCGTAGAGATCTGCCAGGACTACCTGAAAGCCTCCGGCTTCGACGTCGTCTCTGCCGCCGATGGCCTGCAAGGATTGGCAACTGCCCGCCGCGAAAAACCCGACCTCATCGTCCTCGACCTCATGATGCCCGGCGTGGACGGCCTCGACGTTTGCCGCACCCTCCGCCGCGAAGGCAACATCCCCATCATCATGCTGACCGCCCGCGTCGAAGAAAGCGACAAACTGGTCGGGCTCGAACTGGGCGCCGACGACTACATCACCAAACCCTTCAGCCCGCGCGAGCTTGTGGCGCGCGTACGCGTCGTATTACGACGCGCCGGCGGCGACCCTGCCAGCGAAGTCATCCGCGTTGGCGAAGTCAGCCTCGATCGCACACGCTTTGAAGCCACCCTGCCCGATAAAACCATCCTGCTCACCCCCACCGAGTTTGAAATCTTCGCCGCCCTCATGCGCCAGCCCGGGCGTATTTTTTCGCGCGCCCAGCTTCTGACGGCTGCGCACGGCATCGCCTTTGAAAGCTACGAAAGAGCCATCGATTCGCACATCCGCAACCTGCGCCGCAAACTTGAAACCGCAGCGGGCGAGTCACGTTATATCTTCACCGTGCACGGCGTCGGCTATAAATTCGAAAGTGCCGAAGGTTCCGGAGGCCCTGTGGGAAGCCCTGTGGGAGGCCCTGTGGGTTCCTCACGGAATTAAGATGACGGCCTCCTCAGTACGCTCCATCCAGACCCGCCTGTTCATCCTGCTCCTGCGCGCCTTCAGCGCGGCAGTATTCTTCATCACCGTCGTCATACTGGTAGTCATGGCCTATTTTCTAACCTACCCCTCCGGCTTCAGCCCGGTCGAACGCTGGCCGATCGTGACCCGCCTGGAAACCTTCCACCTGATCAAGGGAAACTGGCAGGGGGTGGAGATTCTGCCGCAAACCGAGACCATCACCGATTTTCACCAGTTTTGGAACCGCTCCATCCTGCTCGATGAGCAGGGCCGCGTCGTACTGGACCACGGCAGCGTAAACACCGCCCAGGTCGGCAGCACCTACGTCCGAAAAGGCGACGAAATAGTCCCCGGTTTAGTACGGGACGAAACCGCCATCCCCATCCTTGCCAATGGCAAGGTAATTGCCACCCTGCTGCTCGATTCCTCCTTCTTCGCGGCCCAGGGTCAAATCTCCCTCGAATTTCTGTGGCCCATCCTCATCATCTCGCTGGTCATGGCCCTCCCCACCGTCATCATCGGACTGTTCCTCATGCGCCGCTTCGTCACTCCGCTCGCCGAAGTCATCGCCGCGGCGCGCGCCGTGGCGGGCGGCGATCTCTCCACCCGCGTGCGCGCCTCCGGCCCGCACGACCTGCGCGCCCTCTCCGACAGTTTCAACCACATGGCCGCCTCGCTGGAACAAAGCGACAACGAACGCCGCAATATGCTGGCCGACATTGCCCACGAACTCCGCACCCCGCTCACCGTCATGCGCGGCCGCCTGGAAGGCATTGTGGACGGCGTTTATCAGCCCAGCCCGGAGCAGATCATTCCTGCGCTCGAAGAAACCTACCTGCTCGAGCGCCTGGTGGAAGACCTGCGCCTCCTGACCCTCGCCGAAACCGGCCAGCTTCACTTCGAACACAAGCAGGTCAACCTGGGCGAAATCGCCCTGCGCGTCATCGACCTCTTCCAGGCCGAAGCCGATGATAAACACATCCGCCTGAATTTTACTGAAAACAGTGCCGCAGATGCCCTCATTTCAGTCGACCCGCAGCGCATCAAGCAGGTCGCCGCCAACCTCGTCAGCAACGCCCTGCGCTACACCCCCGAGGGCGGCAGCGTGCTCCTGACCCTTGAAAAGAGCGCCGGGGAAGTGCGGCTAAGCGTTTGCGACGACGGCCCCGGCGTCCCCCCCGAAGATCTACCCAAAATATTCATGCGCTTCTGGCGCGCCGAAAAATCCCGCTCCCGCGCCTCCGGCGGCGCTGGGTTGGGGTTGGCCATCGCCCAACGCCTGGTCGAGGCCCAGGGCGGGACCATCCACGCCGAAAACCGCCCATCCGGCGGCCTCAAAATCTCCATCCAATTCCCAGCCCTGGCATAAAACCATCAGGGAGCAGCCGCTGTGACCATCCTCTTGCAAGCAGTCATTTTGGGAATCGTTCAGGGGTTGACCGAATTCATCCCTATCTCAAGCTCCGCGCATTTGATCCTGGTGCCCTGGTTCTTTGGCTGGCAGAATCAAGCTCTCACCAGCCTGTCCTTTGATGTGGCGCTGCACCTGGGAACGCTGCTCGCGGTACTGTGGTTCTTTTTTACGGATTGGGTGCGCCTGTTTCGCGCCGGGTGGGCCAGCCTGCTGGAACGCAAAATTGGCGCTGATCCCGACCGCCGCCTGGCGTGGCTGCTGGTGATTGGCTGCATACCCGGCGGGATCGCGGGCGTGCTCGGCGAAAGCAAGATCGACCAGCTTTTCCACCAACCGGATGCGCCCATCAACCCCCAGGCGATGATAATCATGGCAGTCATCATTGCCTTGCTGGCTGCTGCTCTTTTCGCGGCCGAGCGGCTGGCCAGACACACACGCGAGATGAAAACTATTACTTTCCGGGATTCGATCTGGATCGGCCTGGCCCAGGCGCTGGCCATTTTCCCCGGCGTTTCCCGTTCCGGCAGCACTATCACCGCCGGTCTGGCCCTCGGGCTGAAACGCGAGGCCGCCGCCCGCTTTTCTTTCCTGCTCAGCGCCCCCATCATCGCCGGCGCAGGTTTGAAAAGCCTGTGGGATGTCTACCAGCAATATCAGGCTGGCGCAGGTTTCTCGCAGACTGAGCTGCTGCTTTTTCCGGTTGGCTTCATCACGGCCGCGGTCAGCGGTTACTTTTGCGTCAAATATCTGCTGGTATTCCTCCAGAGACACTCCGCCAATGGGTTTGTCTATTACCGCTGGGCGCTGGCGATCCTGATTGTGATTGTGGCGCTTGCGCGGGGCTGATCGTCTCTTTATCCCCTATCTACAAGATCACCTCAAAACGCTGGCTACTTCGGTTGACTATCTCCAACCGACCACTTTGGCGTTGAACTTCAAAGCGCGAATCCCTCCGGAAAGTACTTCCACCAATCGAAAAGTTAAAAGGGAAAAGCTCAGGTAAACGAGTCAGATCATGATGGCATGAAACAATATTAACTACACTTCCCCCACTAAGGGCCTGTAAAAGTATTACTCCGCATTTTGAAAGATTTTGCGGCCGAACAAAGATTAAAAATTTCACCGCGAAGTCGCAACCCACCACAAGCATGTGGGCTTAGGGCA
>CAIWAX010000140.1 GCA_903910795.1 uncultured Anaerolineae bacterium
GCCAGCACGGCAGACCTGCCCCTGCCGTACCTTGATCGCGGCCTACGAGGCCAAAATCCAGAAGATCAGCGCGCGCGTCTGGGAGGGGTGAGAGTGAATAAGAATTCCGAAGTCTGGAAGACTTCGGAATTCTGGTTAGGGTTACCGCCGGGGGTGTGATGGTTGTGAACCGTGTGGGCGCGCAAGGGCGTCGGGGTGCGCGGTGGATGGCAGCAGCCCTGAAAACCCCGCCATAATATGATATTAACATTTCAACCTACCCCCGGTGCTATAATAGCCCTGTTTTAATTCAACCCGCCAACCATAGTCATAAGGAGCATTTGCCATGGATCCGAAACAGACAGCACTGGTTCTCATTGAATATCAGAACGACTTTACTTCCGAGGGCGGCACACTGCATGGCGCCGTTAAACAGGTTATGGAGAGCACCAACATGCTCGCCAATACCGTTGAGACCGTCAAGAAAGCGCGCGAACTTGGCATCACGATCATTTACGAACCGATCACCTTCACGGATGATTATCATGAACTGACAGCGGAACCCTATGGCATCCTGAAGGGTGTGGTTGACAGCAAATCCTTCCGCAAGGGCAGTTGGGGCGCAGAAATCATCGATGTGCTCAAGCCTGAGCCGCAGGATATCGTGATTGAAGGCAAACGCGGCCTGTGCGGTTTCGCCAGCACCAACCTGGATTTCATCCTGCGCAGCCGCGGGATCAATAATATCGCCCTGGGTGGTTTTCTGACCAACTGCTGTGTTGAATCAACCATGCGCTCCGGTTATGAGAAGGGCTACAACGTGGTCACGCTCAAGGATTGCACCGCGACGTTGAGCGAGGAAGAACAGCGCATGGCGGTTGAAAAGAACTACCCGATGTTCTCCCGCCCCATGGATCACAATGACTTCCTGGCGGAAGTGAGCGGCGAAAAACAGGTTGAAACCCGCAGCCGGGGCTACGATAACAACTGAGATAACGGATCAAATTCAGCGTTGACGGCTGTAACACAGCGGCATAAAAAAACAAAAAACAACAGGTTCCTGGAAAAACAGGGGCCTGTTTTTTTTTTTTGATGCTCGCAGACTTCGGAAATCTTTAAGATTTCCGAAGTCTGGATGGTGGGATGATGGTCGTGCGGAGGGCACGGCCGGGTGCGTGAAAAAGGGTCAGCCAACCCGCGTTTATGTTTCCCCGCCAAACAGCGGCCCCATATCCTCATATTCCGGTTAAAATAGATTCGAGGAATAAAAACATGGACACAACTGTCACCACCACCGGGTACGCCGAGTTTTTGAAGAAATATCCCGCCTACGCCAGCACCCTGCACATCGACAAACTGCGCGCCGAGGATTACCGCCGCCTGGATCAGGCCGGGCACGTCTACCTAGATTACACCGGCGCGGGCCTCTACGCCGAGTCGCAGGTCAGAAAGCACCAGCAGATCCTGCTGGAGAACACTTTCGGCAACCCGCACTCCTCCAACCCCACCTCGCAGGCCGCCACGAAATATGTCGACTCGGCACGCGCCTATGTGCTGTCCTACTTCAACGCCGATCCGGCCGAATACGATGTGATTTTCACCGCCAACGCCAGCGGCGCGCTCAAGATCGTGGGTGAGGCCTATCCCTTTGGCCCGGATGACCATTTCCTGCTGACTTTTGACAACCACAATTCGGTCAACGGCATCCGCGAATTCGCGCACGGCAAAGGCGCGGCGGTCACCTACCTGCCGGTGGCGCTGCCTGATATGCGCGTGGATGAGGGTATGCTGACGGAGGCGCTGGGCAAGGCGCGCCCGGGCGGCAACAACCTGTTCGCCTACCCGGCTCAATCCAACTTCTCCTCGGTCAAGCACCCGCTGGACTGGATCGAAAAGGCGCAGGCTGCCGGTTGGGATGTGCTGATGGATGCGGCTGCCTTCGCGCCCACCAACCCGCTCGACCTCTCCAAGTACAAACCGGACTTTGTGCCGCTCTCGTTTTACAAGATTTTTGGCTATCCCACCGGGCTGGGCGCGCTGGTGGCGCGTCGTTCCGCGCTGCGCAAACTGCACAAACCCTGGTTCGCAGGCGGCACCATCACGGTCGCCTCAGTGCAGGGCGACAAGTATTACCTGGCCGAGGGTCACGCCGCCTTTGAAGACGGCACGGTCGATTTTTTGAACATCCCGGCGGTCGAGATTGGGTTGAAGCACATCCAATCGATCGGCATCGAGAGCATTCAGACGCGCGTCAGGTGCCTGACCGGCTGGCTGCTGGAGAACCTGACTGCCCTGCGTCACTCCAGCGGTCTGCCGCTCGTGCGGCTGTACGGCCCGCTCAGCACTGAGGCGCGCGGCGGCGCGGTGACGGTCAACTTCTTTGACGCGCACGGCCAGCCGCTCGATCACCGCTTTATCGAGCAGGCCGCCAACCGGGTCAACATCTCGCTGCGCACGGGTTGTTTCTGCAACCCCGGCGCGGGCGAGCTGGCGCTGGGCATCTCGCGCGTCGAGCTGGATGTCTGCTTCCACGGCCCGGGCCACGAACAGCGCCTGACCCTGGACGATTTCCGCCTGTGCATTGACGGCAAGAACAGCGGCGCGGTGCGCATCTCGGTCGGCATGATCACCAACTTCGACGATGTCCAGGCCCTGCTGGGCTTCGCGGAGGGGCTGCTGGGGTAAAAGGGCGACAACAGAAGTACTTGGTATGAGTTACTTATATACACAGCGGGGGTTACCGGTGTATCCAGAGGCAAGGCAGAAAAGCCGCCGGACTTCCCCATCCGCCTGTGCCGCGTCCATGGCGGGGTTGGGCAGATGCGGCGCGCCGCTCAAAAATCGAAAACGACCCAGCAGATCCCGTTGCGCAACCTCTGGTCGTCAAGCACCAGCTCCCGGATTTCACCCGGAAGCTGGGCGCGCTGCCACTCGCACTCCCGGCGGCCAGCTTCCTCAGCGTGGTCGGCAGGCGCCGCGGCACGCGCGGCCTTGATCGCGTAGGCCGCCGCACCCAACTCGTGCGCCGCGACATGCGCCACCGCAGCCGCCTGCCCGGCCGCATGTGCGGCGTGCCGGGCAGCCCCGCTCAAGTCTCTGGCCGCCGCGTTGGCATGGCCGGCCGCCGCGCGGGCATGGGACATCATGATCTCACCGCGCGTCCAGGCACGCGCCAATTCGATGGCCCGACGCGGCCGCTTGTCATTGGGTCGCAATTCCTCGAAAAAGTGCAGCACATGCTCTGCGCAATCGGCTGCCCACAGCGCCAGCAGGTGATGATCGGAATCCTGGAGGGTGCCGCCGCGGCGCAGCGTGATGAACCTGGGGTCGCGCTTATCTGGCAATATCATTCGGTCGTTCCTGCACTTTTTTGTGGAGTCGTTCAAAATTAACTTAAATTATACAGCAGGCGCTTGTGCTGCACTTGCTTGAATGACCCTCAGTTCCAAAAACCGGCCTGCTTTCCTTCACGATTGTGGGCAGCGCTGACCGTTTTTGTGTCATAATCGGGGAATATGGCGCTTATTTTGTCCTGAAGGAATCACCTTGAATCGCATCTCTGAATTTTTAAAGAAGGAAGCCAACCGGCATTCCATTCATTATTACCTGGTCTTTGTTTACCTGGGCCTGTCGCTGAGCGTGTATGGGCCGACTCTGCCGAACCTGGCCGGCCAGACCGGCAGCCGGTTGGGGCAGATGGGCGCCATCTTCCTGGTCGGTTCGGCCGGCTTTGTGCTCGGGAACCTGCTCGGCGCGCGCTTGTTTGACCGTCTGAAAGGTCACATGGTGATCGGCGGCGCGCTGCTGGTCAGCGCCGCGCTGACCCTGCTGCTCCCGATTGTGCCGGCCTTCTGGCTGCTGATGGCGCTGATCCTGGTCAAAGGCATCGGCGAGGGCCTGTTTATCACGGGCGGAAATTTGATGCTGGTCTGGACGCACGGCGAAGAGGTTGGGCCCTTCCTGATCGGCCTGCACTTCTCCTCCGGTCTGGGTGGATTTCTGGCACCTTTCATGATTGGCGGGTTGATTCTTTTCCCGAACGGCTACCAGTGGGCTTATTGGATTGTGGGCGTGTATGGCCTGCTTGTTGGGTTGAAAATCCTCTTGCTGCCCCACAGCCCCAGCCCGCTGCGTTCTGAAAGCGGCCAGGCCGGGGATGCGCGTTCCGCGGCGATCAGCCCGCTGGTGTTGGTGGCGGCCTTTTACCTGTTTTTCTATGTCGGCACCGAACGCACCTTTTCGAGCTGGCTGTATACGGTGGTCACCACGCTCAAGATCTTCGGCCCGCAGGGCGCGGCCTACCTGACCTCGGGTTTCTGGTTCTTCTTCACTTTTGGCCGCCTGATGTCGATCCCGCTCGCGGCGCGCTTCCGGCCCCAGCAGGTGCTGCCGGTGGCGCTGACCGGCTGCGTGGCCAGTATGTGCCTGGCGATGCTGCTGCCGCCCTCTTCCCTTTTGTTATGGCTGCTGACGATCGTGTTCGGTTTGTGCATGGCCCCGCTCTGGCCGATGGGCTTCACCCTGGCAGGCCAGTCCATCAAGTTGACCGCCCGCCTGAGCACCATCATCATGCTCGGTGATAATTTTGGCGGGATGCTGCTGCCGTGGGCCGTCGGCCAGGTGATCGACCTGACCGGCCCGCAGATGGTCTTTTCGATCGTGTTCGGCGGCGTCGCGCTGATGTTTGCCACCTACGGTTTGATGGTGACGCTGAACAGGCGCGGACCCTTGGCGTGATAAAAATATTCCAAAGGCATAATGTGGGTATTGGAAAAAGTGTCATCATGGCAATTGAAGACAAAATCCGTGAACTGGCCGTATCTTATGCAGACGAATTAAAGTCAAAGATGGCGGCTCGGGTTGAAGCGATGCAGGATGACGATAAATCTCATTTCCTGATTTATCAGGTGCTTGGCGTTACCGGCGAAGAAGGGGAATTAATTGATGTTTATCAAAACAAAGGGCGCTTCCTTTACAATTATGCCGGTTCTTTTTTGGAAGAGGCAGCTTCTCTATGTTTCAAAGAAGCACATCCTCACTCCAGTCGCCAGAGAATCGAAAACACAATCGGCAAACGTCCCAAAGAATTTGAAATGGGCTGCCTGGTTGAC
>CAIWAX010000141.1 GCA_903910795.1 uncultured Anaerolineae bacterium
GTGATGCTCATCTTCAAGGCGCCTGGCCTGGCGCGGCACTGGCGCAATCAGAAAGTGCGTTGCACCTGGCCTGGTGCGGCGCACTCAGGTGCAACGCACTTTCACGCTGGCAAGTGATGCTCACCTTCAAGGCGCCTGGCCTGGCGCGGCACTGACGCGATCAGAAAGTGCGTTGCACCTGGCCTGGTGCTGGCGCACTCATAGGTGCAACGCACTTTCACGCTGGCAAGTGATGCTCATCTTCAAGGCGCCTGGCCTGGTACGGCACTGACGCAATCAGAAAGTGCGTTGCACCTTAAAAGGTTTTATCTTCGCCCGGCGGGTTTTCCGGCATGTACTTTGTATCCTGTCTGGCAAATGGTTTCTGGGTTCCAAACAGAAATACTATTGCTGCTCTTCCGCCAGCTTTGTGGTGGGGGCGATCAGGAAAATGATGTTATCCCAGGCGATGTGGCTGACCACCAGCGCGCCGAGCGGGAAACCCAGCGCGTACAGCCCGCCCCAAAAAGCCCCGGCGATGGTCGCCGCGCCGATCAGGGTGAAGTTGCCGCTGGCTAGATGCACCCCGCCGTAAGCCGCCACGCCCAGGATCGTGCCCCACAACGTGCCGTACTGCTCCATCAAGCCGTTCTGCAAAAAGCCGCGCCAGAAAAACTCCTCGGCCGGGCCGATGATCAACCCCAGGCGCAGCATCAACTCCCTGCGCGGGCGGATGCGCTTGAGCGAGTAGATCGACTCGATCTGCTCGCCGCCGTTTGGCACCACCACGCGCGAAATCTTATCTCCCAGCGCGAAGATACCGTACAGCCCGGCTGCCGAGAGCAGCCCCAGTATGATCTCCTTTGGCCCGATGCGCGTTTTGCGCAGCTCCGGCTGAGTGACCAGCGCCAGTGTGCCGAGTGACAGCCCGGTGCCGGTCATGCGCTGCCAGAAGCGTTTGCGCGGCCCGCGAAAGGTGAAAAAGAAAAAGACAGCGGCCAGGAGCGCGCCAAAGCCCAGTAAAACGGTTGATTTCTTCATTTAAATAGTCCTGAATTAAAGTTGGCCGAATGATACCAGAAATTCAGCCTCACCTGGCAGATAGATATTATGGCGCCGCTGTTTTTAATGGGAAAACCCTTTTTACCACAACGGACACTGGGGCCTCGAAGGAAAGATAGGGCCAAGATGAGAGGTCTAATGGAGTTGGTCATGATAAAAAGCATCCAGCACCTGATCCACCAATACCCAGCCTACCGGGCTGGTGTGCGATGGATAATCGATGCTGAAGTATGGATCGCTGGTGTATTGTTGAAAATCGACCAGCGGATAATGATAAGAATCCACCAGGGCCTTTAGCTTGTTGTAATAAACAGATTGCGCTTCCTTCGAAATCCCACCCGCCGTATACATCGGGCCGTTGATTGGCCTGCTCAAAATCAGAGGTTTCGCGCCCATTTGTTTCAAGATATCCAGGACAATCCTGAAATCGTCCCATTCCTTCGAATTATTCAAGCGGTTAATATATGACTGATCCTGTGACCCGGCTGGGCGAAATTGAACCACGCCCCCCCAGCCATTACGCATCCAGGCATTGTTATCCACCCCAAATTGGTTATTGTTGGTTCTGAGTTTTTGGGCCGCTCGAACGCTTGAAATTGCCGCTTGCCAATTAATGGTCTGTGCCTGGCGTTTCATCGGCAAATTTCTCTTCGATGAGATAATTTGCCAAATGGCATAATGATCCTTCAGCTTGAAAAGAAAGTTGTCCAGTTGTCCAAACGGAAACAAGGCATAGTACAGGCCGTCATTTGCCCAGGTATTCTGGGTAAGGTTATCAATGGCAAATTGCAACAGGGGGGACTTAACCAGGGTTGCAGGGTAGGCCGCC
Organism: uncultured Anaerolineae bacterium; assembly: GCA_903910795.1. Taxonomy (GTDB): domain Bacteria; phylum Chloroflexota; class Anaerolineae; order Anaerolineales; family Villigracilaceae; genus UBA5195. The sequence continues at coordinate 1,871 of CAIWAX010000141.1, forward strand.
ATACGTCCAGCCGCTCTTTTCTTGATGTCCATACTCAGATAGGGGCTAAAGATAAGACCGCTGGCGTGCAGGAGAGAAAAATTGCCTGCGTAGCTTTCCTGACTGGCTGCGGGTTGGGTAAACGCCGTGGGTGTAAATGAGATGACCACTTTCTTGCCCCTCAAGATTGGCCCGAGTGAAGCCAAATCCTGGGCCATGTTTATATTCGTATCGCCGCCCTTGGCAACCTCAAAAACATTAAAGCCGGTTGGGTATGTGCTAAAGAAAGTAAAAGCGCGGTATGGCGTGTTGGTCACCACCAATTCCGAACTGCCATAAACAGGCAGCAGGTCGGGTTGGCGGAATGCGGATTGCTGGATGACTGAGCCGATATACTCCTGCTCTAACAGCAGGGAAGCCACTCCGTGAACGCTTCTATTTTCAACTAAAACGGCCTGCTGATCAGCAATGACCGCAGCCACGATCAAGATAACCAATACCGTCAGCGCCGCCAGGGTGTGTGTGAAGGCTGGCCTGGCCTGGGATGGAAGGGGTGTTCGTTTTGGTTGATCAGGGTTGAGCATAAGATGGAGCGCTCTGCTTTCAGGGCAAATGGATTGTTGTGAGACTGGCAGAATGGCGGGCTCTTGAAATCGGTTTCCTTCAGCGTACTGGTTGGCTATCTGGCTCCCGAAGGATGAAATTTCCCAGAAAACAAGCCTCTGGCTGACATAGGAATTATATCCGAGGAATTTTCCTGGGTGCTGAAAAAAATCAAGGCTTTCACGTAAATGGTGGAAAAAGCTAAAGCAGGGGCTAAAGCCCCTGCTTATTGCGAGAAAGCCCTTCGGGCTTGCAACGAAGCGTGCATGAGTCGGCTTTAGCCGACTTTCA